>JAAUPI010000108.1 GCA_012035135.1 Microcoleus sp. CSU_2_2
ATTTATGGCTAATCAACTTGAATATGTTAGCGAGTTACTTTTCGGTTTGTCTGATCAAGACAAACCAATTAAATTTGACGCGCGATCGCCAGCAAATAACCCAGTCCCACTGGTTTGCTCTTTCGACTAAGTCCTGTAAAAGTGGATTGGCTGGGAAGAAGCCATCGGGCTTCTGCATCCTAGATGGTGTTGTTAGCTACATTCTCGAAAGCCACAGCAGTCAACAATGGTAGGTAAAACTGCAAAGAACAGCTCGTAAATCGGCTGGTAAATAACTTTTTATGAAACCTCGAATCATTGTTTGCGGATTGGGCCACACAGGATACAAGATTTTCTGTTTGTTGAGACAGCAGGGGCGGATCGCGATCGGCATTAGCGATCGCCCAATTCGCGGCGAAACTTCTGATGTTGTTGTTGGCAATTTGCAAGCAGCTTCTACAATGTTGGCGGCGGGCATTCAAAAGGCGCACACTTTAGTAATTGCAGGTGATGACGATGCTGTAAATTTGGCAATTCTGATGCAAGCGAGGATTCTCAATCCTCAAATTCGGATCATTAACAGATTGTTCAATGCTAGTTTAGGCGACAGACTCGATCGCACTTTGCCAGAGCACGCTTCCATGAGCGTTTCATCATTGGCAGCTCCGGTTTTCGCTTTTGCTGCTCTCGGAAATCGGGCGATCGGACATTTGCGTTTGTTCGATCGAACTTGGCCGATTCACGAAGAATATATCGATGAAAATCATCCTTGGAAAAACCGCAAGCTCAGCGATTTGTGGGAAGATCGTTCGCGAATGTTGATTTATTATCTCCCGGCTGCTAACAAAACAGATTTAATATCGGCGGTACTTACCGAGCGCCATTGCCAGGAGGGCGATCGACTGATTGTTGCCACCCAGCCAACTGTCCGCAGCCCCCAAAAAACTTTAATTCAAAAACTCATTAAAACCTTAACTAGCCTACGCAAATTTCAGCAACACAGCCAAGCAGCAGTAATTGTTTTAATGACTCTTTTGGCAATGATTGCTATGGCTACCACTACCTATATTTGTGTTGACAGCAATATCTCAATTGTCGATTCTCTCTATTTTTCTGTAGGGATGATTACCGGAGCCGGAGGTTATGAGCAAGTTGCCGAACAAGCTCCTGACATCATTAAAATATTTACGGTTGTCATGATGTTAGTTGGAGCAGGGATTATCGGCATCTGCTACGCGCTGCTCAACGACTACGTATTGGGAACTCGCTTCACTGAATATTGGGATGTGGCTCGGGTGCCACTGCGCAATCACTACATTATTTGCGGACTGGGAGGAATTGGCAGCCAAATTGCTAAGGAACTGCACAAAAACGGTTACGATATTGTGGCGATCGAGCAAGATCCGAACTGCCGATTTCTCAGCACGGCTCGCTCTCTAAAAATTCCGGTTATTCAAGGAAGTGCCAGTTTCCCCGCAACTCTAGAAGCCGCTAATATTAGCCAAGCCGCAGCACTTTTAGCAGTAACCAGCAGTGATATGTCGAATGTAGAAATTGCCTTGAGTGCTAAAGGATTAGCACCAAAACTGCCAGTTATTGTCCGCAATCAAGACCCCCATTTTGCTCTGATGGTGCAGCAAGTTTTTGAATTTGAAGGAGTCTTGAACCCAACGGAATTGGCGGCTCCGGCTTTCGCAGCGGCGGCGATTGGAGGGCGGATTTTGGGCAACGGGATGACGGCTGACAGTCTGTGGGTTTCTTTGGCAACTTTGATTACACCAAATCATCCTTTCTGTAGCTACCGGATTCGAGATGTGGCTATGTCGGTTGATTTTGTACCTCTTTATGTGGAAACTAATTGTCAAACTATTCACGGCTGGGATTTGCTCAATTGTTGTCTGAGTGCGGGCGATGTTTTGTATTTGACTATGCCAGCGAACCGGTTGGATCAACTGTGGAGAACAACTTCGGAATTAATTAAAAACTAAAGTCAGGAAAACCCGATCGAATTAATGAGAAAATTTTGAGTAGGTTGGGTTGAGGTTACGAAACCCAACTCTTCTAGTCTAGGACGCAATTATCACAAATTATGCAACAGTAACTGTAGGGTGCGTCGCCACCTACCACTCCCAAAAAACAGCGACAATCTGGAAGCGACGCACCAGTTGCGTACCTCATGTTACTAAGAAAGGCGAGATATCAATTATCACAAATTATGCCACAGTAACTGTAGGGTGCGTCGCCACCTACCACTCCCAAAAAACAGCGACAATCTGGAAGCGACGCACCAGTGCGGAATAGTTCAGTAAACAAACCAAAAACTCATCATTGTTCCAAGAATTTGGAGAATTGGTATTAATTAGCTTGTAGGGAGCCCAGAGTCTCGATCGAGTAAAGGTAAGAAAAACTAGGGTTAAACTTTCCTGACGCACCTTACTAACCGATGCCCGTTGCGTAAGTCCTGTCTTCATTTACAATAAGGTGTTGGGTTTCGCGAAGCGCTCAACCTAACCTACTTCATCATATTTCAGAAACGCTATAAGTTCTTTATTGACGACTAAGAATGAGAAAATTTTTAGGATTGGTTGTGTTCGGGATGATACTCGCGATCGCCTCTGTAGCTGTCGCGGCTCAACCTTTGTTTGTTGCTTATCCTCCCGCTAACCATCAAACTACAGCCGATCGCATCTTTTTTATCGGCACAGCACCGCCAACGGGTGATGTTTCGGTAAATGGCAACCCGATTTCACGCACCACGGCAGGTCATTTTGCTCCGACTTTTCCCCTACAAATCGGAGAAAATCTGTTTACATTGCGTTACGAAAATCAGGAAGTCAAAATTAAGGTAAAGCGGCAGTCAAATCAGCCGGAATTGCCTGTAGGATTGGCTTTTGCTAAAGATTCCCTGACTCCGAAAGTTGATGTAGCAAGTTTACCAGGGGAATATATCTGTTTCGGGGCGATCGCACCTGCGAATGCTGAAGTTTCAGTAAAATTGGCAGGCGTTACTATTCCTTTAAAAGCGCGATCGCAAGTCGAATTACCAGACAACAAATCTGTATTATTAGGTGAAAATTCCCCGCTCAAAAAAGGTGGTAGCGAACAATATCAAGGCTGCGCTAAAACCCCTGACAACTCCTCGCTACAAAAAATGGAAAAAGTAGATTTAGGAGTGCCATTGTTTGAACTAACCATGAACGATCGAACTGTCAGTCAGCAAGGTACTGGCAAAATTTCTATCCTATCTCCGGCTGATTTGGAAGTAGCAGAAGTAACGACAGAACCGGGCGTTGCCAGAACCGGCGCTAGTACGGATTTTTCTCGGATGACACCGCTGCCGAAGGGGACGAGAGCAACAGTTATCGGGCGCGAGGGAGAATGGATTCGGCTCGATTACGGTGCTTGGATTAAAGCAGCAGAAGTGCGAATTGTCAAGGATGCAGTGCCACCGCGATCGATTATTCGCAGCGCACGATCGCGCCAAATTTCCGGCTGGACAGAAGTCTTATTTCCTTTAGAAATACCCGTCCCAGTCACCGTGCAGGAGGGCGATCGCACTTTCAATTTAACGCTGTACAATACCACAGCTCAAACTGATATTATTCGCCTCGATGATGACCCAGTAATTTCGCGTTTGGCGTGGCAACAAATATCGCCACTGCAAGTACAATACACTTTTAATCTCAAATCGGCTCAGCAGTGGGGTTATAAGTTGAGATATGATGGCACAACTTTAGTGCTGTCTTTAAAACACCCACCTGCGAAGACAAGCATAATGCCAATATCACAAGCAAAGCCGCTATCAGGAATTAAAATACTTTTAGATCCTGGACACGGTGGCCCACAGGATTCAGGCGCTGTGAGTCCAACCGGAATCCGAGAAAAAACAGTAGCTTTAACTGTGTCGAAATTGGTGCGAGAAGAGTTGGTAAATCGGGGTGCAAATGTGGTAATGACGCGGGTGGAAGATGTGGATTTGGATTTGCCACCTAGGGTGGAGATGATTCAAAAAGAAGAACCAGCGATCGCAATTTCAATTCACTACAATGCTTTGCCTGATAATGGCGATGCGATTAATACCAAAGGTGTTGGTGCTTTCTGGTTTCACCCGCAAGCGCACAGTTTGGGAATGTTTTTGCACAATTATTTAGTTGCAAAATTGAATCGTCCATCTTATGGTGTATTCTGGAACAACCTAGCGATGACTCGTCCTGCCGTTGCTCCATCTGTTTTAATGGAATTGGGATTCATGATTAATCCCGAAGAATTTGAATGGATTGTGAACCCGACAGAACAGAAGAAGTTAGCAGAGGCGATCGCCCAAGGTATTACCGAATGGTTTGCTTCTGTTCAATAATAGTTCATATCAAGGACAAAAAGTCCTGTAAAGTCAAGGAGATTAGTGTAAATGCTCAGTTTTAGTCAATCCAAAGCCCTATTCATTGCAGCCGCGATCGCAACTTTTAGTTTGTCCCTTGTCAGCTATCCAGTTTTCGGCAAAGAGCAAACTGTTGCACCCGATAAAGTAGAAGCTTTAAAAGAGCAAACTAAATGCTCTTTTATTAACATCAAAAGTGGCACTGTTAACATTCGCAAAGGCCCCGGCAATCAGCACAGAGTTGTTGCTAAACTAAAAAGAGGAGACGGAGTTAGGGCTGTTAGCCGACAAGGCAATTGGGTAAAAATTGCGGCGAGATTTACTGGTAATCCTCCTAATGAAACTTTTGTAATCCTTGACGGTTGGGTGAACAATCAATATATAAATGGCTGTTCGGAAGATCAATTTGATATGTGGCGGAAATAGCGAATTTCGTAGCGGCGGGTTTTACCAACAATATCTAATACCAATTTCATAAAGTAGCGCTACACACCTATCCCCCCCAACCGGGGCGGTTTCATTCTCCGAAAAACGAGGATTAGGTAGGGGTAGTGCCCCCGTGCCTACCCCTTCTCACCGACCATTTGTCGTCATTTCAGGCATTGGGGCTGCCACTCTTTGCTGCCCCTACAAGAGAATGAAACCGCCCTGCCCCCGTAGGGGCGGGCACTCTTGGCACCGCCCCTACGGGGGGCGAGAATTGCATCTCTAGCAAATATTTAGGAAATTGGTATAACTAGTAAAAATTATCTCTATAAACCCGCCCACCATCACAAATAAGTTACATTAACCTGGCTTTCGGTTCCCTCCTAAAAATGTACATTCGGCGCGATCGATCGTAAATTATTTTTAACTTGCGTATTTATCGAAGAAGGGAAAAGGGAACTCTTAACGGGCAACAGTTTCCTGTTCCTGTTCCCAATCGGGGTTGAAAACCCCATCTTCTATAAGTTGTTTGTTTGGGTTGGGGTTAAATCCCCATCCCTTTCCCAATCTGTTGCCTGTTCCCTATTGCCTATTCCCTTTTATTCGTTATTCATTTTTAACCACCCAAAAACCTGTTCGGCGGTTAAATTCAGAGGGATATTTTCGGGTACGGGAACGCGATCGCCCCCTTCAAAAAATTGCGGTTGTTGGTTTGGTAAAAATGCTAAAATAGAGCGATCGTCCGGATCGACTAGCAACCCTAACTGACAGCCATGTTCGAGACAGTGAATGATTTTTTTAGTTACGCGATTTGAGCTTTGTTGTGGCGACAGGATTTCGATCGTCCAATACGGCGCAATTAGCACGTCATCTAAGGGTTCGCCCCTCTCATCAAATTGAATCTGTTCCCATAATAGTACCGCAATATCTGGCACGATCGATCGACCATCAAAGGTACACCGCAACTCTGGAAAAGCATAAGCTATCTTGGGTTCTTCTACCACTTCGTTAATGGCACGCATGAATCGCCCTTGGAGACGAGAATGTTTAGTTTTCGGCATAGGTTTTTGGACGTTCTCCCCCTCAATGTATTCGCTGGCAGGTTTGGTTTCCGGCAGTTTCAAAAATTCTTCAAGGGTGAGACGTTGAGTTGCGATCGTCATAAATCTGTTCCGCAATGCTATCTGTCTTCAGTATAACATTTCTCTGCCGATCGATCGAATATTAGCTGTAGGGTGCGTCAGTTTTAAGGTTAGTACGAAAAATTCTGGTTTAACCCACTGACGCACCCTACTATCTCCTAACAAAAACTGCTAACAACTCTGCTATTTTCTTTTCCTCGTTCTCTGTGGTAAAAAAAATCCGGCATATTTAGATGATTGATGATACCATGAACGCAATAAACAGTTGACAGTGGACAGTTGACAGTTGACAGATAAATTACTATAGATCGATTATGAAACTTCGCCCAATGCTTTCGGTAATAGCTGCATTTTTCATGGGTAGCTGCAATATCCCAGCCCAAAATATCAACCAGCAAACAAACACGCAGCGTACTGAAAGTCAAGCATCAAAAGCCTCTGTTCCCATCAAACCCAAATCTGAAATCAAAGAGGCGAAATTAATCGCTGTCGGCGACATCATGATGCACGATACTCAAACTCGATCGGGCTACGATCCAAAACGCCAAACATACAACTTTGATAGTTTTTTCACACCTGTTAAAAATATCCTGTCAACAGGCGATTGGGTAATCGGAAATCTCGAAACACCTTTAGCAGGCAAAGATGTCGGGGGATATACCGGATATCCGCTATTTAACGCACCAGCTCAATTATTAGATGCCACTAAAAAAGCCGGATTTAATATCTTGACAACTGCCAATAATCATGCCTTAGACCGGGGAGAAAAAGGGGTGATCAAGACGATCGCCAATATTCGCGATCGCAAAATTGCTTCAACAGGAACAGCCCGATCGGCTGCCGAGGGCGATCGAATTTTAATCAGCACCAAAAACAACATTTCACTAGCCGTACTCGCATATACCTACGGCACAAACGGCATCCCCATACCCCAAGGCAAAGATTATTTAGTTTCGCTAATCAACGAAAAGAAAATCGTCAAAGATATTGCCAAAGCCCGAAAAAAAGGAGCAGATGCGATCGCAATTTCTCTGCACTTCGGCGACGAATATCAGCGACACCCGAACCCTCAACAACAACAATTAGTTGAAAACCTATTAAAAGCTGGCGCCGACATCATTCTTGGCAGCCATCCCCACGTTGTCCAGCCCTACAAAATCTTTAAGTTTCCTGGCAAAAATGGCAAAACCCGAAAAGCAGTAGCAATTTATTCTATGGGAAACTTCATTTCCGGTCAGACGAAAGATTATACAAACTTAGGCGTAATCTTTCAAGTAAATATTCGTAAAAAGATTCCCGAAAAAACCACAGAAATTATCGGCATAAAAACTATGCCTACTTGGGTACATCGTTACACCCTGAACGATCGACTCAAATATCGCGTTTTGCCATTAGAAAAAACAGTAACTCAGAAAAAAGACTCACTGCTAGCAACTTCACAGTATCCGGTTTTGAAAACATACCTGCAAAAAATGAACAATCATCTTAACCCTTTGAATAGCAAGAAAAAAAACAAATAATCACTACGTTTAATTAGGTAGCGCCACCCATCTTCTTCTTTCTCTTCCTTCACATCCTTTGCGTCTTCATGGTTCGTTTCAATTCAACTGCTGAATTAGCCAATCAATCGCCCCTTCAACATCAGCAACCTGCTCAACAGCAGGCCTCGGTGGCCGCTGCACCATCACCACCGGAATTACCAACTCCCGCGCTGCAATTATTTTGGCATAAGTAGCATCGCCACCACTATTTTTACTCACAATAGTATCAATCTGATATTCCCGCAGCAATTCTCGCTCATTTTCCAATGAAAAAGGGCCCTTTGCTAATAGTAATTGACCATTAGGAACAGGAGTATTTAGTGCAGGTGGATCGATCGCCCGCATCAAAAACCAAATCGACTCCAAACCAGCAAATGCAGCCAATTCCTGTCTCCCAATGGTGAGAAACACCCGCTTTGACTGTTGAGATAAAGCCTTGGCTGCTGCTTCGTGGCTTTCCACTTCAATCCAACGATCGCCCTCCACCCGATTCCAAGCCGGACGCGCTAGCATTAAATGTGGTAATTTGCATTCAGTAGTAGCAGCAGCAGCATTGAAAGAAATCCGATCGGCAAACGGATGAGTTGCATCAATTAACAAGTCGATCGCGCGATCGAATAAATACGCCACCAATCCAGCAGTTCCCCCAAACCCGCCAATTCGCACCGTACCCGTTGGAGTAGAAGGCTGTTGAGTTCGTCCTGCTAGCGAACTAATCACCTCAAGATTAGGGATTTGGGAAGCCCTGACAGCTAATTCAGCAGCATCCCCCGTTCCGCCCAAAATTAACAATCGTTTTTTCACCGAATTATCCTAAGCTGATATACGTTTGTATCGAAGTCTCGATCCCCCTAAATCCCCCTTAATAAGGGGAGTAGGGGTTGACTTTGAGTGCTTCGAGTTCCCCCCTTAATAAGGGGGGCTAGGGGGGATCGAGGGGGTAAATTGTCAGAAAGTAGCTGCGACTTAATTCGCCGAAACTACAAAGCTTTTCAAACATCCTCTAACCAATACTCACAATTTCGGTTAATAATGTATTTAGTAAATTGTAAACTACTAACACCTATGATTCGATCGCTCTTGAGATTTTTTACAGTATTAATTGTAACCGGATTCCTTTGCTTGGGAAATATCTTGCCCGCTGTCGCCCAAGTTCAGCCAACAGATATTACCGCTTCCCAACAGGAATTAGGCGAACTCGTTCAAAAAGCTTTTGAAGCTACAAACGAAGGCAAATTTCCCATCGCTGAAGATTTCTGGACTCAGATCATTGAAAAGTTTCCCGATCAAGCCGCAGCTTGGAGCAACCGTGGCAATTCTAGAGTCAGCCAAAACAACCTCAAAGCAGCAATTTCTGACTACGAAAAAGCCATGGAATTAGCTCCAAATGCCCCCGATCCCTACTTGAATCGCGGCACAGCATTAGAAGGTTTGGGACGTTGGGAAGAAGCGATCGCCGACTACAACCGCGTGCTAGAATTAGACCCGAAAGATCCAGCAGCCTACAACAATCGAGGTAATGCCGAAGCTGGTTTAGGAAAATGGGAACAAGCCATTACCGATTACGCAAAAGCCTTTGAATTAGCCCCCGAATATGCCTTTGCCCGCGCCAACCATGCCCTCGCACTTTATCAAAACGGGCAAACTCAAGAAGCAATTCGCAACATGAAAAACATTGTCCGCAGATATCCTCAATTTGCCGACATGAGAGCAGCCCTTACAGCCTGTCTTTGGCAAGCCGGAAAGCGCGGTGAAGCTGAGAGTAATTGGGTAGCTGCGATCGGTCTTGATTCGCGTTACAAAGACATCGATTGGGTAGCAAATACCCGTCGCTGGCCGCCAATTGCAGTTAGTGCTTTAGATAAGTTTTTGCACTTGCAATAGACATCTCTAAAAAAGAAATCAGGTATGAGGACTCGATCGCACTTGATCGGGGAAGGGTGAAGCATTTGGATAGAAACTCTAGGGTTTTTGGCATAAATTGTCGCCCGTTAGGGGCGGGCACGGGGCACCGCCCCTACCCCCTACATTTATCGAACAGCAAGAGTTAGGGGCGGGCACGGGGGCACCGCCCCTACCCCTACATTTATCGAACAGCAAGAGATTCTTTTTAGGAGATATCTAATGACTAATGATTACTGACTAATGACTACTGACTAATGACTAATGACTACTTCACTAATTATTTTAGCCGTCAACTCCTCTACATTCCTGAAAACTTCGATCGCCCCAGCATTTTTCAGTGCCACAGCATAAGCCTCGCGCCGCACAGCATCATCCAAAACATGAGGTGGCAAAATTCCCATCCCCAACCAAACCCGTGACGGTTGCAATTGCTGCGCTTTGATCACAGTATAAATATCAGCAACAGTATCCCCGGCGTAAATCACAGGCAAATTTTTTGCTAAACCATGCAGGTTTTCCAACTGTTCAATGGCAGCAAACAGCCCAGTCGGATCTGGTTTTCCTGGGGCATCTTCCATCGCCACCAACACAGGCGAATCTAAGCCGAGTTTCCCTGACAAAACATAAGCAGCCTCGTCCCGCATCGCCCCGCTAAAAAAGCCCCAAACAATGCCCCCTGCTGTTAAACTTTCCAGATAAGCCGGACTTAACAGCAGCGGTTCAGCACAAATGTAACCAGTCCAATTTTGCTCGTCAGGCCCCCGGTAGCGACTTTGGAAAAAAGCCACTAACTCGTCATAATTGAGAGCGATTTCGGTTCTCGATCGCCCAATCCCCTCAAAATAACGGCAAACTAACTCTTCAGACGCCTCCCAATCATTATTCCACACTCCCTCAGACTTCAGAGAGTCAATATCGACAGAATTAGGGCGAAAAGCACCCGCCGTGAAATGTTCTACCACATCTGCGATCGCCCGTCTGTAGGAACCTCCTACATCCCGCACCACACCGTCAATGTCAAAAATTAAAATAGCTCTGTTCATGCTCCAACCATTTTCTACAGTAAACTTTTTACGATCGATGAGTCAATATGCAAACAATATGCTAAACTTAGCGATTGTAGAAATTTTTAATAAGTTCGATCGAAACCCTGGAGGTTTGCTTGTCCAAGTTCATCTTAAAAGTTCTCTGGCTAGAAGAGAATGTTGCCCTCGCCGTTGACCAAGTGGTCGGTAAAGGGACTAGCCCGCTGACATCTTACTTTTTCTGGCCTCGCAAGGATGCGTGGGAAGAGCTCAAAAACGAACTCGAAGCCAAACACTGGATTGCCGATAACGATCGCGTCGAAATCCTCAACCAAGCCACAGAAGTAATTAATTACTGGCAAGAGGAAGGCAGGCGTCGTCCGATGGGTGAAGCTCAGTTAAAATTCCCCGAAGTGACTTTTACTGGCAGTAACTAAACCGGAAAGGTGAAAGGAAATAGAAAGAAGTCATTAGTCATTAGTTGGTAGTCAGCAGTTGACAGTTGACAGTTGACAGTTGTAGGATGCGTCGCTACCAACCATCCCAAACAAAAATCGACCATTGATGAGCGACGCACCTTACTGTTGACAGTTGATAGTAATTACCGATTACCAATTACCAATTACCAAATCTAAAATCTAAAATCTAAAATCTAAAATCGATTGATTGATTCATGACTAATGATCAGACCGAGCAGTTACCGCTGGTAGTAAATCCCGACATTCTCCAGCAAGCGATCCTCTACAAAATTAATACTCGCGTTATTGCTCGCGGAGAATTAATATTTCCCTGCGTGCCGGGGATGCGAAACCATTATCTCAAGTCGATCGAACAACTATTTCGTACTCTCGACAGACCGTTACCAGAAGAACGAAAAGACGAACTCAGCAAGCTTTTAGACAGCAAATTAGCACAAGGATATCGCAATTCTACAGCTTCGACACTGATACTTCAATACGAATCAGTTCAGCCTCCGCAAACAGGTTTAGCTTGTAAACTGATTGTTGCTACCTCAACAGTTGGAGAACAGTATAAAAGTTGGGTAGACACCAGAGAACCTCCCTTGTTTGGCTCTCATCCAGACGCTAAATTGATGGCAACGGCTGCTAAATTGGGAAATCCCGATCGAGTGCGGATTTTGGATGTTGGCGCTGGTACCGGCCGCAATACTTTACCACTAGCGAGATTGGGCTATTCTGTAGATGCGATCGAACTAACTCCAGCTTTTGCCGAACAGTTACAGGCCTCTGCAACCGCCGAAAACTTACCCGTGAGAGTCACTCAAGGCGATGTCCTCGACCCCTTAGTGCGGATGAAGCCGGCACGCTACCAACTCGCAGTTGCAGCCGAAGTCATCTCTCATTTTCGAGACATCGACGAAGTTCGACTCTTTCTTGCTAAAATGTGCGATTCCCTCTGTCCTGGAGGCGTGTTGCTGTTCAGCACATTTTTAACCGTCGGCGACTACCAACCAGATGCCCTCGTGAGACAAGTAGCCCAACTTTCTTGGTCTACTTTATTCACGCCCCAAGAACTCGCCGCCGCCATGGAAGGGTTGCCTTTAGTCCAAATATCTGATGAATTGGTGTTTGAGTACGAACGCCACCACTTACCGGAAGCAGCCTGGCCGCCAACGCCCTGGTTTCCCAGTTGGGCCACCGGTCGAGATGTTTTCCCGATGGCAAATGGACGCCCCCCAATGGAATTACGCTGGATTTTGTGCCGCCGCAGTTAAACAGTTGACAGTTGACCGTGTTTTGTAGGGTGCGTCGCTATCAGATGTTCCATCAAATTTGCAGATTGACGCAGGCGACGCACCTTACGATAGTCTTCTGTAGGGTGCGTCGCTCTCAGATGTTTCATCAAATTTGCAGATTGTCGCAGGCGACGCACCTTACCATAGTTTTTGTAGGGTGCGTCGCTCTCAGATGTTTCATCAAATTTGCAGATTGACGAAGGCGACGCACCTTACCAACGGTTTGATTCGGCTACAATCAACTGTCAACTGTCAACTGCTATACCATCAAGGTGCTATACCGATTTCTAAGTAGCTGAGCTTACTTTCAAATGAGTTAAACCGGAGCTCGCTTAATATTAAGAAACCGCTAGACAAAACTTAATAAAAATATATATTAAAATGTAAAGATAGCAACGTTCGATCGCTCCGGGTGCAGCTAAAGTAAAGATCGGACAAACTTATTCCTCCAGATAGATGACATTCTGAGGAAAAAACATCAACTCATTGATTAGCTCGCTAGTATGCGAAGCTTCTGAGAAACAAATATGCTTTTGACACGTCCACTACAAGCGTTTGGAGCAATCTTCAAGCACAAACGTTCAACTGATACAACGATCGAGATCGAGCAAAAAAGTAGTAAAAAGTATTGGGAGGGAAATATTTCCCCCGTTCCCGATAGACAACTTGACTGGTTTATTCAACTGGAAATGCTGATGAGTAACGCGAAATCTTCCTGCACCAACGAAGAGATTACGGCTTGGCTGCGTGGATTACTGACAATTGCCTGGGCTGACGGCAATTTTGACGAAAACGAACAAAAACTGATTGCAACTCTGACTCACGATGAATTACATCCAGTATCTGTGGATACAGGTTTTGAACCCATTACCCCAGAGGAACTAGCTGCTGCGTTAGGAAAAGGCACCGCCATCGGTGAAAATTTCTTGAGAACAGCGGTAATGGTGGCTTTAGCAGATGGTACTTATTCTTTCTGCGAAGATCGAGTGCTGTCAAACTTTTGCACGGCTTTGGAACATAATGTGGAGGCGATCGAATCTCTGCGACACACCATCGAAGACGACAAATGCAAGCCTGAGGCTGATGCTTCTACCCCGGTAGCAACTCCTCTGTACGAAAGTACATCTATTGCGGGTGCACCATCTCACCTTCAGCAAAAAGATGTACTGCAACCAGTCAAAAACTGGCTCGACGGCTGGGAAGTTCACGATCCCAGACTCGCTCGCTTTGTGTGCAAAATGATTCCGCCCCAGTGTCCGTTTGAGCGAGATGTTGTGTTATTTGGCCGCAAAATTGTCCACATTCCGCCAATGTGCAAGATTAACCCGCTTTACGAACAGTTGGTGGGGATGCGCTTTCGGGCTCTGTGCTATTTGGCGGATGATTGCAAGGAAGATGTATCGTCATATTGTTAGTCATTAGTCATTGGTCATTGGTCATTAGCAAAAAACTCGGCGATTGAAATCGCTCCTTGCCAAACAAAGTCCGCCTTCGCGGACTAAAAAAAAGATGGAATTATACTCGGACTTGGTATAATTAACCACTAATGACTAATGACTAATGACTACGGACTACTGACTAATAACTAATAACTAAATTATGCAATTTATCGATCGAGCCGATATTCAAGTTACAGCCGGCAAAGGCGGCGACGGTATGGTAGCTTTTCGCCGAGAGAAGTATGTACCAGCGGGCGGACCATCGGGTGGCACGGGCGGCAAAGGCGGTTCCGTGTATATGGTGGCGGTGGAAAGTTTGCAAACGCTGCTGGATTTTCAATACAGTCGGATTTTTAAAGCCGAAGACGGGAAGCGTGGCGCCCCGAAAAATATGACTGGTGCTGGAGGGGACGATCGCACGATCGAAGTTCCTTGCGGTACAGTAGTTTATGACGCCGAAACTCAGGCAATTTTGGCAGATTTGGTGACGCCCGGACAGACTTTTTGCGTAGCGAAAGGTGGCAAAGGCGGTTTGGGAAATAAATGTTTTTTGACCAATTCTAATCGCGCTCCCGATTACGCAATGCCGGGAAAGGAAGGAGAACATAAATTTTTGCGTCTGGAATTGAAGCTATTAGCTGAAGTGGGAATTCTGGGAATGCCAAATGCTGGTAAATCTACCTTAATTTCTGCTTTGTCTGCCGCCCGTCCGAAGATAGCAGATTATCCATTTACAACTTTAGTGCCGAATTTGGGTGTTGTCAGAAAACCGACTGGAGATGGTACTGTTTTTGCAGATATTCCGGGATTAATTGAAGGAGCTCACGAAGGTGCGGGTTTGGGTTACGAGTTTTTGCGGCACATTGAGCGGACTCGGTTGTTGCTGCATTTGATTGACGTGACGGATGAAGATCCGATCGCAAATTATGTCACAATTCAGGAAGAGTTGAAAGCTTACAGGCGAGGTTTAGTCGATCGCCCGCAGATTTTGGCTTTTAATAAAGTAGATGCGATCGATCTCGAAAGCGAAGAAATGGGTAATTTAATCGCCAGACTTAAAGAAGTTAGTGGTGATCCTGTTTTGTTGATTTCTGCCGTGAGTAGAGTTGGATTGGATGAGTTGATGCAGGAAGTTTGGCAGAAACTCGACGAGATGAACGAGAAAGAGGCGGCGGAATTTTTAGCAGTCGCGAGTGTTTAATTGCTTGCCGATTCGTGGAATTTCCGTGAAAATGGTCGATCGGCTGAAATTCAGATTCGCTAATATTTCGATCTAACATTTCAACCTCCTCATGTTTGTTTCAGTTTACATTCTCACATTAGATACCCGACTTCTTCAAGAATTCGGGTATCTGGATGTTATGTTTTTTTAGTGAGTTCTTTGCACGGTTGTTTAAAATTGAGACAACTGACGAATTGGCCCATTGTAATCAACTCTGATTCTGCCATCTTGAGAAACCGTAACCACCGTTTCTACAGTATAGACAGACGAACCGGGTCTGTACCCTTGAAAAGTAAAAGTCCAAGTTCCATCGCCATTGTCAACAAACGGCGATTCCTTAGAAACACCGTGCATAGAAGCTTCGGCTCGATATTTGCCCAAACCCCCGTTAGCAACTTCTGCTGCTTGACGGGCTAGATTTTTTGCCCGATTCAGTTCGATATTATTGTTAATCACTGTCACCCCATCGGGTTCATATTGAGGCGCAGGATTAGCATTACTCAAGGTGGGGGAGACTCCAACAGCTAAAGTTGAGAGCGCTACGAGACAAGCAAGTCGGATGTTGAGTTTCATAAAATAAACTGATTTATAGTTTAATCAACTCTACGAGACTTGCCAGAAAAAACCCGGTTGAATTTTTAATTTTTAATTTTTAATTTAGAATCTACTCCCGCATCCCCATCGTTCAAATAGCGGTAACTCATTCGAGAAATATCTCGAATCAAAGTTTGAGCAGCTTTCTCCGTTTCCGGGGAATGCTTCACCATTACCGTGACTAAATAACGCTTGCCGTTGGTCAAATCCACCATCCCTGAATCGGCCAGCATTTCATTAATGTTGCCCGTTTTGTGAGCGATAGTCGCTCCCTCGCCCAAACCTTTTGGGAGCAAATTATCATTCTGAGTTTGGCGCATGATTTGCAAAATCCGATCGCGCGATTTCACTGCAACTAAATTTCCTCGATCGACCTGAGCCATCACATTAATCAAATCCTTCGGACTAGTCGTATTCGTACCTTCCAAATCCGGCAATTTATTGTGCAAAACAGTCGCCCTCAAACCCCACGTTGCAAATTGCTGGTTCAAAACTTCAGCGCCTCCCAACAACTCAATGATCATATTTGTGGCCGTATTATCACTGACAATAATCATCTTTTTCGCCACTTCCAAAGCCGAATACTTTGTCCCTACCGGTTGGTCTTGCATCTCTCCAGAACCGTCAGCAATGTGTTCTGTTTTCAGCGTCAGCATCTGGTCTAACTGCACTTTTCCCTCATCTACTGCTTGGAAAAAAGAGACTAAAATTGGTATTTTAATGGTGCTAGCTGAGGAAAAAGTCACATCGCCATTAAAATTTAGGTAGGTTCCCGTATCTAAATCGACTAAAAATATCCCTGCTGTCAAATTAGGATTTTCAGTTGCTAACACCTGAACTTGCGTTTTCAGGGCTGCTAATTCTTGATTTAATTGCAGCGCTTCTGTCGCCGCAGGTGCAGCAGAGGCGCTGTCATTATTGTTTTCGCCGGCTGTGGCTGTAGCGCTTTGTTCTTGTGGATTTGCGGTCGATCGATTCCAAGCATTCGCAACAGATAGCATCGTCCCGCAAATCACCGCCATCCCAACTCCCAAAATCAGCAAGCGAGTCGCGTATACCAGCGGAGGGGCGTTTCGCGGTACGGGTCTTTTTCCCGGTTTATTGACCGCTGGGGGGCGTGGCTTTGGGGCGGGGGAATTTTTGACGTTTGGGGGCGTTTCCGTGTCTCCCCGGCGACCTGGGGCGGAGCCGAAGCGACTTCCGGAACGGGGTGTAGGGGTAATTGGCGATCGCGATGGGCTGTTGGGATTGGGGGCGATCGAATCGGTATTTTCTGGGTTTGATTGCGGATCGAACAAATCCACTGCACCCAGGCCTGTTTTGCGAGATTCACGAGTGTTCGATCGAGGAATTTGTCTGGTTTTAGGGCTTCTGCGAGTAATTGCTGATTTGGGATTGGATAAAAAGTCTTCTGCTATGTCGGCGGGTTCGGAAGGAACTGCTTTGGAGTTGGCTCTAATTCTGGTGCGACTTGCCGGTGGCGATGGCAAAGTCGAAGGTAATTGTATTTGACGAGGAATTTCCGGCTTGGGATTTGGCGGTTGGGGAGGGCGCCGGCGATCCGAATTGCCAGACTGACTGGCTTTACCAGACTTCGACGACTCAGAGCCTGACTTGGAAGAGGATATCGAGAATATCGATCGCTTTGGAAACCGCTCTGCCACGTTTGACTCCTTCACCACTGTAAACTTCAAGTTTAAGATTTTTAATCAATTCTGGACGCAACTGGCATATATAGTAAGGTGCGTCAGATCCCTCCAGCCTCCATCGTTCTAGAACTTCGCCTGACGCACCCTACAAGTTGATAGTCGCGTGACAGTCGATCTTAGTTCTATTCATATCGATGCTACCCTTCTCCCTGAGTGTCAACCGGACACTCCGGCAACGCCCCATCCAGAGTATCAGAAACAGGAGCGATCGAGTATGTTTTCATTGCCCATTCTACTTGGCGGAGGATGCCGCGCAGCATGGCGACTTCATCAACAGTCGGATAGGCACGATTATACAAACGGCGAAATTTTTCCATGCGGCTAGCTGCTGTATGCGGCTGCAAGTATCCTATTTTTAACAGCAAAGTTTCTAGTTGTTGGTAATATCCCTCTAAATTTTCAAAGGTAGCAGAGGCGATCGGAATTGAAAGATTTTCTGTCGGGTTGGTTACAATTTGTTCTTGGTTATTTGTGGATGAATTATCTGTTGCATCTGGTATTGAAGAGGCAGAGCCTCTGGATCTGCGTTCCCAGGCAGAGCCTGGGAACGAGGCATCTTCTTCTTCCTTCTTGCTTCTGGCTTCTTCCCCCCTTGGGGGGGGTAGGGGGGGGTTCTTCTTGCTTCTGGCGTTCTTCCCCCCTTGGGGGGGGTAGG
>JAAUPI010000109.1 GCA_012035135.1 Microcoleus sp. CSU_2_2
CAGGGAATTAATTCCCTGGCGGACTTTCGGGTAAGTGCGGGATGCCGGTGCCGCATTATTTGTAGCGCTTTCAAAATCGTTCGCCAGTTCAAAATTGATGGCATATTCCTCAGATACGCCGGGGGTTGAAACCCCCGTCTCATAGCGAAAGTCCTCTAAAGAGGACTGAATAAATGAGTTGTTTTGAGTCGGTTTCAACCGACTTTCGCTATGAGACAGGGAATTAATTCCCTGGCGGACTTTTTGGCAAACGCGAGATGCTGCTGCTACATTGCAACCATAAATCAAAATATCTGCATCAACTGTTAAAGCGCGCCGCCACTGTTGCAATTGCTGGCTGTAAGCTTCTAGATTATCGATAGATAGTTGGGTTTTACCGAGTTGCAAGCTTCCCGGTGCGCCGTGGGAAACTAGATGAATACTCTCAATATTGGTGCGATTCGCTAAGACTTCGCTAATCTGTTCGACTCCATCTCTGTCGGAGTCGATAATTATTGCTTCTACTCCCAATTTCACTCCTTCTAGGAGTGTTTGATAGTCGGTGACTGCCGCATCGATAAATACTATTGTACTGGGGTTATTGGCGCGATCGCCCTTTTCGCCCTTTTCGTCAAAATTCCCTTGGCCCGCGTTGATGTGATTCGCAAGTTCGTTAAGCGAAGCTATCCCGTAGGGAATCGCCCGTTCTGACAAAACTGATATCATGGCTGTGTACCCGATCGCCTAAAGTGAACAATTTTTCCTAAATCCAGGACGAGCACACCCGAACTCAAAAAAATTAGTGTCTTTGACGGTACAAATACCTAAAATAGTGGAGGTTCTGAGAGCGACTCGGTTTGTTTGCAAGTCTTAAATTTATTGATTCAGACTCTCTTGTTTGTGGCTTGGTTTTTTTAGCAGTCCAAACAGATGAGTTGACATTTTTTTATTAAATCAATAATAGCCAGCATACTTACGTAAGCCCAAAGTCTTAATAAAAATACATATTTTTGACTCCGGCTAATCGGGGCAAATCCGCTGGCATGATATATTTTCCCACTTACTTAATGTGCCCGCGCTGGCGATCGATCTTCGCCAACACAGCACCCGAAACATCCGCCAGAATGCTAATTATCCGATACAAAGCCACCGCACTCAGAATTATACCCACAGAAAAGCGATCGGAAAGTAGCGCGATCGCAGTCGCTTCAAATACTCCCATTCCTCCCGGTGCGCCTGGGACAACTAAACCTAAAACAAAGGCAAAACAAAAAGCACCAAACAAGTGCGGAATCTGGTTAAAATGTACGGGAGTTAAAGCTATTACAGTTAGCAAAAAACCGCTGCCCCGCAATCCGATAAAACACATCTCTCCAATTAACGGTACCAAAGGATAGCGTTTAATTGGCAAATTCACCCTCTTGCGAGACTTGACAACTGACGACTTTTGAGCTAAATTTGTGCTGGCTTCTACATTTAGTCGATCGACCGCTAATTTCTCAGCTTTTGAATTATTTCCATTGCTTTTTGATAGCTTCAACCGCTCTACAAATAGGACGATCGGATTTAAAGTTAGGGGGTGAATAGCAGTCAAAATAGCCACAAAAGAACCAATGCGCAAAAACCAACTGATTTCCCCGAAACTCATCAACCCCATCAGCAAGCCTGCGGAGGCCATCAGCAGCGGTTCTAACAACACGCTAAGAGTAGCAACTTTGGGCCAAATCCCAGCCTTTTTTGCGTCCAATATTCTACCCCAAAAATGCCAAATATTCCCCGGCAAATACTTAAAAATATTAGTTTTGAGAAAAACTTGAATCGCCCAGGCGGCATTGACTGGTTGGCGGAATTCGCGCAAAATCAACGTCCACACCCAACCAACAAAAATTAGAGACAGTAAGGTGACGCCGAGGGCGATCGCCAATAATGGAAAACTTTCGGCTCTAATGCGGATATTCGCGACTTCTTGCCAATGAGTTACAAAAGCTTGGGCAATAAATAAAAACGTCCCGCCCAAAATACAATAGCGGAAATAAGGCTTGAGACGCGATTTCGCAAGCTTGATGAAATTCTGAGTTTGATGCAAATTTTTTTTCCCATTTTCCGGTATTGGTTGTGAATTTGGGAGTAAATATAAAAGCCGAAATAAACCTACTTATCGCATTCTTAACCACAACCTCGAATCTCACCTCTAAAATTTAAATCGAATCACCTCTGTGGAGAACATTTCTATGGCTAGCCCCAGTTCCGACGGTCTTTCCTATCTTTTAGACGATAGCTCTAATAGTTTAACCTTAACACCGGGGTTTTTAACTCCTTACCCAAACGGACTATTTGCTCTGGGGGGCAACGATTTTGTTGTCGGTGCCTCGGATGCCGATCGAATCAACGGTGACAGTGGCAACGACAGACTACTCGGCGGCCGCAACTCCGATACACTATTCGGTGGTGTCGGCAGCGATTTGCTCAACGGTGGCGCCGATAATGACATCCTCTTCGGCGACTCTGGCAGCGATACGTTGCAGGGAGGTAAGGGAGATGACGTGCTCAATGGCAGCAACGGCAGCGACGTTTTAGTGGGCGATGGGGGCAAAGATATTCTGACAGGGGGTTTGGGCCTGGATACCTTTGTCCTCCGCAGCGAGTCAGCCGTCTTCGATCCGATCGCCGCTGATGTGATTACTGATTTTAACGGTTTTGTGGATGCGATCGGACTAACTGGCAATCTCAGCGAAACTGACTTAATTCTCGAACAAATCTCGATCGCTCCCAACACTTCCAATACATTAATTAAAATTCGGGAATCCGGTGCTATTCTAGGCTTAGTTGCCAACGCATCTCCCCAAGATTTGACCAATAAATTCATCTCTGCCACTGCGGTATTGGGCAACCAACTCAGCCAAGCCCGCGACCTCGGTATTCTCAACAGCAGTCAAACAATTGTAGACTCAGTTAGCAACGCTAAACCTGACGATATCTACCGTTTTACTTTACCAGTAACTAGCGAATTCAGCTTAAATCTCAGCGGTTTGAGTACCAATGTTGATGTTGCCTTAATTAAAGATCTTAACAGCGACAATTCTATTGACTTCACCGATATTATTGCCTCATCAGAACAATCCAGCTTATCACCAGAGTCGATCGAACTCAATGCCTTGACACCAGGAACTTATTACATCCGGGTTTATCAATTCCAAGGCAGTACAAATTTTACCCTAAATTTATCGGCAAATCCGACAACTGTTTCTGCCAATAATGTAGACAACGTAAACAACTTGGATGGTTTTGACTCTCGTTTTGGCTTTGGTTTAGTAAATGCAGCAGCCGCAGTTGCTAAGGCCCGCAACAGTCCAACTTTTCCTGACGTTCCCGACTTGGGTGGCGACGAATGGGGTAGAGATTTAATTAAAGCTCCAGAAGTTTGGGCTCAAGGGTTGACAGGAGACGGAATTGTAGTAGCTGTAATTGATAGCGGGATTGACTACAACCACCCAGATTTGACCGGGAATATTTGGAGTAATAACGGGGAAAATGGCGTTGATGCAACCGGTCGAAATAAAGCTAACAACGGTATTGACGATGACAACAACGGCTTTGTGGATGATTTCCGGGGATGGGATTTTGTCAACAATGATAATGACCCCAGCGACGACAACAATCACGGCACTCACATCTCAGGTTTAGTGGCGGCGAAAAGGGATGGCGTGGGGATTACTGGTGTGGCTCCGACTGCCAAGATTATGCCTTTGAAAATACTCGATCGAGGTGGATTTGGCAAAATTAGGGATGAAATTAATGCAATTAATTATGCAGTTGCCAATGGGGCGAAGATAGTCAATGTAAGTTTAGGTGGCTTACAGTTGAACGACGACGAATTGAATGTGATTCGCTCGGCAGAAGCTAAGGGCATAATTGTGATTTCCGCTGCGGGAAATAATGCCAGTCCGCAGGTAGATTATCCGGCTCGTTTTGCTAATGAGGTAGGAATTGCTGTCGCTTCAATTCAACGAAACCAGCAATTCTCAGAGTTTTCTAACCGGGCTGGAACTGAAGTAATCAATTATTTTATTGCTCCCGGAGGTGACGGTGGCAGAGCAGATTCTGGAGATATTTATTCAACTGTACCCCTATCCGTACCAGGTATTCCTTATCGCTATTTCGCAGGTACTTCGATGGCTGTACCGCACATAGCTGGGGTGATAGCTTTGATGTTGCAGGCCAATCCCAATCTGACTCCCGCTGAAATTAAGAGGATTCTTGCGGAAACGGCAAATCGATCGGATATCAGAATTTGAATGACTGATTAGACTTGAATTGCATAAATCTTTGATTGATGGGGAAACCGCAGATTAACGCAGATTAACGCGGATACATTTGTAAAGTTTTATTGCAAAAATTAATTTTTATTGTTAAAGTACAACTTAAGAGAGATGATGTATCTCTTAGAACCCGGTGCAAGGAAACGCGCAGCTTGGGTTTCCTCACGGCCAGAACAAGACTGTGAGAACACAACGGATTTAACTATTTGTGCAGACCAGCTTTAGCTAAAGCTGGTCGTTTTTGTTGAAAAACCAATTAACGCAGATCATCTATCTGCGTTAATCCGCGTTCATCTGCGGTTAGCAAAAATCCCCAAACCAACCTAGAAAGTAAAAGTCGTCCTGACCACCCCAATCAGCAGATCGGAATTATCATTATTGTGGTCGGGAGCAGTCAGCCAAATCAGACCGGGAGTGACTGAAATATTATCGCTCAACTTAAACTGATAGAAACCTTCAATGTGCAGCGAAGTATCTTTATCCTCCGGTAAAGTCCGGTTAGTAGAACTTGTCACCCGCGGTTCCATACCTACCAAAATCCCCCCCACATTTCCCTCTTTCAACAAATCGGGAAAAGCTACAGTAACCGCCCAGTTCCAGATTTTTTGGTCTCCCCGTTGCACGGAACCTGTCGGAGTAACCAAGTTGGATAAAATGCGCTGGTTGGTGTAACCCACCCAACCTCCGAGAGCAAGTCCCCGGTTCAATTTCAACGAAGCTTGCAATCCGTAGGAATTGCTAGAAGTCTTGAGGTTGTCTTCAGTATCGAGTCCGAAAGAAGCTAGACGAACTGGGAAATTAGAAGCATTGCTGCCGGTACCAGTGACGAAATTGTAGGAATTAACGTAAGTTAAACCTACAGCAAAGCTGTCGCTTGGTTTCAAAGTCAACTGAGCCAAAGCACCGTAAGAACCGTTGAATAAACCGTTACCCTGCGTCGGGTTGGCGGCGTTGCCGGCTAAATATCCCAAACTTAGTTCGAGTTTTTCCCCAAACTGATGCCGCAGAGCAATACCAGAACCGCCTGTCAAATAGTAAATCGGGTTGCGAGTACCGAAGTTAGAAACAGCACCGCTGCCGCCATCTCCATCAAAGTAAGGGTTGACTGTGTTGGTGAAATCATCAGCAGCACCGGCATTAGCTTCGAGAATTACAGTCGTGCTTTTGCCTAGAGGGAATTGGTAAAGCAACGCATCTAAAGCTACAGTATTGCTAGCCTCGGCAAAAGGCCCGGCATTAAACCGCAATTCCCCTTCAGCGGTTTTCGTATTATTAGTAGAAAACGAACCCAAATTTAAAACTTGCAATCGAGTTCTCAGCAAATCTTTGCCAGAGAAACTGGTGTCGAAATTAAGACGAACCCTGCTACCAAAAGCCGTCGTTGTATCGGCATCGTTACCGTTAGCATCATCTCCGCCAGCGATGCCTGTCAAGGCAAATATGACTTCACCATTGAGTTTAGTAGTAGTTGAAAATTGATTTGCTTCTAATTCAGCCGTGCGCGCTTCTAGAGCATCGACGCGGCCGCGCAAAGTTGCTAATTCCGCCGCAAATTCTTCTTGCAACCTTTGGATGGCAGCCAAATCTTCTTTAGTTGCTAGACCTCCTGTACCACCTTTAATTAACTCTGCAACCTTATCCAAACAGGCATTTAAACCGGCTGCAAACTCGTAGCGGGTCATTGCCCGGTTGCCACGAAAAGTACCGTCAGGATAGCCAGCTATACAACCATAACGCTCTACTAAAGATTGCAAAGCTTGGAATGCCCAATCGGTTGGTCGAACGTCAGACAATTGCGAAACTGAGGTGACTTGACCCGCTGCACTGTCGTCGCTACCTTCGGCACTGTACTGATTAATTTGTTCTAAAGAGTTTAACTGCGATCGAGATTCGGCAGTCAGAGGAGTTGCTTGGGAAATCTGCTGCGGTTGTGCTGCTGGTTTTTCTGCACTTAAATTAGCTGGTGCAACTGCCGTAGTGGGTGCTACAGCGGGTTGCATTTCGTTTGAATTATTGTCTATACCAGGCTGAGTTTCGGTTGAATTTATGGCTGCTACCGCGCTACTGGGCATGGCAGCCGATGGCATTTTGCCTAAATCTGTTGCTGCAACTGTATTTTCCGGTGCTTTTGCCTGTTCTGCAAGCGGTACAATCGGATCGATCGCCCTGGCTTCATTCTCAATAGTGTCAGCAGCCGAGGGAGTAGCTAGTGGCACTGGATCGGGCTTTACTGCTTCGTTCTCAGGCTTGGCAACCTCCGTTGCAGAACCGGCTAATTGCAAGTCCTGTACTTGAGTTGCCACTCCAATTTCCACAGGTTGCTCTGCTGCTAGGGCAGTAGAAGACACAACCAAACTTGCTGCCAATACAGCGGGACTGACTAAGAGTCCTTTCCACAAAAATCTGGACATTTTTACCTCACACCACATTACGCCACATTCAGCCGATCGCCCGTTCCGCAGATTTGGGCGATCGAAATCCCCTACAGTATCAGTCTAATAGTAGTTAATGTCAACAAGAAGAGTCATATTTTCAAAACAAGGGAGAGCGAGAGACTAAAAGAGAGTTTTCTACTGTCAATTGCCAACTGCCAACTGTTACTGTATCAAAGATTGCGATATCCAAAAATTTGATTAGGTGTGGAGGTTTGGTGAAGTCTGCTGTGGAAAAACTAAAATATGCTCTCGTTCACGAATGGCTGACGCCAAAAGCCACAGGCGGTTCGGAACTCGTAGTTCAGGAAATCCTCAAATACATTGAGGCTGATGTCTATGCTCTCATTGACTTTGAATCGGCCAATCCCGAAAGCTATCTTTTCAAACGACAGATTGGCACAACATTTTTGCAGCACTTTCCCTTGGCCCGCAACGGCGTTCAAAAATATTTGCCATTCTTGCCAATTGCGATCGAACAATTAGATCTCCGTCAATACGACATTATCCTCTCATCCTCCCACGCCGTCGCCAAAGGCATCCTCAGCAGTCCCCAGCAACTGCACGTTTGCTACTGCCACACACCCATGCGCTACGCTTGGGACTTGACTTTCGACTATCTCCGCAGCAGCAAAGCTGGACGTGGCATCCCAGGAGTGCTGACGCGGTATTTGCTGCACCAACTACGCCTGTGGGACACAATTTCCGCTAACCGCGTCGATTATTTCATCGCCAACTCCCAACATACAGCGCGTCGGATTTGGCGATGTTACCGACGGCGGGCAGAAGTGATTTATCCACCGGTAAATATCGATCGATTTCCCCTAAAGCCGCAAAAACAAGACTTTTACGTTACAGTTTGCCGCTTGGTAAGTTACAAAAACATAGGGGCGATCGTCCAAGCCTTCAATCAATTGGGACGTAATTTAGTTGTAATCGGTACAGGGCCGGAGTTAGAGACGATCCGGCAAATGGCAAAACCCAACGTGCAAGTCCTCGGCTGGCAACCAGCCGAGGTAGTTGAAAAATATGTAGCTGAGGCGAAAGCCTTCGTGTATGCAGCTTGCGAAGATTTTGGCATCGCTTTAGTAGAAGCTCAAGCTTGCGGAACCCCGGTAATTACCTACGCAGCAGGTGGCGCCTTGGAGACAGTGCTCGATATTCGCCAACACCCAGAGACGGGGACAGGTTTATTTTTTTCCTCCCAAACAGAATCAGCATTAGTGCAATCTGTCAAGGAATTTGAGCAGTTGCAAGCTAAATTTCAGCCGGAAATGGGACGCACCCACACCGCCCAGTTTGCCCCAGAAGTATTTCAGCAGAGGTATCTAGCCTTTGTAGAACGCTGCTATCAGGAATTTCACTCTCACGATATTGACAAGCCATAGACTCGATCGGCGAGAGTATGAGATGGGGAGAAAGGGGTTGCCAACTGGTTTCCCCCCTTGGGGGGGCGAGGGGGAGTAGCTCACTGCCCGCTGCCTTCAGATTGCAGAAAATTGAGTATTGGAAACATTATTCAGAGAACAAAGCGTCTTGAGGCTTTATGATCAGGACTGTGTGTGGTGTGAAGTGAAGGAGTAAGATGACTGCCGACAGCCAACTAATCTCCGGCAAGGTAATTCGAGCGATCGCGAGACGCGGTTTTCAGCCTGTCCAGCAAGGAGACAGACGCAAAAGTCGTTCTCTAACTAGCCTCGACGGAGAATTTTTCAAGCGGTTATTTGACATCATGTTTTCCTTATCGGTTCTGATCCTGTTTGCTCCGGTTTACCTGCTTTTGGCTCTCTCAATCGCCTTAAGCTCATCGGGACCAATTTTTTACGTACAGGAACGAGTAGGCAAAAATCGCAAGATGTTTTATTGCCTTAAATTCAGAACGATGGTGGAAAATGCGGACGATGTATTGCTAGAAATCATGGAAAAATCGCCGCATCTGCGTCAAGAGTTTGAAGACAACTTCAAACTCAAACAAGACCCTCGAATTACCTGGATTGGAAGATTTTTACGAATGACCAGCTTAGACGAATTTCCCCAGTTTTGGAATGTCTTAAAAGGAGATATGAGCGTGGTCGGGCCGAGACCTTTAGTTGAGGAAGAACTGCCGAGATACGGTCGTTATATCAACAAAATTCTGACCATAAGACCTGGAATTACAGGCTTGTGGCAAGTCTCCGGCCGCAACGACATTCCTTATCCCCGACGAGTTCAGATCGACCTCTATTATGCAAATGAAAAAAACCTTTGGATGGATATGTGGATCGTTTTCAAAACAATTGGAGTAGTGATTTTTCCCAAAAACAACGGCGCATATTAATTGGTCTCCGCAATCAGCATCAGTAGTTAGTTATGTTTGCTACTCACTACGGATGCTGAATGCGGATAGCCACAGCAAACTATGAGCAAAAACTCAAAATTTATTTGATGCCGATCGCAGAATTGTGAGTTATTGTGAGTTAACGTAGAGCTTGAGAATACGATCGGCAGGTAATAGCAACCTCCTGCCTTAAAAATTAAAGTCTGTCAAGGAAAAATCAGATGACGCAACGGAAGCGAGCGCTAATAACAGGTATCACAGGTCAAGACGGCTCTTATTTGAGCGAATTCCTATTAGAGAAGGGGTATGAAGTTCACGGGATTATCCGGCGGAGCTCTAGTTTTAACACCGATCGAATTGACCACATCTATGTCGATCCTCACAGCGAGGACGCAAAGTTGTTTCTACACTACGGTGATTTGACAGACGGCACTACTCTGCGGCGAATCTTGGAAGAAGTTCAGCCGGTAGAAGTTTTTAACTTAGGCGCTCAATCTCACGTTCGAGTTAGCTTTGACTCTCCGGAATATACGGTTGACGCCGTAGGGATGGGAGTGCTACGCCTGCTAGAAGCAGTTCGAGACTATCAACAACGCACTGGTATTGAGGTGCGCTTTTATCAAGCTGGTTCTTCTGAAATGTATGGTTTGGTGCAGGAAGTTCCGCAAAAAGAAACAACGCCTTTTTATCCGAGAAGTCCTTACGCTTGCGCGAAGGTTTACGGTCACTGGCAAACAGTAAATTATCGAGAATCTTACGGACTTTTTGCCTGCAACGGCATCCTATTTAATCACGAATCTCCTCGCCGTGGCGAAACTTTTGTCACCCGCAAAATTACTCGCGCTGTTGCCAGAATAGTAGCGGGTAAGCAGAAAAAACTTTACTTGGGCAATCTCGATTCCAAGCGCGACTGGGGATATGCGAAGGATTACATAAAAGCGATGTGGCTGATGCTACAGCAAGACAAACCGGACGATTATGTCGTTGCTACCAACGAAACCCATTCCATCCGAGAATTTTTAGATTTAGCTTTCAAGCACGTCAATTTAGATTGGCACGAGTACGTAGAGTTTGACGAACGGTATCTACGTCCGGCAGAGGTTGAATTGTTAATTGGCGACTCGACTAAGGCGCGGAAGCAGTTGGGTTGGGAACCTTCGGTAACGTTTGAACAGTTAGTTCACTTAATGGTAGATGCTGACATCAAAGCTCTCGAAGCTCAACTTCGAGGTTCTGGCAACGGATTTGATTAGTTGGTGAAGGTAACCAGTCATTGTTAACTCAATTAAAAATGCGCGTGGGGCAAGTTTCAGGCATAGCCAGCGTACCCAGTTGACAATGACTGCTTAATAGCTATTTATATAGCAGTGGACAGTATTTTAATTTGAGATTGTCGATCGACCATTATTCAAAAGGAGGATAAAAACATGACTAGCTTAGACTTAAGCAACAAACGGATTTTAGTCACGGGCGGTGCAGGTTTCCTAGGCCGTCAGGTCATCGACCAGTTAGTAAAAGCGGGGGCTGAGGCGAACAAAATTGCAGTGATTCGATCGCGCGACTGCGACCTCCGCGTCATGGAAAACTGCAAACGGGCCGCCGACCAACAAGACATCATCATACACTTAGCTGCTCACGTCGGCGGCATTGGTTTAAATCAACTAAAACCCGCTGAATTATTTTACGACAATTTGATGATGGGCGTGCAACTAATTCACGCAGCCTACGAAGCCAAAGTCGAAAAATTTGTTTGCCTTGGCACAATTTGTGCTTATCCTAAATTCACCCCAGTTCCCTTCAAAGAAGATGACCTTTGGAACGGCTATCCAGAAGAAACTAATGCTCCTTACGGAATTGCCAAAAAAGCCTTACTAGTGCAACTGCAATCCTATCGCCAGCAGTATGGATTTAACGGCATCTACTTGCTGCCAGTGAATTTATACGGCCCGGAAGACAACTTTGACCCCAAAAGTTCCCACGTCATCCCGGCCTTAATTCGGAAAGTCCACGAAGCTAAAGAAAGGGGTGACAAAACATTGCCTGTTTGGGGTGACGGTAGCCCTACCCGCGAGTTTTTATATTCCACAGATGCCGCGCGGGGAATTGTGATGGCGACTCAGAATTACAATGACTCCGAACCAGTGAATTTGGGTACGCATTCTGAAGTGCCAATTAGAGATTTGATTGAGTTAATTTGCGAATTGATGGAGTTTAAGGGCGAAATTGTTTGGGAAACAGATAAACCGAACGGTCAGCCACGCCGATGTTTGGATACGGAAAGGGCAAAAAATGCGTTTGGGTTTACCGCACAGACAGAGTTTAAGGAAGGGTTGAAAAATACGATCGACTGGTATCGAAAACACGCAGTGTGAGTGTAACAAACCCGCTTGATTAAATCAACCGGTGTTTTGTTCGACCATGCCGGATGCCAATATCCTCAAAAATCTTAGTTGCCAAAACTCTAGCCAAATTCACAGGAACAGCATTACCAACCATTTTGTATCCATCGGCAATCTGTTTGTACTTAAAAATAAACTGATCCGGGAAAGTTTGAATTCTAGCACATTCCCTGACAGACAATCTGCGGTAAGGCTGCGGCGAATTTGGATCGAAAATGCGTTGATCCTTGGCAACTAAAATCATTTTACTAGCTTGAGGATGGAGAGGTGCGTGTCGGCAACCCGCCTGAATTGTAAAAGAAGGTTCTGACCAACTTCTAACTCGATTTCGTGACATATAAATACTCGAAAATCCCAAATCTGCACATTCGTGATTCGGGACAAAATTGTGATAATTATCTAGTTTACCTTTAACGCAAATAGGGGCGATCGACCCCAGATCGAAAATCGCATCTTTCAGCGTCAAAACATCATTTTCCGGTGCGGGAAACTCAAAACCAAAACCCAAATCTTTCCGATACCCGACAACAATTACCCTTTGTCTATCTTGCGGTACGCCAAAATTTTTAGCATTCAATAACTTGTACGAAACCCGATAGCCTATTTCCTCAAACTGCGATAAAATATAAGTAAAAGCATCGTTATTTCTAGGTGCTAAGATACCTCTAACATTCTCAGCAAAAAAAAACAAAGGCTGCTTGTCCCGCACGATTCTGATATACTCCCAAAAAAGTTGACCGCGACAGTCATCAATCCCTCGTTTCGCACCCGCTGCACTCCAACTTTGACAAGGAGGTCCGCCAATAATCCCGATACAATCAGGAATTTCATCAGAATTGATTTTTCGGATATCTCTTCGATCTAAAATAGTGTCAGGATGGTTGAATTGATAGGTATCCCAAATCGACTTATCATATTCATTCGCCCAAACCGGATTAAACCCAGCCAAGCGAAAACCCAAATCCAACCCACCGCAACCTGCAAACAGAGAAATAATATTCATACAATTAACATCTATCTTCTTTCTTCCTTGGCGTTCTTCGCGCCTTCGCGGTTCGTTAAAAAATCCAATAATCCTCAATGAATGCAAGTTCCATCCTTCAATCTTACCAACACTTCGGCGTCCACCTCGGATTAGAAAGAATCAAACAACTTCTAGAAAAACTAGACAATCCCCACCAAAAAGTACCAATTATCCACGTTGCCGGCACAAACGGCAAAGGTTCCGTCTGCGCTTACCTATCATCCGTACTCACAGAAGCAGGCTATCGAGTCGGGCGCTACACATCCCCGCACTTAATCGATTGGACGGAAAGAATTTGCATAAACCAACAACCAATTTCCCCAACAGAATTACAACACTATCTCGAACGAGTCATCGCCGCCCAAAATGATGCCGAAACTCCTACCCAATTTGAAATAATCACCGCCGTAGCTTGGCTGTATTTCGCAGAACAAAAAGCAGACATAGCAGTCATAGAAACCGGATTAGGAGGCAGATTAGACGCGACTAATGTTTGCGAAAATTCCCTAGCGTGCGTCATCACTTCTATCAGCCTCGAACATTGGCAAATACTCGGCCCCACCGTCGCCGATATTGCTGGGGAAAAAGCCGGTATTCTCAAATCAGAATGTCCAGCAATTATCGGAGAATTGCCGGAAGCAGCTAGAATAGCGATCGAAAAACGCATCCAAGAATTACACTGTCCTGCAACTTGGGTAAAACCAGCCACAGACTTAGGACAAGGATTCGCAGAATATCAGTTAAGTCAAAGTGCGGTTAAAATAAGATATAAATCGGCATTGCTGGGAAAAATCCAACTAATGAATTCAGCAATTGCGATCGCAACTATCCAAACTCTGCAAAACCAAGGATGGCAAATATCCCAAACTGCGATCGAAAACGGTATCGCCAAAACCCAATGGCATGGAAGACTCCAACAAACAACCTGGAAAAATCGCAAAATATTAATAGACGGCGCGCACAACCCAGCCGCTTCAACTGCGTTGCGCGAATATGTCGATAATTTTAACAGTTACCAATTACCAATTAACTGGGTGATCGGGATACTTGCTACCAAAGACTGCGATGATATCTTAAAAGCATTACTCAAAAAAGGCGATCGACTTTATCTAGTATCCGTACCCGACCAAAATTCAACACCACCGGCAGAATTAGCCACCCTCGCCCAAATCATCTGTCCAGAATTAACACTTTGTCTGACTTTCCCAGACTTAACAACCGCCTTAGATATTGCTGTTGCGGACGACTACTTAACAGTCCTTTGCGGTTCCCTTTACCTAGTCGGTCACTTCCTGCAACAACAACAATCTCAATTTTAAATACATCCAATCTTCATCTGCGTCCATCCGTGTCCATCCGCCATCATCTGCGGTTCAAAATGCTTTTCAGGCTCAATGGAAAACTACTTTACAGGCGCGCACAGATTTCCATGATGCTATAGTATACCAAATCCATCTAAACTAAGCTCAATCATGTCTTGCACTAATTCTTGATCAAAAGTCACTTCTTCGAGTAATATTTTGGTCGATCGATATGAATTGTACGGGGCGAGTAAGCTACCCCCCCACACATTTTACGATCGGCTTTTATCGCTTAGCGGAACATACTGCTGACAGAACTATCTTCGTGAATCCGCCAAATAGTTTCTCCCAGCAAATTCGCTACCGAAAGCACTGTCAACTGCTCGAAACGGTTTTCCTCAGGTACCGGAATTGTATTAGTAACAATTACCTCTTCCAGCACCCCGCTAGACAAACGTTCGATCGCCGGAGGTGAAAACACCGCATGAGTAGCGCAAGCATAAACCTGCCTCGCACCCTCGCGACGCAACAATCTCGCCCCCTCAGAAATCGTGCCGGCAGTATCGATCATGTCATCCACCAAAACTGCAGTTTTGCCCTTCACATCCCCGATCAGATTCATCACTTCTGCGACATTGTGAGCTTGGCGACGCTTGTCAATAATTGCCAAAGGAGCATCGTTTAGCTTTTTCGCAAAAGCCCTTGCCCTTGCGACACCGCCAACATCCGGTGAAACCACAACAATATCTGACAACTGCTTGCTCTTGAGATAATCTAGGAGAATCGGTGAACCGTAAACATGATCGAAAGGAATGTCAAAATAACCTTGAATCTGGGCCGAGTGCAAATCCATCGCCAAGACGCGACCGGCCCCGGCTTTAGTGATCAAATTAGCCACCAACTTCGCAGTAATAGACTCTCTTCCGGCAGTTTTTCGATCGGCCCTAGCATACCCGTAGTAGGGAATCACCGCAGTAATTTGCCTGGCCGAAGCACGGCGACAAGCATCGATCATAATTAACAATTCCATGAGGCGATCGTTCACCGGACAGCAAGTTGGCTGAATCAAGTAAACATCGCAACCCCGAATCGATTCTTGAATTTGAACGTAGAGTTCCCCATCAGCGAACCGCTTGCGAACCATCGGCCCCAAATCTATCCCCAGATAGCCAGCCACCTCTTGGGCGAGGGGAACATTAGCAGAACCGGAGAACAACCGCAGACGGTCGTGAGCGGAAATCGGCGGCTCGGGAAGCGAAATCGGTAAAGCAGCAGAACGGATCACAGCAGGCCTCTTGCAGGACGTTTATTCCATCGCCATTCTACCATCTCAAACTCGCAATATTCAGTCAATATTTTGAGAAATTTAACTTGGTGCGCAGGCTGCAAGTGTTAATTTAGATGATCTTCAGGTGAATGCCTAATGCCTTCGATCGCCCGCAGGTTCGATCGAAAAGCAATAAATAGGCAATCTACTGGAAAATACTGTAAAAAAAGTTAAGAATCGGAGGAATACTCCTGATTTTTGATATTAGCAAGGTTGAAATCGATGAGCTTAAGAGAACGCATTGACGCCGAAATCAAAGCAGCCATGAAGTCTAAGGACAAAGTTCGCTTGGAAACAGTTCGCAGCATCAAGAAATTTATTCTCGAAAAAGAGGTCAGCGTTCGTCCCTCCGGGCAAGATGCCCTAACAGAAGCGCAAGAAATGGAAATTTTGATGCAAATAGCGAAGCAGCGCCGGGATTCGATCGAACAGTACACCAAAGCAGGCCGCGAAGAGTTGGCGGCACAAGAGGCGGCGGAGTTAGCAATTGTGGAAGAATATTTGCCACAACAAATGTCAGACGAAGAAGTGAGTGCAGTCATTGACGAAGTTATTGCATCGGTTGGCGCGACTTCTGCAAAAGATATGGGTAAGGTAATGGGTGCTGCCATGCAGCAGCTTAAAGGCAAAGCTGATGGTAAGAAAATTCAAGACGCGGTGAAAGCAAAGCTTAGTTAGTTGACAGTTGACAATTGACTATTGAGAGTAACATCAGCAGTCATTCGATCGACCTAAAACATCGAAAATGTAGGGGCAATCCCCCCGTGGTTGCCCCTCCTTAAGTCTGTAAAGACAACCCGGTTTCTCAAATTCGCGTAAAAAAATGTAAAATGCTAGCTTTGGTCGGGACTGGGAGCTAGAGACAGTGAAGTATGCTATTGAGCATTAAAGACCTAGCAGTTTCATTCTGTCAGCGATCGTCTATTTTTTAACTCAACAGCGGGAATTCCCCTTCCTCGCCAAGCGTTGTGACGAGCGGGTTTAAATCCCCTGTCAACTGTCAACTGTCAACGGTTAACTGTCAACTATTTAACAGTGTCTACTGAAACTTATGCAGCCACCTATTGCTATTGGAACTCTCCTACAAAACCGCTACCGCTTGCTGAATATTTTAGGTCAAGGGGGATTTGGCCGGACTTATTTAGTAGAAGATTTGGGGCGATTTCAAGAACGTTGTGCCCTGAAGGAATTTATTCCGGTGCAAAGCGGGCCTTACGTTCTGGAAAAATCCAAGGAGTTGTTTCAAAGAGAGGCGGCGATTCTTTATCAAATTCAACATCCCCAAATTCCCCAATTTCGGGCAATTTTTGAAGAAAATCAGCGTTTGTTTTTAGTGCAGGATTATGTCGAAGGGATGACTTACCGCGAACTGCTGCTCGATCGCGCTTCAACGGGCCGCACCTTCAGCGAAGCCGAAGTGCTGGTATTTATCCGGCAAATGTTACCAGTGCTCGCTCACATTCACGCCCGCGGCATCATCCACCGCGACATCTCTGCCGACAATATTATCCGCAGGGAAAACGACCAAATGCCGGTGCTGATTGACTTTGGTGTGGTGAAGGAACTCGCTACCAAAGTGCAGTCTCCCGAAGGCACCGCTCACCCCACAACAGTTGGTAAAATTGGCTATGCACCGATCGAACAGTTGCAAAGCGGACGAGCAACAGCCAGCAGCGACCTCTACGCTTTAGCTGTAACGGCGATCGTCCTGCTGACGGGAAAAGAACCCCAGGAATTGCTCGATCGAACCACCCTGCTTTGGATTTGGGAGCAACGGGTGCAGGTGAGTGCGGGTTTGTCTGTGATATTAAATCGAATGTTGAGCCGCTCTCCAGCCGATCGCTATCAGTCTGTCAGCGAAGTCGCTCAAGCACTCGACGGACAAACGAATGCTTACTCTAACGCTCAAACTGTACCACCAGGGCCAGCACCAGCGCCAACCCCCACACCAGCACCGTCAAATATTTCGCAAGTAGCAACAGTAGCTGTGGGCAGGAGGCCAGATCCGATCGCCCAAAGTTCCCACCCGCAAAACCAACCAGATCCAATCATCGAGGCTGAAAGCGGATCTTTGTGGGACAATCCAATGGCTGCGATCGGTCTTGGTGCAGGTTTGGTAATTTTGACTGGCTTCGGTTCCTGGGCCTTGGTAGGTTCATTTTTGAATAAGGGGACACAGCCAACCCCAACCCCACCAGCACTCACAAGTCCAACCTTAGAACCTTTGCCACTACGAACTCCAGAACCATTACCTACTCAGACTCCAAAACCATCACCGACTCCCATCCCGGAACCATTACCAGAACCTTCCCCGGAACCATTACCAGAACCTTCCCCAGAACCTTCCCTGGAACCATTACCAGAACCATTGCCAGAACCTTCCCCAGAACCATTACCAGAACCTTCCCCGGAACCTTCCCCGGAACCTTCCCCGGAACCCTTCCCCGGAACCCTCCCCAAACCGACCGCCACCCA
>JAAUPI010000357.1 GCA_012035135.1 Microcoleus sp. CSU_2_2
TTAAATACCAGACTTTCCAGCCTGTGTATTCATTCTCATCTTAAGTATAAGGGCGAAAGCCCTTTTTACACCGCTAAAAATGTTAAGATTCAAGAAAGATTGACGGCGGTTAAAACCGCTCGTGTCGCTTACATCTCATAGCTAAAGCTGATGAGTTTTCCGCTTTCCGTCCTTGTTTTATAAAAAAGCGCGATCGCCCTTACTCAGGCAAAGTCAAAGCAGGTGGTAATGCACGGCTTTCTATTTATTTTAGCTGTTTTTCACGGCGACGCTGCTCTCGATCGCGCGATCGAATCACCTTTCGCCACCTAACACGCGATCGATTATTCAGCAAGCCCTAATTAACCCAGGACTTACGCATCAAAACCAAATAAACCGGGTTTTTTTTGACCGTTTCTGCGAGGTGTAACGCGTCTTCTCAGCAAAAACCCGGTTTCTAACCACCCGTGCGTAAGTTGTGAATAGTTAACATTGAACACTCAACTAACCCAAAAAAAAGTTGCTGCCTCTGCGGGGAGGGCAGCTACTCAAATAAATCATTTTAAAGTCTCTCAAAACTTCAGAATCAACCTTCAGTATTTCCCGATTTATTAGGCAATTGTAAATCATCAGGATCTACATAGTGACAAACTGCTTTGTCCATGCAAATCAAGGCCCAACCAGATTTATCGATGCTCATCAGCTTGTAAGACGCGGGCTGAATAAAGAAACCTTTGTGATTGCGGGTTGCTGGCTTGATGTTAACGTGGCTGTCAGTGCTCATAGTCTTACAACTCCTTGTACTAATTAACTAAGCTTTTTCTGTCGATCGAACTTGTGAATCGTCTAAGTTTTCAAATACTAGCACTGCGTTCCTGAGATTTCCATAAAGTTATTTATTGATTTATTACGATGTCGTAATAAATCCGAAAGCCGATTTCCGCGATCCCCGCCCAAAAATCGACTGGTTTTCGTCGCTATGCCTCAAATAGCCATTGCTTGACGCGGCTGAGACTCTTCCAATCGGGTTTTCTGCTTAACCCTTCTTCAAAATTCTTTTTAACCTCGTCGAGCAACTCTTCCGATGCCATCAGGATTTGCTGAGCTACTTCTACGTGGGGCCGCACCCCTTTTTCTTTGAGGTCGAGGATTGCCACTGCTAGGTTAATCCGGGCTTGGGGGTCGTGAGGGTTCAATTTAACGGCGGTTTTAGCTGCCTTTTGAGCCGATGAGGGTTTATTTTCCAACAGGTAGAGCCACGCGAGGCTAGCCCAGGCATTGCCGTTTTTAGGGGCTTTTTCGCACACTTCTTTGAACACGGGAATCAAATCTTTGGGGGCTTCGCCTGCTTGGTAGCGATCGAAACCATCTTTAAACATTTCTTCAGGGGTCATTCGATTTTGGATTTTGGATTTGAGATTTTAGATTGGAAAGAGCATGGGGTGCTGGACATAGGAAGTCAGTCCGAGGCATTCTTAGCAATTAGCAATTAGCAATTGCCAATCCCCAATGCCCTATTTTCCCATCTAAGCAGAAAAAGAGTTCCCACAGCCACAAGTTTGAGTAGCGTTGGGGTTGGTAAACTGGAAACCGCCACCGATCATGGCGTCGCTGAAATCGAGTACCAAGCCGTAAAGATAGAGAATGCTTTTGCGATCGCAAACTACCTGAAAGCCTTCGTAATCAAACACTTCATCATCGGATTTCACGGTGCTCGGATCTGCGAAATCCATCACGTAAGACATTCCAGAACAACCTCCCTGCCGCACTCCTACCCGCAAGCAGAGGTCTTTACCTTGTTTTTCTCTCAGAGCTAAAACTTGGCGGACTGCGGAGTCCGTCATTTGAATGCCCCGCTTTTGTGAAATGGCTTGAGTCATATAAAAATCTTTGGGAGTGTGGAAACCGCGTACTCGATAGTCGCAGATGAAACACGAGCCGCTGAATTTATTCAGCGTCCCCTTTCGGGGTTGAATAAGTAGACAAAGTCAGAGTTTAATCTTATTCACTTATTGTACAGGACTCAGGCTGCTTCTGCTTCCGCCTTAAGGGTCGCCCCAAGCTCTTGTAGCCTGGTTTAACAGACTCGCGGCAAGTCCCACACGTGCTTGAGCGACAATATGGTTGTTCAACTAAGACAGCAGGAGTCCCGCACTCTAACGGTACTCCGTTGAGTGACGGGAGGAATGCGCGTGAGTGAAGAGATCCGCCCCCGAACAAAACCGACAATCTTGAGATATCCGAAAGTGAGGGGGCGATCGATGAACGAACAAATCTTGTTCTGCCGCTTGCCCTACTTGCTTTCACGAGATACAATAATATCAGAGTTCGTGAAGATAATGCCTCAAGTAATCACCGCCAAGCTGAAACTCAACCTGACCACCGAGCAAAAAGGCTTGGTGTCTCAGGCTGCTTTAGCTTACCGGGAGGCTCTCTCGTACTTCCGGTGATAAGTAATGCTTATTTAAATAAGTGAAGCGAAGCGGAACTTATTTAAATAAGCATGCTAATAGCTTCTCTTTCATGGCATTGAAACTCTTGAATCCATAGCTTTGACGCAGAATTAATTTGATTCTTGTATTGATACCTTCGGTAACTCCACTGGTGGTCTTCTGATAAAAGTAGTTGGCAATTTCTGTTAGATGAGCGTCCACACTCTCAGCCGCACTTCCCAATAAAACTTGGGCAGATATCAACCATTTCTTGATTTTTCTAATTCCACCTAATGGAGTGATATCGCTTTCGTAAATACTAATTAACTCTTCTTTGAGATCGTGAGCAATTGCCAAGCTAGGTGATAAGTGAAGTAGCTCTGCTAATTCTTGTCTCTCAAGAGAATTCAAGTCACGATAGTTGCTCATCAATAAGCAGCGATTTTTCAACCCTTTTAACTCGAGTTTGAATCGATAAATCTCTTACTAATTTTGTCCGAGTCTGATGAACTGTATCTGTATAGTTATTACAATGAGGGCAGTTAATACCTTCATTAATCAAGTGTAGATTTAAAATAGTAAATTCTAATTCTGTTG
>JAAUPI010000110.1 GCA_012035135.1 Microcoleus sp. CSU_2_2
TCCTGCGGGGGAATTAATTTGCCTTCCCTTTCCTAGCGCCTCAATGTTGAGTCCGATACTCCCGATAATTTTGCAAACTCTGCCACTTTCGACATAAACTCTTTCTCGATAGCTAACTATGGATAAGTTTAGCAAGCTATTTGCCACTTAAGTCAAACTCTATGCTAGTAAGAACTTGGGCGGGGTAAGCAAGAACATTTGGCTGCGGCCTACTGGAGAGCCTGTTTCGGGGAGGATTAAGCCGATGATGCCTGCTTTTTTGAGAATCAGGGCGTCTTGGCTTCTGCCGCAAAGCAAAGTTTCTGCCCAGTTGCCTAAGTCTGGTTGGTGTCCCACCAAGGCTAAGCTGTGGCTGCTTGTCTCCTGCCATTGTTTATACCAATTCAGCCAGTTTTGGATGTCTTCTGAGGGTGCAAGGGCGGAGGATTCTTCTATGTGGGTACTCAGACCTACTGTTTGCAGGATTTGGGCTGTTTGCTTTGCCCGGAGTAGGGGACTTGTGAGAATTAGGTCAAACTGAATTTCGAGTTCGTACAGCCGCTGGGCGACTTTCCGGGTTTTTCGATCGCCCTCTTTAGTCAGCGGGCGTTCTTCGTCTGTTTCGTATGCTTCTGGTTCGGCGGCTATGCCGTGACGGATGAGATATAGATGCACTTTGCCTGTCCTTTTTATAGCTGTTCGATCGCACTTCATTGGATTTTTTGGGCGATCGAAGTTCCGCGCTATTTTACTGCTACTTTAAAATCCGCGATGTCATCTAGTTTACTTAGCAACCTAATTATAGCAATTTTCAACTATTTTGAACTACAGCCACCCCATCATTTTAGATCGAATGTAGATTACGATTTACCGTTGGGTGTGGGCGGGTTTACGAGATCATGGGTTTTTTAGTCAATTATTGTTGGTAAAACCCGCCCCTACAATAATTAGATCTATTTAACGAGGCTCGATCTTAGCAATAACCAATTTCCCTGGTCATTACCTATGACCTATGACCTATGACCTATGACCTATGACCCAATCTAATTATGATAAACGGGATTGTCTGTAGGACTAATTAATTTCATCAACTTTTGCTTAATCTGAGCATCAAATACTTCCCATTTCAGCCTTGCATAATCACTGTTTTCATTTTCACCAGAAAGAAATCCTACCGGAATTTCAAAACCTCCGGCTTGACTTCTACCACCGCCAAAAAAGCGTCCTTGAGAGTCCTGCCCAAAAGCTTCTTTGATAAATTCGTCGGGGTCGAGAGTAAGTTTAGTAGTTCGCAACGAGCCAATTACTACTTCAATTTCCTCATCTTTGTCGTGAACAATTCCGTAAACAACGGCTGTATGTACGTTCTCTTCTGTTACTAAAAAATCAGCCGCTTGGGGAATCGAATCGCGATCGTCATAACGGAGATAGCCAATGCCGGCGATCGAAAAATTGTTCTGGACGATGCGGTGTTTGAGCGATCGCTCGATCGCATCCATCACCCACTTCGATCGAGACGACTGTAACACCGCGTTCAGCAACTGCGGGTCATAAAATCGGCTCAAATAAGCCGCAGCCAAAAAATCTTCCTCCTGAGCTTGTCTGAGGGCATTCGTATCCGATCGCAAACCGTGCATCAAAGCCGTAGCACACTTGACGTGCTGGCTGATACTACCGTCTAGAGTCAAAAGTCCAGCTTGCAAATACTCCGCAAAAATCGTAGCTGTAGCGCGGATGTGAGGGCGCAAATCCACAAACTCCGCGTTCATTTCCCCCTGCAAACTGTGGTGATCGATTACTGCTGCGATCGGAATTCCCGCCGCCAAAATCAGATCTGTTAAGTGACAAGTCGTCCCTTGATTGTCGATAAACACACAGCCCTGATATGCAGATAAATCCTTAGTTTTTGCCGCTTCCAGTGTCCACCGTTGCAACGGTAAACCAGTCAATTTTACTAAAGCAATATTTTCTTGGTGGCTGAGGGCGCCGGCATAAATAATATCGCAATGAATGTCGTAATGTTCCGCCATTAATTTGTAAGTCCAAGCGCTTGAAAGTGCGTCTGGATCTGGAAAATCTTGCAGCAAGATTAACTGACGATTGCCACGGTGTCGATCGAATGTCTGCCGTAACTCTTCAACTTTGGGATCGTCCGAACGATCTGGTTTGCGATCGCGATTATCTTCGGAAGCAACTTCCGCTTTGCGGGGACGCTTCCCGGTAGTAGTCGATCCCGAAACAACCTCACCACTGGGGTTTAGCGGATCTTGGTGATTGCCAGGTACTTCATCTGAATTCATAGGGCGATCGCTCATAGTTGAAATTAACAATTATTAACTGGATTTGATATTATCAATACAGGACTTAGAATCTATTTTGACACTATCTGTAGTAGTAAGGTGCGTCGCTGCGAGATTGTCGTTGTTTTTGAGGATTTTTGATGGCGACGCACCCTACAGCGACTGTTGCATGAGTTTTGAGAATTACAGGAATTACGCAAAAAGTGGTTTGAAACGCTTAGAACCCATTTGACATCTAAAAAACTGCAAGCTTTTTAATCATCAGCCGCATCAAACAAAGATTAACCCTTTCGTAGCGTAGGGATGAAGCATTTGGGCGACAATTTATCTAAAAAACGCGATGTTTGATGTCCAAATGCTTCATCTTCCCCAGCGGCAACAATTTAAAATATCCTAAATGGGTTCTATAGAGTCCGTGCGTAAGTCCTGAATTAGTAAGTAGAAGGAATAAAGAATATAGTTTAGTATTTATGCCTTCCAGATTAATCTATTTTTGCTATCTAGTTTTTTGCTATTCTCAACTAAACGAACAAACTCAGCACGGTAGCCCTCCAAATCTACATTTTTTGACTGATTTGCTAACTGCAAAACTTGGTCAAAACTTCCCTCACCTTTGTACTCAGAATCTCGCAACAGCATCCCGTATTCAGCAACCGCTGCTGCAAACTTCATGTTATCCGAAGCATTTTCCAGTTTCATCCCTTTGTCATCCACAGTACCCTGGATTAACTGAGAAGTTGTTTGATTTGGTGCTTTATAACGCAATTTTACCAACATTAACTCATCATTTTGTAGGCAGCCGGAGCGACTTGCTGTTTTTGATATTTCAATTCACCGACATCGGGTAATTTGACATTGCTCTTTACCCCAACTGGAATTATCTCATAAAGTGCTGTCACTGAATGTCCTGCACCTAATTCTCCGGCATCTTTTTTGTCGTTGTTGAAATCTGACGCTGCTAGCTGCCGATTTTCGTAACCGATTAAACGGTAGCCTTGGACTAGAGCCGGATTGAATTCTACTTGAAGTTTAACATCTTTGGCAATTGTTAAGAGATTGGCTCCCATTTCCTTGACTAAGACTTTCTTCGCTTCTGGCAGGGAGTCGATGTAAGCGTAATTCCCGTTACCTTTGTTAGCTATTTGCTCCATTTTAGCATCTTTTAAGTTGCCCATACCAAATCCGAGTACCGTGAGAAAAATGTTGCGATCGCGATACTTTTCGATCATTCTCACCAATTCGGCATCGCTGGAAACTCCTACATTAAAATCGCCATCGCTTGCCAAAATAACTCGGTTATTTCCCGACGATATAAACATCCGACTTGCCAATTCATAGGCTGATTTAATTCCTGCACCACCCGCAGTAGAACCTCCAGCTTGCAGTTGTTCGATCGCATCTAAAATTTTGTCTTTTCGATTGCCATTTGTCGGTGGCAAAACTACGCCTGCTGCTCCAGCATAAACAACAATCGAAACCAGGTCTTTTTCGGTTAATTGATTTACCAGCAACCGCAAAGATTGTTTGAGCAGCGGCAACTTATTCGGTGCGTCCATCGAACCGGAAACATCTAACAAAAAGACCAGATTGCTAGGCGGTAAATTTTCTGTGGCAATGCGTTTTCCCTGCAAGCCAATTTGCACTAATTTGTGCTGGGGATTCCAGGGTGCTGTGGAGATTTCCGTAGAGATGGAAAAGGTCGATCGTCCGTTGGTTGCGGATAGTCGTAGGTGAAGTAATTAATTAATTCTTCAATTCTGACTGCATCTTTTGGGGGCAATTGACCTTCCTTAATAAAGCGGCGGACGTTGGTGTAAGATGCTGTATCGACATCGATCGAAAATGTTGATAGAGGACTGATGCTAACTCCCTCAAAAGGATTGTCGTAGATGCGGTTGTATGCCTCTGTGTTGGCATCTTTCTGTTCCTCTGGACGAAGAACAGGCAAATTCGACGTTTTATATTGTTGGCGTATAGCCTCAGATTGTTGTTGTTGGCGTATAGCCTGGTTTTGTTGGCGTATAGCCTCAATTTGTTGGTGTGCAGCCTCCAATTCTTGGCGTGCAGACGAAGTGATGAGTTTAGGCGCAGTTTCGGATACAGGTACAGGATTCGGTACAGCCCGACTTACGGGGGCAGGTACAGAATTGGATTCAGGCGCACTTAGGGGGGCAGGTGCACCACGGCGCAGGGATGTTTCAGGAGATGCTTGTGGGGAGGGTGTCGAACCCGCAGGAGATGCGGAACCTTTCCCAGATGAGGCGGTATTAGTAGATGTGTTGCAAGCTGCTAGCATCATCAAGGGGATGACGCCGAGCAAGATGCGGATTTGCCAGTATTTGGCTGCGATCGCAAATTTTTTGTTCACGGTATCCTGCCATATAAAATGTGATTTCACTGAGAGCTTGCACCATTCTCAATAAACCTTTTATGAACAGGCATCTTGCCTGTTCCACAAAGAGTCAATTTATTGTGGAACGGGCATCTTGCCCGTTCTTGAGAATGGTGCAAGATCTCAGATTTAACTGATTTAAGTTTTACCGTTCAACTACAAATAATGTTGCTCGTTGCTAAATCTGTACGCATCCATGCAAATCTTCTCATTTTTGGTAATCTTAGTTATGTATGACTATAATCCAAAACTGAAGATTCGCAGCAGGCACGGAGGCAGAGCCCCGACAACTGAAAACTCCCACAAAAAAACCCCCGCGCTTGCGCTGACAGGGGTTTTAAAGGCCTATTACATATTTTTGCCATTCTTGGTGCATACCACTCTTAACGTGTTTAGTCACTTCAAAATAAAGACCACTGTAAGGTTTCCGAGGGGGATACCTGAGCAGCATTCCGGCTTCCTTCGGCGTTCGGCTGCCTTTTTTGACATTGCAGCGCACGCACGCAGTAGCAAGGTTTTCCCAACTATCGCCACCTCCGCGCGATCGAGGAATCACATGATCGAGGGTTAAATCGTCCCCAGTATAACCGCAGTATTGACAAGAGTTCGCGTCCCGGTGCAAGATATTCCGGCGGGTGAGTGGAATATCCTTATAGGGAACTCGGACATAGTGCCGCAGTCGGATCACAGTTGGTAGCGGGAAATTTGGCGCAATAAATTTCCCGTTATGTTCTACCTGCTCTGCTTTCCCCTTCAGCAACAAAACGACCGCCCTTCGCCAACTGGTGATGTTGAGGGGTTCGTAGGAGGCGTTCAGCACCAGAACATTGCCCATTGTTGATTGTTAAACAGAATATTTTCACCGATGTTAACACAGGTTACAGTTTCGGGGGGCGAGGCAAAGAAAGTAGCAGGCATTTGGCAGTTGGCAGATTTCCCCCTCTCCCCATCTCCCGATCCCCACTCTCTCACTCCTCCGCTCTGCCTTAACAGGCAATTTAGATGCGTAGCAGCTTAACACTGTCTGCCAAGTCACAAATTTGCACAACTAATTTTATTTTTTGCCTAAATCCCTAATCTTCCCGGCAATAATCTGTCTAACTTTTTAGAGTATTAGTAACCTTAAATGACAAGCCTTACTACTGCTCATGAAATTTCGGCTCTTAAAGTCAGTTGTTAGTGCATCAATAATTGCGCTTGCCACCCCGATGATAGCAAACAGTCTGGCTTTTGCCCAAACGGCTTCATTCTTCTGTGGCGCTTCAGGTGGCCATCCAGCTACTATTGCTGACCAACAAGGCAAAAATATTCCCGTTATTCTGTGGCTAGCTGATAACTATTTCAATGAATCGGGAGAAGATGCTATTACTCGGTGTACGCGAGTATCGGGAATTCTCAACAATTCCCAGCCAGGAAATTGGGATAATATTGTAATGTCTGGTGCATCCCGCACAGGGCAACCGATTATTTGTGCTGCTAATCCTCAGGATGGTTCCTGTAGGTTGTTGTATCAAGTGCCGAGAGGGCAAAATCCCGAACAGGCGCGGCAAGAACTTTTAAGAAGAGTCAGAAATCCTAATGTAAGTGTTTCGCCTGTTAAGGTAAATTAAACAGTTGACAGTTGACAGTTGATAGTTGACAGTTGACAGCATACAGGTTGACGCTTGACAATTGACAGTTGATAGTCGATCGATTGACTGTTGACAGTAACCAGAAACTTATCGACTAGAAGAATTACTACACTTTTGTTTGCTGTCAACTGTCAACTTTCAGATCGTGTTCGACGATCGGTTGCGTCGGGACCGGGGCGAAGCATTCGGATATAAATTCTTAAATTTATGTCAGAGATTATCGCCCGAATGCTTCTCCCCTACAATAATTATCAACTATCAACTATCAACTGTTTACTGTCAACTGTCAACTGTCAACTCTCAACTGTTTACAGGACTTTTCGACAAACTGTTTGCCACATTCCTTGCAGAGATAGCATTGTTTCTGCCTGCGATAACCGTTTTTAGACAAGTTTTCCGATCGACAGTGGGGGCATTTCATTACTTTCATTACATCGGGTGTTCGATCGTCCCCGATATAGGGTTCTAAATACGACACCAACAAATTCTCAATCTGCTGCGTCAATTGTTGGCGGTACTCGCGATCGGGATTGCGAAGTGCCGATAGAATCACAGCGTTGCTGCTGTGAACGCAAACCTCTGCTAGCAGGCTGCATTGCGCCTCGCTGAGGGTGGAATTTCTCTGCAGCAAAAGACTCGCCGTAAAGTCGATCGCTTCCTGAGTCATGCTTTCATCGATCGACTGGAAAATATCCCGCGCCAAAAAAAACTGCACGAAAACCACCCGTGATACAGGTTGTTCAAAAATCTCTGCTACCGCAGTAACGAGGGCGTGGATCGTTTGGCGCAGCGGTAATTGGATGATTTCCGGTCTGTTGGTGCGCGCCCACATCGCTTTGACTCGATCGACATGGCGCAACTCCATTGCATTAAAAATAGCAGCTTTATCGGGAAAAAACTGATACAAAGAGCCGATCGCCGTCCCAGCTTTGGCAGCAATCAGATGGGTAGTCGCCGCTTCGTAGCCCACTTCGTCAAATACCGCCGCCGCCGCATCCAGAATTTTTTCGACTCTTTCTTTACCTCGCAGTTGTTTTGGTTGACGGCGAAGATTTCTTGACAAACGCGAATCTTCTGTCATATTTTAGAAATGCGACAAGTCTTTCACAATTTTATATCTAGCGGAGAATCTTATGCAGTCTATGCTTCCCGGTGCGCCTTGGTTGTTAGCGCACAAGTCTATGCTGGCAGTAAATAAACCTCAAAAAATTTCTCTGTACGGTAATGATTTCGCGATGTGGAAAGATGCCGCTGGAGAAATCCACGCCTTACCCAACGCCTGCCCGCACATGGGGGCAATGCTATCAGAAGGATGGTGCGAAGTCGAAAGCGACGGCAGCAGCGGTGTCGTCTGTCCGTTTCACGCCCTGAAATTTGATAAATCTGGCTGCACTGTTTTGCCGGGATCGAACAAGAAAACATTACCTCTCTTAGCACCTTTAGAGTTAACTATTCAAGGAGATTTTATCTGGTCTTACGGGCAGTACGAACCCAAAATACCTATTCCCACCGTACTGACTGAAATTGCTAATAATTATGACTTTATCGGGCATACCGCAGATAGAAGTATCGAGACAGATTTACTCACCATGCTGCTGAATATGCACGACTACAACCATCAAAACGGCACTCACCGAGACTTATTTCGGATTACCGAGGTGCAATTTCATCAATTTATCGATGACGGGCATCAATCCCATGCGTTTTACGATATGCCAACAGCCCCTTACAGTTTGACAGAAAAGCTGAGGAAACCGGATTTATTTTTGCTACCTACTACTATTAAGGCGCATTTGGAAAATCATTTTCCATCCGTAGTGATTTTTCATGGAGAAATGCCTTTGGGTAAAGCGGCGCAGTGTCACATCTTTGTGCCGGAAGCAGCAAATCGGACGCGAACTTACATTTTACTTTTTGGCAAAGCCTTACATCCTGCATTTAATTTTTTGGGTAGCAATTATCTGAAGTTTGGGAAAGTTGTAGTAGATCAAGATGCGGATATTTTAGGAAAGATTTATCCCGATTCACCTCAGAAAGTTAAACTCAATAATGAAGTGGGTATGGATTGGGTAAGGCGCAATTTTGCCAGCTTTCCTAATGTAAGTGAACCTAATCTATCAAAGTAACTGGTTCCCAGGCGATTAACTGGTTCCCAGGCTGTGCCTGGGAACCCATGTCGCGAGGCTCTGCCTCGCGCGATCGCAGGCATAGTCGAGGCAGAGCCTAGATCTGCATTACCAGGCACAGCCTGGTAACGAGTAACAGCCTGGGAACGAGTATCTTGACCTCTAAGCTATAATTTAGATACAAATATGCTCTTATAATGTGGAGTGCCCTATGAACACCCGCCTAGAGGTTGAATCGGCGATCGAGCAACTACCAGAAGCAGAAGTCCGCGAGCTTGCAAAGTGGCTTCAGGAATATCTTGATGAGAGGTGGGATCGGCAGATCGAAGCGGATTTGGCATCAGGTAAGTTAGACCGCTTAATTGCTCGAGCCGAAGCAGATATAGCAAATGGTAATGTGAGAGATCTGGATGAAGTCCTTCGCAACGGCTGATTTTTGGAAAGCGTATGCCCAATTGTCACCTGACATGAAGGATCGAGCGCGGAAAGCATACAAGCTTTGGAGGGAAAATTCACTTCATCCCTCGTTGCATTTTAAGAAAGTCGATAAGAAACTTTGGTCTGCTCGGATCGGCGGTGGATATCGGGCATTAGCCTTAAAGGAGGGTGACGATTACTATTGGTTCTGGATCGGCGAACACGACGAATATGAGAACTTTTTGAATTAGCTAGTTGTGGGAAGTCAGCTAATAAGTCGTTGGAACGGCGAAACGAGTAACCAGGCACAGCCTGGTAACTGGTTCCCAGGCTGTGCCTGGGAACCCATGTCGCGAGGCTCTGCCTCGCACGATCGCAGGCACTGTCGAGGCAGAGCCTCGCTTATCTGCATTACCAGGCACAGCCTGGTAACGAACGATCCCCATCTCCCCCTCTCCCTACTTGCAGAGAGTTGAAATTCTTGTCGCATATTCAGGTTGACTGGTAAAAAAGTTGCAGCTTTGCTGGAGCAATTCTTCTAACCCTTCAACTTGCCTCAGCCAGACAGTGCCGTTGCTTCCGGCTACAGCAATTTGCTTGCCGTCTCGACTCCAACTTGCACTAACAACATTTTCTGCAAACTCAAATTGAGCCACCTGTCGCCCTGCTAAATTCCACAGCCGCACTGTCTTGTCAATTCCTACTGTAGCCAGCCTTTCTCCGTCGGGGCTGAAACTTATTGATTTCGCGTCTAAATGCAAGGTTTGAAATTCGTTAACTAGGTTTTTTTGTGATAAGTCCCACAGCCCGACTTTGCCGTTTAATGTTACTGTAGCAAACCGCTGCTGCTGTTGAGAAGGACTGAAGCTGATACCAATTGCTTCAACTGGCAGTATTTTTTGCAACTTGCCCGACTGATTCCAAATTCGCACTGTAGATTTGCCATCTAAAGTAGTCAAAAAATTGCCGATCGAACTAAAATTGACACTCCTAATTAAGCCATTATGTCCGGGAAGTTTCACAGGGGATGATCTTACTTTTGGCAGTTCGGAAAGCGACCAAATAGCTGCAATGCTGTCTATTCCTGCCGCAGCTAAAAACTTGCTGTCGGGGCTAAAGCTGATGCTGGTAACTGAGCCGGTAATTGCTGGAAATTCCGAAATCTTTTTACCCGATCGATTCCAAAATTTAACAGTGCTGTCTCTACCTGCTGTTGCTAAAAATTCCCCATTTGGGCTAAAGCTTACTATATTTACTGATTTCTGTAAAGCTTTCCAGTCAGCAATCTTTTTCCCTGACAAGTTCCAAATCCGAACTCGATCGTCCACTCCTGCGGTTGCCAAAAATTGTCTCTCTGGGCTAAAACTGACGCTGGTAACAGCACCTGTATGAGCTCGCCAAGTCAGCTTTCTTGGCAGAATAGATGATTTTTTAAACTGCTTTTTTTTACTGATTTTATCAAGAATTACTTGTAAGGCTAACAGTGGCCTCGTAGCCGGATATTGTTCTAAGTTGGGTTGGTTTTTAACCAAGTTTTTTAATCTTTTACCTGAGGCGATCGCCCTCAGTAAAGCTTCTGACAAAGCTTGACTATTTTCAGTTTTTTGAGACACTGCTAAAAGTAAAGCATCGCTACCAGTCTGTTCGATTTCGATACTGGCTTGTGCTAATTTAAAGCGCTGGTAAGCAAGAATTGAAAAGCCGATCGCCCCCGCTAATGATGCTGCCAGTACCGCAGAACCAATGCCAATCCACTGTTGGGCTTTTTGTTTGGCAGACTCAGCTTCTCCCCAAGCTATTTTGGTATCAGCTAAAGCTTTTGTCGTTTCTAGTTTGGTTGATTCTAGTCGTTGACTTTGGTCGATTAAAATAAGTTTTTGGCTAGCTGTTAAAAACTGAAAATCTTCATTTCTCAAACTTTTATCCGCCGCCCAAACTAATGCTGACTGCAAATCATCTCCTCGTAATAATTGGGAATCATTTTGACAGTTAGAATGCAGCCACGCCTTGATAGCTTCCGAGTAAGGCGATAAAGTGTCTAACTTTTGTGAGATTAATTGTTTGTTAAAAACCGCCTCATAAATGGGATTAGAAACTTTTAAAATTTCGTTTTGTTTGAGAACTAATCCTGACAATCGCAATTCCATTTGTTCAGGGCTGCCGTCGGCAACAATTTCAACTTGTTCTAAAATTTGTTTATATAATCCGAGCCTCCTTACAATGCGCTGATTTTCTTTGAACAGTCGATCGCGAATTGTTGACAAATGTTCTGGCACATCTTGAGCTTTCCAATTCTCAACAATTTTCAAACGCACCACTTTCTCAACCCACTCTTTAGCACTCTGAATATTATCTTCCTCCAGCCTTTGTAGGGGCGGTGCCCCCGTGTCCGCCCCTGGAGGGGGTGCATTTTCAAAGAGAAGTTTACAAAGTTTTTGAGTCAGGAAAGGTTGCCCTCCCGTCCAATATAAAACCTCTCTCAAAATCTCTTCAGGACGGTCTGTAATCTCTACCAATCCCGCTGCTAAAGGTTGAGCTTCTGTTTCGTCAAAACCCGTTAATTCGATCGCCTTGCCAATATTAAAAGGGGTAGTGCTGCTGGAATTGAGATCGCGACATAAATCCGCCGGCGATGCTACTCCCAAAAGCGCCCAAGTCAGTCGATCGAACTCTGAATTATTCGCCCGCTTATTGTAGCACGATCGAATTAAAGCTAAAAAATCGTCAGCGGGAAAATCGAGGGCGAGAATGCTATCAATTTCGTCAATAAAAATGACGATATTGGTGGAAATATTGGCTAAAAGTACGGTTTCGATGAATTCGCTCAATCTTTGAACTGGGGCTAAAAAATTGCGATCGCGCCACCAAGTCCGCACGTTAACAACATCTGATAAATTAAAGTTATTTTCGAGAATGCGGAGAAGACCAGCATACCACTGTTCGGGAGTGACACCACGGTTGCCAATTTCCGAAATGTCGATCGCAGCACAGGCAATTCCTTCATTTCTCAGCCGCTGAATTGTCCGCACCTGCAAGCTAGATTTGCCCATTTGTCGGGAATTTAAAACATAGCAAAATTCCCCGGCTTTCAATCCATTATAGAAGTCGTCATCTGCTTGTCGCTTCACATAATTGGGAGCGTTATTTGTCAAACTTCCGCCGACTTGATAGTAACTGGGTTTTGCGGTAGAATTCATAGAATAAAATGGTAAAATTAAAGATGCAAATTTTCACTTTTTTTCTCGCTCGTTATCAAACAAAAAAATACTTCCTTCTTCCTTTTAAATACTTGCCTTCTCAAAATTATCTGCGTTTATCTGTGTTGATCTGCCTTGCATCAGCGGTTTCTGTATTATTCGATTTCACTCAAGTGCGATCGAAAATATTGCCGATACAACTCGCACCTCGGCACGCATTCGTTTCCCTGCAATTTCACCAATCCCAAACTGTCTAACTTAAACGCCTGTATCGCCTTTAATTGCACTGGATTATCCGCCGTCGCAATCTCTCTCATTCCCGTAGCTAACTCTGGATATTCTTCTAAATTCCACAATTGTCGGCGCAAATGATCGCTGTAAATTCCAGCATCTGCGATCGCACTTTCTTTTAATTCATCAAGTGTCAAATCCGCTCGCGAAATGTGATATAATGCAACTCGCACTAAATAAGGATGTCCGCCCACAATTGCCATCAATTCGCCAACTTCGGCATCCGACCAATTTAAATTATGGCGCGCTGCTAAATCTTGGATTTGTTGAGCATTGAATTCTGGCAAATCTACAGGCAATCCGACGTTGAAAGGCGATTGATTGATATTCATCGGAATGTAAACTTCGGTAGAGTGAACTACAATTAATCGCAGTTTTTTCCAAATGTCGCGCCGCTTCGATTCTTCGTGCCAAGCCCGCAGCAATCCTAAAAAGTCTTCGGCAATGTCAGGATATTGAAAAACGCGATCTATCTCGTCTAATCCTAACACTAAAGGAGTATCGATTTGTGGCAGCAGATATTTCTCAAAATAATCTTTGCAGTTGACTTTGCTGCCAAAAATGTCATCCCAATAATCATCTAATTGATTGGCGATGTGTAACTCTCGCCCGACATAAGCACAAAACCATTTGAGAAATTTATCGAGATTGGCAAATACAGTTTTATCAACCAACTGAAAAGTTAGCGGCACTGTGCGATAATTTTGACAAGATGCGTGGTGCAAAATTCTTGCCATTAAAGAAGTTTTTCCCATCTGTCGGGGCGCTTTTATTCTAATTAACGCGCTGGGCTGCAAAATAGTTTGATAGCAGCGTTCTTCAATGGGACGACGTTCTACATAAAATTGAGAAGCGACATCGACTTGCCCTCCCGGCAATTCCGGTTCGGCCGCAGGTAAAGGAATACGATCGCTGCTAATTTGTAATAGTTGATTTGGCGTTGATTCTTCCGGTTCATCTTTCCCAGGTGTGGGAGTTTCTGCCAGCAAAGTCAAAATTTCTTCGATAATAATTGGAGTATCTGCGCTCGTTTGCCATTCCCTCTGTTTGATACGATAAAGATAGCCGCGCAAATCGTGATTGAGAGGCGCACTCAGGGGAAAACCGACGCGGATGGGTAAAATTACTGGCTTTTTGTCGGCGCGAGAATCTTGCAATTCTTTTGCTTGCTGAACTTGATATGTTAGCAGTTCGCTTTGAGAGCCACTTGGCGGTAATAGCAGCAGCAAATAATCGCATTCTTGGAGGAAAAAATTAATCCGATCGAACCAATTATCTCCCAGCCGAATGCTATTTTCTGTTGTAAAAACTGTATGACCGATCGCACTTAAAGCTGTTGCCAACTGCACGCCCAACTCGCGCTCAGCTTGGGCGCTGCGATAGCTCACAAATACCTTAACACTTCTGCTGCTAGCGGCTGTATCTTCCGCTGGCGACAAATTGCCCGACTCATCTGCATCTTCCGCTTCGTCCAGTTTAGCCGATCGATGGTCGCCATCCGCCAAAGTTAAATCAAAAACCGCGAATAACTGCCGAATTTTGCTGAGATCCGCACCTTCTCTACCCTGCCGAATTTTGCTAACAGTATCGGAACCGACACCAGACTCGGCCTCGATTTCAGTGAGAGTACCTCTAATGTTATATCGGTCAGACCATTCTTGGATTGCCTCATTAAGTTTCTTTAAACCCGAGACAGTGAGAATTCTACCGCGATCGCGTTTTGATTTAATCACTTCCGATTTTAGATTTTAGATTCTAGTTTTAATCGATTTTAACTGAGATAGTAAGTCCGCGCCGCATTTAAGGGATTTAACTCCAGAGGCTTTTGTGGTCGATCGAATCTTCAAACGCTCTCCAGTCAAGAGCTTCAAGACTTAATAAAACTTCATAAAAAAACTTTTCTTAACTCCCCAATCTCCCTCCCCAATCGCTTTTTAAATTTTTAGAGTAGGTACATCAAGCAAAAAGGGGCAGTAAAATGAACAAAATTTTACACAGGCTAACAATGGCAGCTTTAGGAACCGCAGCCATTTTCTCAATTAATACGCTGAATAGTTTAAATGAAGCGTCAGCCGCTGCTAACCTCGACGGAACAGAAATTAATCAGCACAGAATTTTACCTGCGATCGTACCCGCTCATTTTCGTAAATAGTAACATTGATTTAATTAGGAATATATTATGAAGTCTGTACTTGAATTGCCACTAGCCACCGCTACTGAATCTGACTTAGTTGATGCTGATGCGATCGATGCTTGTACTGCACTAGCTTGGGTCGAATTGGTAGCATTAGATGCCAGCGTTCTCAAGGGAGATGATTGGCTGGCTCTGTGCGATGATATTGATAGCGGGGAGATTTACCGCTGCTGGTTTTTGTGGCAGGATCGCGAAGTTAGCGGTAATTGGGAAGCTTACGATCCTTTGAGCGATCGCCGATTTGTTGCTAAAGGAAAAGTGTTTCTAAAAGCCGCGATCGACTCAATTGAAAATGCTAGAAACCAATCGATTTTAGATTTTAGATTTTAGATTAGGAAATTACGGGAACCGCAGATGGAGGCAGATCAACGCAGATTAACGCAGATAATTTCAAGATATAGGACTAATGTCATTGCGAGTGAAGCGAAGCAATCGCCAACTCTGGGATTTCTTCGCTTCACTTCTTTGCACTCGCAATGACAAATCAGACTATCTAATCACTATTCTTTGCGCTCGACAGCCACAGTCAAATGAGCCGCAAATGCTCCCACTGTAGCAAGTACGGCAGCGATTGGGAAGACTACAGCCCCTGCAACGCCACCCACCAATCCCGCCATTAGAGGAATATCTGCTAACGTCCGCCCTTGCGAATTCTTAATCACTAGACGGCGGAGTTTTCCTTGCTGAATTAGTTCTTTGATTCTCGCAATTAAAGACTCGCTACTAATTTTAAATTCTTCAACTCGGACTTTTTCCTCTGGTGAAACTTCTGAGGTGTAGAAAGGAGTTTCAACTGTTGGGTTTGTTGAATCTGTAGCTGCTGCCGTTTCGTCTTGGAGAATCGTTACTTGTTCTTCTACGCGATTTAGCTGTGAGTTCATTTTGTTGTAGGGCAGGTGAAACCAGCCGTTGAATTTCTATACTTTTATCTTCGGCGATCGCAACTAGGAATGACAGGCAAGAAAACCATACAATCAGTTGTCGTACTTTCCACCCCCGCACTCTTACTCAAAACTTTATTGGCTGGTTCCCAGGCTCTGCCTCGCTTGCTTACCAAGTCAAATTGGAGGCAGAGCCTCTGGATCTGCGTTCCCAGGCAGAGCCTGGGAACGAGTAACGGCCGGCGAGCGGGCAAGCTGTCAACTGTTTCCAGTGTTTTATTTATGTCGAATTAGATCATAAATTTCCACATAATCTTTAGCTGGATATTTCCACGAATTATCGCAGTTCATACCTTGAATAACGAGTTTTTCAAATTCATCATGATAGTCATACCACAATCCGATCGCCCGATCCATTGCCGACTCAATAGCGGAGTAATCACTTTGATAAAACACGTACCCGTTGCGTTCTTTAGGCAAGTGGCTAGTATCGTAATCTCGATCGAACACCGTATTCACCAAACCGCCAACTCCCCGCACCACAGGAACAGTACCGTATCTCAACCCGATCATCTGAGTCAGCCCGCAGGGTTCGTAATTGCTGGGAACCACAATTATATCTGCACCTGCATAAATTAAGTGCGACAGTTCCTCATTAAAACCGAGTTCCAAATGGCAGTCGGGATTGTCATTCAAAAACCCTTTTTCATGCTGAAAATGCGCGTTAATTCCGGCTTCGGTAGCCGAACCCAAAAGCACAAATTGCGCTCCTTTGCTGAGAGCGTAATAAATTGCGTGGTGGACGAGGTGAACTCCTTTTTGGTCGTCTAAACGACCGATAAATGCAATAATTGGCTTATCAGCATCCTGCAATAAAAGTCGATCGCGCAAAGCTTTTTTAGTTTTAGCTTTTCCTGCCAAATCCTTCTGAGTATAGTGGTCGGGAATGTACCGATCGCTTTCGGGATTCCATACGTCATAATCGATACCGTTGAGCACTCCGCGAAACTTGTCTTGATACAAGTGCAAAGTGTGACCCAATCCGTAGCCAAACTCGCCGACATGGGCTTCCCAAGCATGGTGTGGCGAAACCGTAGTCACAAAGTTCGAGTAAACAATGCCGCCTTTCATGAAGTTAATCGCAAAAGGATTGAAGTTATCTCGGAGTCGATCGTACTGAAAATAATAATCCGATCGATTCAAACCCGTTGCTGTCAGAACTTCGCTGCCGCCCATCCCTTGGTGTTTGAAATTGTGAATGGTATAACAGACTCGCTGATTTTCCATCCAATTATATTTGTAGATTTCAAATAGCATGACTGGCACCAAACCAGTTTGCCAATCGTGACAGTGGATAATATCAGGACGTTTATTGCTTCTGAGCAAAAATTCCAAAGCCGCTTTACTGAAAAAAGCAAACCGCATATTATCGTCATCACAACCGTAATAACACCCACGATTAAAAAAGTTGTCTTGCGATCGAGGTTCGATGAAAAAACACAATTGTCCGTGCACCCAGCCACAGAAGACATCGCAGAGGATTTCGCCGCCATACCAGGGCACCGCCAGATCTCGATAGGCCTCGTGAAGTCCCCAAATGTGGTCGTACCTCATGCAGTCGTACTTGGGTAAGATAATCTCGACTGCATGGCCCGAATTCTGCAACTCCCGACTCAAACCGTAAACTACGTCGCCCAAACCTCCTGCTTTGATAACGGGGGCGCATTCAGAGGCAATTTGTACGATGTACATTTTTTGTGGTTACTCCTGGTGAATCAAAAAATATTTTCTTAACTTGACAAAGTATATGATTTCTCGCCAGATAAGCAAGCCGGTCAGCCGATTTGAGATTTGAGATCGATCCCACAATAGTAGGGTGCGTCGCCCTCTACAATCTGCAAGTTAAATCAAAAATCTGGCAGCGACGCACCATACAAAATAACGTAGGGTGCGTCGCCCTCTACAATCTGCAAGTTCAAATCAAAATATGGACAGCGACAGCACCATAGCAAATAACGTAGGGTGCGTCGCCCTCTCACA
>JAAUPI010000111.1 GCA_012035135.1 Microcoleus sp. CSU_2_2
CCGAGTAAATCCAAAGCTTTTTGTTGCACGATTGTTGGTTGAGTAATCTTATCGAAAACCCAACTGGCACCCTCCATAGTTGCCAAAATTTCATTGTGGGCGATCGTGCCTAAATCTGCTAATATCGACTTCCCCTCCGCAGATACTGATGGAGGGGATTTTATTGTCTATGGCAATTCTGTTATGAGCTATACAAAATGAGATGTACCTGGCAATTCTAGACTGCGAGCGATCGCCCATAATGGATTCCGAAAACAGCTTCACCGCTGTTACAGCAAAATGTCTGCTTTCGCAAGCTGCTAATTGGTAGAAGTTGCAGTTAAGCTTGCAAAGTACCATTCTTTAACACAAAAAAATGGCCGGAGCAAAATTTGCCAAGCATTATACAATTCGGTCACAATAACAGAAACTTGTTGGGTTATGCGAGCCCAGGTAATAACACGTATGCCTTAGGTTATAGTCAAACCCGACTCATATCGGCGAATATAAAAAACAGGGTGTGATGGCAGTATCTGGGTGTACGGGGGGGCGATCGAAGAGGAATGTTCGACAAGAGATTGCTTTTCCAATTGGGGGGTAAAACCTAGCAAGGCAAAAAGCTGGAGATCTTATCCAATTGTTTGAGTTCCAGGCGGAACATTACCACTAAATTCTGCTGTATTATTGTATACAAGCAAAATTTGTAACAGTTCTTAATCATAAACAATTCTTTTAAGACTGCTAACATGGAGACACTTTTGCTAGCAAAAACAGATAAAGTAAATAAGGTTGCCTAGTTCTAGACGCCACGATCCCCATCCTGGGGATATTGACTCAATTTGATTCAAACAAAGTGGTTTTAGAGTTACAATTGGAACCTAAGCATCTCTATTTAACTGAGTTCTTTAGTTACTTTAACTTTCAGCTATGAACGTGGATTTTATCAAAGCCCAAGTCAGGTTGCTACAGGGTGCAAGTTCATCGGAACGAGAAACCCTTATTAAAAACATCGGCGTCTGTGCTGGCGTGATCAGACCAGGAGAGTACGTGACTCCACAGCGGAAGCACGCGATCACTCTCTGGCTGCAAACAAATGCTGTTAGACTCCGTCTTCCCCAACTGCCTCTGGATTTGTCGGGGCAAAAGCCTTAACAGCTAAATCATCAAATGCTTGCAACTGAATCAAAAAACTTACTCAAATTTTTCTAAAGTTAATTTTTTTAGTAAGCTTGACATCCTTCCTGAGGACGTTTTAAGATTAAGTTACAAGTGAAAACCAAACCTAATTTATTAAAAATCCTGATGGATCTTAAAAATAGCGAGCCTGTAGAAAGGTTCTCTGGCAGTGCAACAGAGACTAAGTGCGCTGAAAATAAAGCTGTAGAACCAAACGGTCAATCTTTCAGATTGCTGGCATAAATTAGGGATCGTTCGGCGGGAAATTACGCCTGTGAACTAGAAGGGGCCGACCCCTAGAATGAAGCAGGAAGCGAACATCAACTTACGAGTCGTCAAGTTTGAGTAAGTTTCATAGAACGGATTACGATTCACAACTATAACTGGTGTTATTGGTTTTTAGATTCGAGATTCACGATTTAATTCGTGCTGCATAAATTCGCTATTTGTGGATCGGCTCAGAAATAATCCCTATTCAATAGGTATAATGATTTATAGGGGCAGTCACTGAACTGCCCCTACTTTTAACCTTAAAAATGCAACTCCCGCAAGTTATTAAAGGAGGTAGCGAACGGGGACGATCGCACTCATAATCCCTATGCCACCGGATTTGATATGATTAAAATTAAATTGCTTTCTAATATATTTATTTTCCAAAAATTACCGTGCAAAAAAAACAAAAATTTCCTTATTTAGTTGGTTCCAAATGGACTGCTCACCAAAAAACTTGGGGCTGGCGGCACTTTCAAGTAGTCAACAGAAAAAACGAAGGTAAATGGGTATTTGCAGAAATGGTTGCTGCTTGCGATCCCAATGTCCGTTTCTGGCTAAACGCCCAACAGCTAAAAGATCGATCGCTCTGGCAAGCTGGATGGCAATCTACGCAAGAACTAGAGGACTTAGAAACTGAAAGTTATCAAGAAACTGGGTTTAAAACCCCCTCTTTCTAGGACTGCTTTGTATTTTTAAAGTTTGCAGGTTCGGAAAACATGGGGCTTGAGAATTCTGATTAATTCTGAGTTTGTCAATCCAGGGCTATTGCAAGTCTTTGGAACCTCTACGCTACTTGGTGCAAGCCTGGTAGAGCGAGTTCTGATGGTGAACTTAGAATCTCATCAGCTTTAGCCAGGGGAGTGTCAACTTTAAAAGTTTACCATCAATGCTTCCCATTGTGGCTGCTATGTGCTTGGATAGAGAGTCTACAGTATTGGCGGGTCAGTTTACGATGGGACAAGGTACAGCAGCGTTGAGTGCAAAATTATCTGTAAATTTAGTAGAAGATATATTCGAGCCATCTGACAACCAGCCAGAATTTAAACAGCTAGAACTTTTTGAGTGGAAAGTAGAAGACTCATTCTTAAATTCTAATAATATACCTAGCTCTTTAGTTAGCAGAAAAAATGGTTTGATTAGCCTCAATGATATGTGGCGGGTAGCTGGCAGTGTTAAAAATAAAATTCCTTATCGCTGGATGGCACAAAAGCAGACTCAGTTTCTAGTAAAATTATTGAAAACTCAAGTTGACGGCGAGCTTTATCTCATTCAGCGTGGCAGAAACGGTGGCACTTTTGCTGTAGACGAAATTGCTTATAAGTATTGGGAATATTTGCAAGTTAAGCGCGAAGTTAAGTTAACGGAAAAAAGGTACAAAGCCAATTAGCTAAGAGTCTGGGAAAGGTGCAGCGAGAAGTGCCAACATTAGCCGGTAAAATAGATATTTTAACAGTCAAAGAGTTGATTGAGGTCAAGTCAGTTAACAGTTGGAAGTGTGCGGTAGGTCAAGTTTTGATTTACAGTCAATCATACCCCGATCGCCAAAAACGAATTCACCTATTTGGGGAAGCATCGCCCAACTTTTTGAGTATGATTCGTGGCTACTGCGCGACATTTGATATTGAGGTAACTTGGGAGTATTAACTAGGTGAAACTAAGAATAAATAGCCTCTCTACAACTAATTTATACCGGAACATATACGTATGTCTAATGCTGTTTCTATTCAGAATGTCTGCAAACTCTACAACAAAATTCCTGTTGTAAATCACCTTTCATTCACTATTGAATCTGGAGAAATGTTCGGTCTCCTGGGCCCCAATGGAGCTGGTAAATCGACGACAATTCGGATGTTGACTACGTTGACTAAACCTAGCAGTGGTCAAATTCAGGTAGCCGGATATGACGTGACGCAGCAAAGCTTACAAGTGAAACAGTGTATCGGCGTTGTACTCCAACAAATCAGCGTCGATACCGACCTTTCCGTCTGGGAAAATATGGAATTCCACGGGCGGATGCATCACATACCAAACCCTAAACGGCAACAGTTAATTAAACAGTGGTTGGAATATGTAGAATTAGCAGAAAGACGAGATGATTTGGTGAAAACTTTGTCGGGAGGAATGAAGCGGAGGTTACAAATTGCTAGAGCACTTTTGCATGAACCGCAAATACTGTTTTTGGACGAACCTACGGTAGGTTTAGACCCACAAACCAGGCGTAGGCTGTGGGAAATTATTCGAGATTTGAACAAGCAGGGAATGACGATGCTCCTGACAACACATTATATGGATGAAGTGGAGTATTTGTGCGATCGCATCGGGATTATGGATGGCGGCAAGTTAATTAAACTGGGAACTTTGCCACAACTGCGACAGCAACACGGCGAAGGGTTAGTGATGAAACAAATAGGTGACAGATGGGAATATAATTTTTTCCCTACCCTGGAAGAAGCTAATGTTTATCTTGACAGACAAGCAGACAAAACAGGGATGATGGTTCGCGCTTCTAATTTAGAGGATATTTTTGTAGAACTCACAGGAAGACAGCTAGATTGAGAATAGCTAATTGCGGGCGATTTTTGCTGTTAAGAAGTTTTGGAGCGGGTACTTTAGTCATGATGTAAAATTTCATCAGGAGATTCAATACTTCTGGCAGATCGATTTTACTCTCAAATTATTTGCCGAAGGTTTCGCCTCGATCGATACTCAAAAAAAAATCAACTACTCATTCCCAATTCCCGAATGCAACGTTTAGCAACCACAATAGAAGCCATACTTTACCTTAAAGGTCAACCAGTCTCAATAGCAGAGATTGCTGAGATTGCTAAGTGCGATCGAACTGACGTAGAAGATGCCATTATCGAACTCATGTCTGACTCAGCCCACCGCGAGAGTGCCTTAGAAGTAGTCGAAACTCCCACAGGATATAGCCTGCAACTCAGAGAAGATTTTGCCAGTTTAATGCAAACTTTAATACCTCCTGAATTAGGTATTGGAGCTTTGCGGACGCTAGCTGCGATCGCCCTCAAAGGTGGCATCGCTCAGCCAGATTTAGTTAACTTGCGAGGTTCTGGCGCATATCAACAAGTACAAGAACTTGTTGAACTTGGTTTTGTCCGGAAACGGCGGCCAACGGAGGGAAGATCGTACTGGCTACAAGTTACCGACAAATTTCATCGGTATTTTCAAGTAGACCAACTGCCAAAACAACTACAAATTGACTTTCAGGCAAATCTGTACCCAAGCAATGACGAGTAGTTTAAACTAGAATAGAGCAAGCCAGAAATTAAGAATCGCCAAATGGTTTTTCACCCTGACTTTGATAATTCCAATGCCCAACAAACCGCAGCTAATCCACTTCTAAAGTACCTCCAACACCAATCCCCAGAGGTTCTAGCCCTCGTCGCCAAGTCCGTCAGCCCAGAAATCAAAGAAATTATCTCTCATAATGTTCAAGGACTGGTAGGCGTCTTGCCTTCAGATAACTTTAATGTCCAAATTACAACCGATCGCGAAAACTTAGCAGGTTTGCTAGCTTCAGCGATGATGACTGGCTATTTTCTCAGGCAAATGGAGCAGAGGATGCAGCTAGAAGAAAATTTGGCAAGCACCAGCTCGATTAAACCAAACTCTCCCAAAGAAAAGTAAATATCTGAACGGGTTGGAGAAGGCGAAGGATGAAAATTATTTCTCAAAAATCATAATTCTGATTCATCCTTCATCCCCCGTGCCCGCACAAACCCGGAACTACCCACCAGTTGCACTCCCCGATATCGGAAAAGCGCCGGGACGCACTTTAACTGTCTGAACTTGACCCAGGCGGTTAATTTCCACTTCGAGTTCTTTGCCTAAAGAACTGTTTTCCACCCGTTCCTGCACGTCTCCTGGAGAGTTCACCGGAACTCCGTCAACTTTTTGGATGACATCTCCTGCACGCAAGTCGGCTTTTTGAGCTGGGGAATTTTCCACTACTCGCGTCACCGCAACACCTTTATCTAAGCTAATTTTGCGATCGAGCTGTTTGTTGAGTTCTTCCTTGGTAGCGGGAGTCAAGCTGACCATTTGAATACCGAGATAGGGATGTTCGGCTTTACCTTTGGCGAATAACTGGTCAGAAACTCGTTTGGCAGTTTCGATCGGAATTGCAAACCCCAAGCCTTGAGCGTCCGCACGAATAGCTGTATTGATGCCAATTACTTCACCCTGGTCGTTGAGCAGTGGACCGCCAGAATTGCCGGGATTGATGGCGGCGTCGGTTTGGATGAAGCGGACTCGCTTGTCGGGGATGCCAACTTGAGAGCTCGATCGACCCGTAGCGCTGATAATACCCACTGTCACCGTATTGTCAAGACCTAAGGGATTGCCGATCGCGATCGCCCACTGTCCAGGTACAATATTGTCCGATCGACCCAAAGTCACCAGTGGCAGTTCCTTGGCATTAATTTTCACCACAGCTACATCCGTCAGCGGATCGATCCCCTGCACCTTGCCCTCAAACTCCCGGCCATCTTTGAGCGTTACTTTCACCGTATCCGTTCCGGACACAACGTGAGCATTAGTAACTATCCGACCGTCAGGACTCAGAATAAACCCTGAACCCGTACCCCGCTTGACTCGTTCTTCCGGCACCGGCAAATTGTCCCCGAAAAACCTGCGAAACAGAGGATTTTTGAAAGCTTCAGGCACTTGAGAAGCCACCTTGCTCGCAGCATCAATCCGCACCACAGCCGGACCGACTTTTTCTGCTGCTTCAGCAATAAAATTGGGATTGCTGCGATCGACTGCCCGATTTTCCGGGACTGGAGGAGACGCATAAGGCGGGATTTGCTGGCGCACCACGGGCAAAACCAAGCTAGTTTCCAGACCATTTTGTCCGGCCAGATAGCGATTGCCCAACCATCCCATGCCCCCCCCAATAGACAGCAAGGTCAGATATAGGGTCAACTGCTTAAAAGATAAACTCATAAAAAAGTACGGTAAGTGGGAAACGAGCGAGTCTTTAGACCTGAGATGGAAAAGACCCGGCGGTTTCAACCGCCTTGAATCTTATCCATTACACGGGGATTGCTTGATGAGAGTGTGATGTTACAGCCCTGCTGCAGACACGTTCCCAATCGAGTATTTTGGTCTAGGCGACGGGAAAGAAGCTGGGCGAGGCGTACCGCTTCCTCTACTTTAATCAAAAATTGTCTATTACCGAAGTCAATACTTTACATCTTTATATCCACAATGACTTTTAAACATTTATTTTTTCTAGTTTCTGCACTAATTTGGCTGGTAGCACCGACGGAGAAAATGGTAGCGAATCCCGCGCCCGCACCTACAAATCTTGCTCCGGGTGCGCCTTTGGGAAACCCGTCGCCCGAACGCGATTGCCCTCTACCAGCTTTATCTCGTCTGCGGAGTCACATTGCTCTCCAAGGCGAAACCGTAGAAAGCATCGCCCGACAGTACAATGTGATGCCCGCAACGCTGATGGCGATGAATCCAATGTTGCGGAGAGGTCAAGTGCAGCCCGGTGCTAAGATTGTCATTCCTCCCTACGATGGCAGGCTGGTAGAAGTGCCTGCGGGTTCGACTTGGCAAAAACTGGCAGAAATTTACAAAGTGCGCGCAGACTTGCTATTTGAGGCGAATGGGTGTCAGCCGATCGGGCAAGTAGCGTTTGTGCCTTCGGTAAATTGGTCGATCGAACCTTCGGTAAATTCCGACGACACATCGGTGCAAGGATTTCCATTGCCGGCACCGGCGGTGGAAGCTTTGCGTTTCGGCTGGCAAACGCATCCGGTAAGTCGTGCAGTTTTTTTCCACAGCGGCATAGATTTCTTGGCGGCAGAGGGTACGCAAGTTTTGGCAGCCGGCGGCGGGACAGTCGCCTTTGCTGGGCCACAAGGGATTTACGGCAATTTAGTAGTAGTGAACCACCAAGCGGGGAAGCAAACGCGCTACGCTCATTTGAGAGATATTGCTGTCAAAGCCGGTCAAAAAGTGCGATCGGGAGAGGTTTTGGGAACTGTAGGGACGACGGGAAAACCAGATATTCCGCAATCTCATTTACATTTTGAAGTTCGGTACAATACGGGTTTGGGTTGGGTTGCCGAAGACCCAAAAACTTACTTGCACGCTACTGTTAAAAGGTAGGATTAGGCAAAGCTGTCATCTCAAATCCGGTAGCATCCCAATTATCTAGTGTGAGCGTCCCCGCTCCCAACGAAGTCATAAGCCCGTAACGAGATTTGAACTCGTGACTTCCTCCTTACCAAGGAGGTACTCTACCACTGAGTTATACGGGCATAAAAAAATAAGAACCTCAAATTAAAAACTCTAACTTTTAATTCTTAAATTTTAACTTTTAATTAAATTGTGGTGGGCCGGGCTAGATTTGAACTAGCGTAGGCGTAGCCAGCGGATTTACAGTCCGCCCCCATTAACCGCTCGGGCACCGACCCTTTTGTACCCACAGTTAAACATCCTAGCACGATACTTCTTTTTTGCAACAACGCATTTAAAATTTTAATCAATCATTTATAAAGGATAATCCAGATATATCAAAACCCGGTTAATTGCCGATCGAGCCTGTACAGGAATTGGGCATGGGGCATGGGGCAATTTTAGATTGAAGAATTGATGAGTGAATCTCATCTAAAATCTGTTAATGACAACTGCTTTCCTGTCAACTGTCAACTGCCAACTGACTACCTGTTAGAAGGAGCAGGCCCGAACAGATTTGTCACCCCATTTCTCAACTGCTCAAAGAACAGAATAAATCCCAAAAGATCCCGAAACGGTCGAGTAACGGTATTGATTGCATAACCAATCCGCTCGACAAGATTCCGACCAATCACAATCACATCATTATCTTGCAGCATGGGGTTCTGAGAAGCATTGCCTTCCAGAGCAGCTTTCGCATCTAATTTCCGGTTGATGGCTCTACCTTGCTTTTGGTCGAACCGAATTAAGGCAATGTGCCGCAAGTCAGCCAGATTCACAGGCAAGTTGTTGATAGCATCTAAAAAGGTACTACCATTTTCTACGTAGAAAGAGGTTAAACCACCACTAGCGTAACTCAAAACTCGGACGTAGATCCGAGGTTTGATGAGGGTAGACCGCGAAACTAGAGCCTTGTCATAGTCTAGGTTTTTGGTAGTAGTATCCAGTTCTGGAACAATAATCGCATCTCCAGCTACTAAAGGAAAATCGAACACATTGCTACCCCTCGCCAGCGGGGTGTAGAGGTCGATGGGTTCCTCCACCGACGAACCGTCTGTCAGCGTTCGTCGCACCCGCACCGCCCGCAAATCAGCTTTTCCCGTTACTCCTCCGGCCGCCACTAAAGCAAAAGAAATTCGACCACCGCCGGCCGGAAGCGTATAAAAACCGGGCTTGCTTACTTCTCCAATGACAGTGATTTGGACGGATGTAGTCGCAGCGGCTAGACTATACCTGGATGTTAAATCTCGATCGGATTTGCGATCGGCTGTAGCTTGTTGGTAAGGCACGACGATTGCATCTCCGTCCTCTAAACGCAAATCCGGGGGAGAAATGCCTGTTTGTAGCGGTGTCAAAATATCCACGATTTGCTCGGCGACACCACCCTCAGGCAGCGTCCGTCGCACCCGCACCGCCCGGAGTTCGGCCGTAGGAGTAGTGCCGCTGGCAGCCGCCAGGGCAGCGGGAAGTTGCGGGGTTTGTAGGGGATAAAAACCAGGTCTGGCCACTTCTCCTGTCACTGTCACGACTACCGGGCGCTGAACCAGCAAAGAGGCGGAGACTTGCGGATTTTTGATAAATTGGGCGAAGCGTTCGCGGAGGCGCTGTTGTGTTTCTTCGATGGTGAGGCTACGCAGATTGATTGTTCCAATCAGTGGCAGTACAATTACGCCTTCGGGGCTGATTGCACCTGTAAAATTTAGTTCTGGGAAGCGCTGAACTTGAATAGCAATTTGGTCTCCCGGGCCAAGTCGGTAGGGCCGATTGCGAAATGCTGGGTTGATGTATTGGCTGAGGTTGGCTGGCTGTCTTGGTGGAGGTGGTACTAGCAGTTGTGGAGGCGGGGGCGGTAGTCGCTGTTGAGAATTTGGAACCACAGGTTGGGCTAAAGCCGTTTGAGAAAAAACTTGGTGGTTCAAACCCCAGAATAAAGCAGTAAAAGATAAAGTCCAAGCAGTTGAGTAGAGGCCTGCTAAAGAAAAAGCAACGCATTTTTTAGTTATGAATTTTCCCCGCATTTTATGGGGATAAAAATCGCTAGGATTTTGGATAATATCAATTCCGGTTGCATCGGAATGATATTGAGGACAGGGCAGTGCCATTTCCTTACCGCGATTAATTGTAGGGACACGGCACTGCCACCTCCTGACTGTGGGTAATCTTAATTCCGATGCTACCGGATTCGATCTAATTCGCTTATTTTTAAGTTCCATTTTTGCAAGCCTTAACTTAACATCTATGCACAACTCCGCTAAAATCGAAAAATTTCTAACATTAGTTTAGCTTGAACAATTTCACCGAGAGATTTGACAATATCTAGAGATGAATCTATGTCCGCCTCCGGTTTAATGGGAACAAGGATGCTGACAGCTACCCAAGATGCACGGCGGTTCGACAGCCTGGCCATGCTGTCTTCCCAAAACCAGCGACTTGTTGCTGGAGAACCGCCGTTTGGCCAAGCGTACCACTGTAAGACGGCAAAATTTTGTTGAGGAATAGTTTGTTTTTGAGGAATAGTTTGTTGAGGAATCCAGCTTCGGAAAAATTGGGCTGTGACGGTTGACTGTGGCTTGTTGAGTATTGGTGCTAATTCAACAGTAAACCTTAGAGGTCGATCGGCCTCTCTTTGCCACCGATGAAATCCATCGATGTCGATCCATTCTAGCTGAGGCTGGTCTTTTGGGCCATTTTGAGGCAGCAGCAATAAAAGTGCACTTCTTTGAGGATGTTGAATTTCTTTAATTTCTTGAACTAACCACCTGTGACCGCCAATTTGTACGTTATTCAGGATGCGAATCACCTCCCAGCCCGGAAGAGTCAGCCCCTCACAGCGCAAAGTTTTTAGTTGCTTGAGGTTTGTCACTGGTGGCGGGTTTGTCCAAGACCACCTTCCCGTCGCATAGCCCGGAATTGCTACGGCCCCAACCAGTAGCAACAAAAACAGCAGTACCACAATTTTAGATATTTGGTATTGTCGCAGTAGTTTGCGGGCTGAAATCATCAGAAAAGTCTCGGTAGTTTTGGAAACCGCGTCTCCGAAGAAACTCGCAAAGGAGAGGGGGAGAAGGGGAGAGGGGGAGAAAGAGTTTCTTTCTTCCATAACGGGCGCGGGCGCTCGTGGAAAGCTCTTGAGAGCAAGGAGTGTCAATTATTTAATTGCCATAGTGGCTTGGGAAATACTTTTCCATACCGTTGAGGAGAAGTACCAATAAGCCTAGTATACAAGCAGAATACAAGTCTCCACCCCATCCGGCGTGCAGCCAAGTAAAAAGTTTTTCTGCCCCGATGCCGTGAAAATATGTTAGCAAAGTATTGCGGAAGATGTTGGAAATGATGCTAATGATAGATGTACTTGCTAAAAACAGAATGGTTTTTTTGTGAGAATGCCAAACTCCTGTCCAATCTAGTATAATTAAGCTGACATAAAGACTGGTAAACAGCATTTTTAAGCCGGCACAGTGAGGTGCAACTTCTACAATACGACCGTTTACGTACAGATAAATTTCTTCTACTCTCACGTTGAGACCAACTTTGGTTAATATTAAGCCTGATGACACAGCAATGAAGTGTTGCAAGGGCAATGCGTAGGGTTCTATGAGGTACGGAATGTGATTTGGTGAGGCTAGCAATACGAATACCAGTGGCATACCCTGCAATTTCAAGCCGGGGAGTCCTTTTAAGCACAAGCAAATACTGGCCAGCATTATTGGCAAAGATAAATTGACCAAATCGTTTAACCGACTCAGATAAAATAGGCTAGCTAGTACCAGTAAAAATCCTCCCAAAGGATGCGACGAGTTGGGTAATTGACGCCAGCGACTTAGGTTTGTCCAAGCGATATAAGCCGCGTAGGGTAAACCAATTAGTCCGTGGCTGAAATATTCGTGTTCGATACTGATGTTTTTGTTGAACCAACCGTTGTACCAGTGTAACAGTAGGGGAGCGTATAGCAGCACTAAGAGTAGGGGGATACTTTCTCCCAGAAGGTATCGCTTGATAATAATGCGAATTTTGTGCTGAATGTGCATCATAGTTTTAGAAGTTTTGAGTTGTAGAGTTCGACCCCAAACTCGGATAACGAGCGTAGCATATTCGAGTTTGGGGTCGAAAGGTACCAAGAGTTTCCGCCCGTGAGTTTTGAGTTAGAGAGTTAAAGAGTTTTTAATTTGTTACTCAAGGGCTTTTAGAACTGCAACCCTACTGCTGGAAACACCTCAAGTATAATTTTTCTAAATATTAGCTATTCAATGATAATTCGATCGCCCTCACAACCTGTTCAATCTGAGTATTACTCATTCCTGGATACATTGGCAATGATAAAATTTGTTCGCACAGAGTTTCTGTATTGGGAAAGTCACCTGGATTGCCTAAGTTTTGGTATGCGGGTTGAAGGTGGCAGGGTATGGGATAGTGGATGCCTGTTTGAATGCCCTCTTCGGCGAGTTTTTCTTGAATGGTGTTGCGGTTAAGGGGGCTTTTCTCAGTAATTCGGATGACGTAGAGGTGATAAATGTGACCACCGCTACTTTGGTTTTGGATGGGTACAATGCCTTGGTTTTTGAGGGGTTTTAGTAGCATATTGTAATGTTGGGCAGCTAAATTGCGATCGCGATTCCATTTTTCCAAGTAAGGCAATTTAACATTGAGCACAGCCGCTTGCAAATTGTCGAGACGGCTGTTGGTGCCGATTTTGTGTGCAAATATTTGCTTGGTGCTCCGTAATTGCGCAGTGTCCGCACTTTTTGGGCTGTCTCTGCATCGTTGGTAATTAACATTCCGCCGTCGCCAAATGAACCGAGATTTTTGCTGGGATAAAAGCTGAATGCTGCTGCTTTACCAAAGGAACCTGCACGGTATCCTTCTCTTTCAGCTAAATGGGCTTGAGCGGCATCTTCAAATACGATCAAATTGTGTCGATCGGCAAGATCTAACAGTTTGATAGGTGATACCATTTGACCATAGAGATGCACCGGAATAATTGCTTTAGTTTTTGAGGTGATAGCTGTTTCGACTGCTGTGAGGTCAATCAGGGCGGTGTCAGGGTCACAATCTACGAGAATGGGTGTGGCTTTGGATTGAATCACGCCGATTATGGTGGCGATAAAGGTGTTGGCTGGGATGATAATTTCGTCTCCTGGCTGAATCCCACAAGCTTGAAGTCCGAGAGTGATCGCATCTGTTCCACAAGCTACTCCTACACCATGTTTTACACCACAAGCTGCTGCAAATTCTGTTTCAAATTCTGTCAATGCTTGACCTAAAATAAAGTCTCCCCGCTCGATGATTTCTCCAATTGCTCGTGCGATTTGACTTTGGATTGGTTGGTGTTGTAAAGAGAGGTCAACCAGAGAAATTTTGGTGGGACTACTACTCATATAAAATTGGGATAGCAATTATTTATATTAACATTAAATTTTTGAAATGTAGGGTGGGTATTGCACATCTTGACAATTATAATCCAACTCGCTGCTTATTTTATGATTTTTTTAACCGCAGAGAACACAGATAACACAGAGGAAAAGAGGGAGAAGGACGATCGCACTATTCCGATACTGAACTAAATCAAGGTTTTTCGGTAATATAGAATCAGATAATTTCATTGCGATCGAACTCATGGAATACAAAAAACTCGGCGACAGCGACTTATCAGTATCTGAAATTTGTTTGGGTACGATGACTTACGGCCAGCAGAATACCGTTGCAGAAGCGGCCCAACAGCTCGATTTTGCCATTGATAAAGGAATCAACTTTATCGATACGGCCGAAATGTATCCTGTGCCCGGAAAACCGGAAACTCAGGGAAAAACAGAGGAATATATCGGATCGTGGTTGGTGAAACAGCAGCGGGATCAAGTCATGATAGCAACTAAAGTAGCGGGAAGAAGCTCTCGATTAAAGTGGATTCGGCAAGGAAAAAATCAGATCGATCGCCCGAATATTGAACAAGCCTTAAATGATAGTCTGAAGCGCCTGAAAACAGATTACATCGACCTCTATCAAATCCACTGGCCGGATCGCTACGTGCCACTATTTGGCGCCCCGGATTATGAGATTGCCCAAGAACACGAAACCGTGCCAATTGCGGAACAGTTAGAGGTATTTGCTGATTTGATTAAAGCTGGTAAAATCCGCTATTTAGGTTTGAGCAACGAGACACCTTGGGGAGTTTGCGAGTTCTGTAATGTGGCGGAAAAACACGGTTTACCGAAAGTTGTTTCGATTCAGAATGCTTTCAGTTTAAGCAATCGGACATTTCACCTAAATTTAGCAGAAACTTGCCGTTTTAAAAATGTGGGATTGATGGCTTACAGTCCTTTGGGATTTGGGATTTTAACGGGTAAATACTTGAATGGAATACCGGAAAATTCGCGGCTGGCTTTGTTTGCGGGATTCGGCCAGCGTTACGATAAAACCAATCTGAATGATGCGGTGAAAGCGTATGTTGAGATTGCTCAAAAACATGGTTTGAGTGCGGCGCAGATGGCTTTGGCTTATGTGCGATCGCGCTGGTTTGTCACGAGCACAATTATCGGTGCAACAAGCCTGAAACAGTTGGAGGAAAATCTCGGTAGTTTGGAAGTGAAATTGGATAAGGAGATTGTAGCGGAAATCGATGCGGTGCACGCTAAGTATCCGAATCCGACGCCGTAAATTAATCGGCGGTTCAAATCGCTTGTTGTCACACAAAGTCCGCCTGCGCGGACTAAGAGCGAGGGAGAATTTAACCAGAATTTCGTATTAGGTAGCAGCCATGAATAGCAGTCAAAAGCTCGCCAAAATCCAGGTCAAAAGTTAAAACAAATCGTATCCTCCCACTCTTCCTTAATGACCTAATAGTTTATCGCGCAGATGCTTAATTCGATCGCGCAATTTACCCGCCTCCTCAAACTCCAACTTCTTCGCCGCCTCCTTCATCTGCGTTTCCAACCGCTTAATCAAATCAGGAATCTCATCCAAAGATAACTCGTTTGCGTGTTCGTAAACCTCCTCCAACTGCTGAGAATTCAGCTTGCGCGACACGTCCAAAAATGCCAAAATCGCATTACTCGATCGCTTTTTCGCGATCGGCTGCGGCGTAATCCCGTGTATCTTATTGTACGCTAACTGAATTCCACGGCGACGATCGGTTTCATCGATCGCCTTAACCATACTATCCGTCAAATTATCCGCATACAAAATCGCCTGTCCCTGAATGTGCCGCGCCGCCCTCCCAATAGTTTGAATCAAAGAACGTCCCGATCGCAAAAACCCCTCTTTATCCGCATCCAAAATCACCACTAGCGACACTTCCGGCAAATCCAAACCTTCCCGCAATAAGTTCACCCCAATCAATACATCAAACTTTCCATCTTGCAAATCTTGGATAATTTCAATCCGTTGAATTGACTGGATTTCCGAGTGCAAATACCGGACTCTAATTGCCCTCTCCTGCAAATATTCGGTTAAATCTTCTGCCATCCGCTTCGTTAAAGTCGTCACCAAAACCCGCTCGTTCAGGCTAACTCTCTGATTTATTTCACCTAACAAATCATCAATTTGTCCTGCCGTCGGACGCACAAAAATTGACGGATCGACCACTGCCGTCGGGCGGATAACCTGTTCGGCAACTCTGCCTTCAGAAATCTCGATTTCCCAATCTCCAGGCGTTGCAGACACAAAAATGCACTGATTTTCTTTTGCCCAGAATTCCTCTGCTTTCAAAGGGCGGTTGTCCGCAGCACTTGGCAAGCGAAAACCGTGTTCGATTAATACTTTTTTACGTGCTTGGTCGCCGTTGTACATTCCCCGAATTTGCGGGACTGTGACGTGGGATTCATCTATTACCAACATCCAATCTTTCGGAAAATAATCAATCAAGCATTCTGGCGGTTCCCCGGCACTTCTACCTGCTAAATGCCGCGAATAATTCTCGACTCCGTTGCAGTAACCTACCTCGCGCAGCATTTCCAAATCGTAGCGAGTGCGCTGTTCTATCCGCTGAGCTTCTAATAGTTTCCCGGCTTTTTCAAATTCTGCCAGTTGGTCTTCTAATTCGAGTTCTATTCCTTGACAAGCAGCTTCTAATTTATCTTCTGCCGTGACAAAGTGGCGCGCTGGATAAATATTTAAAGCATCTGCATTTTGAAGGATTTTGCCAGTTACCGGGTCAACGTAGCGAATGGCATCGATTTCGTCGCCGAAGAATTCAACGCGGATAATTCGATCTTCGTAAGCGGGGCCAATTTCGAGAACATCGCCTTTGAGACGAAATTTGCCTCTCCCTAAATCTATGTCGTTGCGACTGTACTGTACGTTAACTAAGTCTCGCAATACTTGCCGCTGATTCACTTCCATTCCTACTCGCAAAGGGATAGCAGCTTTTAGGTATTCCGCAGGCATTCCCAAACCGTAGATGCAGCTAATTGAAGCTACGACAATTACATCGCGACGTTCAAAGAGCGATCGCGTGGCTGAGTGCCGCAGCATATCAATTTCGTCGTTAATTGCTGCGGTTTTTTCAATGTAAGTATCGCTGACGGCAATGTATGCTTCAGGTTGATAATAGTCGTAATAACTGACAAAATATTCGACAGCATTGTTGGGGAAAAAATTCCGCAATTCGTTGCAAAGTTGAGCTGCCAGAGTTTTGTTGTGGGCGAGGACTAAGGTGGGCTTGCCAATTTTTTCAATAACGGCTGCAATCGAAAATGTTTTGCCCGTACCTGTGGCACCTAGTAAGGTTTGAAATCGATCGCCCGTTTGGATGCCTTTGACGAGTTGGGCGATCGCTTGCGGTTGGTCGCCCGTAGGCTCAAAGGGCGCTTGCAGGTGAAAAGATGCGGCCGCAGTTATCATAATAAAATGTAGCTATTACCGATAAATTTTAACAAAAATTCGATGACTATGCAATTTAGTTAATCAAGTTGTTAGAGTATATAATATTATTTTCATATTGACCGCAATAGACAGCAGAAAGCACAAAAAAGAAGCTTTCCCAGTCAGACGCTTTCCGAACCCAGCAATCAAGAGGAAAAAAATTATGAGTCTCACCCCCAAAGGTAAAGGTAGCGCGATCGCCCGCCGTGGCAAAGCCAGTTCCAAGAGCGAAGCGGCGGCAGCCAGCGATGCCAAAGAAACAGGAATTCAACTTTATCTGCCTGCTGCCTTGCCCAACAACCGCCCCGTTGGCCAAGATGATTTTACCGTCAGCCAGATTGTCTCGATTTCGGGGAACCGCCCGATCGGCACTAGCACCCTGCACATCAGCGAAACCTACGGTATTGTAGGCAACCGCCCGGTGGAATCCAGCGATTTTGAAGTGGTGGCGACAATGGGGAGACGCCCGATCGGCTCTAGCGCCATACAAATTAGCGAAATGTTCAGTATGTCCGGTGCGCGTCCAATTGCGATGAGCACTCTGCATATTGACGAAGTTTACTCGACAATGGGCGGCAATCGTCCAATTGCCTCAAACGACATTGACGACAGCTCGAACTTAATGGGATTCTTAGATTGAGGAGTGATTAGTCATTAGTCATTAGTTAGCTAATGACTAATGAAACAGAAGTTCTATCTGTGATAATTTTGGTATTAGACATCTCCTAAAAAGAAATTAGGCGATCGCGATCGATATCGATCTGCGGGGAGGGTGAAGCATTTGGACACAAACTAAGAGGGTTGGGGACACAGACTATCGCCCAAATGCTTCACCCCTA
>JAAUPI010000112.1 GCA_012035135.1 Microcoleus sp. CSU_2_2
CGTTATAATTGGTATGGTGCGTCGCTATGAGATCTCCCAATAGCAACGAGAGTTGTTCGTAGCGACGCACCCTACATTTACTACAGTTACGAGATTATAAAAGGGGTAAGTAACCCGGATTTGGTATAATTTGTCAATAGTTATAGTTAGTATTAAGGAATTTAGTCCTCTTTAAAATCTTTGCATCGCAGAGGACTAAATTCCTGAATATAAACCTGAATACTGACTAATGACCTTGGTTAATCGGAATTTTGATCGCAAACTCAGTCCCCACACCCTTTTCTGAAAAACACTCCAACTTGCCCCGATGTTTTTCAACAACAATCTGATAGCTAATCGCCAAGCCTAAACCAGTACCTTGACCCACAGGTTTAGTCGTAAAAAAAGGTTCAAATAAGTGTGCTTCAACCGCTTCTTTTATTCCGAGCCCGTTGTCGGAGATCCGAATTACCACACATCTCGCTAAGCCTCCCTGTTGGACTTCCGTAGCAATAGTAATTCGCGACGGATACAGGGAAATTTCCTCGATCGATCGCTTGCTGTCGCGTTCCTCCAAAGCATCGATCGCATTAGCTAAAATATTCATAAATACTTGATTTAGCTGACCGGCGCGACACTCAACTTGTGGCAAATCCCCGTAATCTTTCACAATTTCGATCGCCGGACGATCTTGCTGAGATTTCAGGCGGTTTTGCAGAATCATCAAAGAGCTATCAATGCCAGCGTGAATGTCCACAAACTTCATTTCAGCTTCGTCGAGTCGCGAAAAATTCCTCAAACTGCGAACAATTTCTCGAATTCGATCGGCTCCCACCTCCATCGAAGTCATCAGCTTCGGCAAATCGTCAGTTAAAAACTCAAAATCGATCGCATTCATCGTCTCAGAAATCGCAGCCGAAGGCACTGGAAATTCTGCTTGATAAAGGCGCACCAATTCTAGCAATTCTTGAACGTAAACCTTAGCGTGGCTGAGATTGCCGTAAATAAAATTAACCGGATTGTTGATTTCGTGAGCGACGCCAGCAACTAACCGGCCCAAACTCGACATTTTCTCAGTTTGAATAAGTTGAGACTGAGCGCGTTTTAACTCGTACAAAGTTTCTTCTAACTGTTTGGCTTGTTCCCTAGCAATATTCGCCGCCTCGCGAGTTTGAGCGTACAAATCCGCTTGATTGACTGCGATTGCCAATTGAGCCGCCACCGCTTGCAGCAACTCCACCTCCGCATCCTTCCAAGCGCGGGGCGATCGGCAATTACCGCAAACGATCGCCCCTATCAGCCCCGAAGCAGTTCGCACCGGCAAACTCAACACCGACTTATAGCCCAGAGAAAACAGAATTTTCCGGTGATTTGGCTCTAAAAACTCGCTCACATCATCGATGCGGAGAATTTCCGATCTCAAATCGCGTTCGGCTACAGACTCGACATCAGGTGCCGTATAAACACCCGTCAAGCTGTCAAGTTGAGGAGCACAAGATTCCTTAACTATTTCCCAAACCGGCGGATTATTATAAGGTTGATACCAAGCAAAGCTGCACCGATCGATTTGCAGTAAATTGCGGATTTCGCCTACAGCAGTTTCCAAAATTGCTGTCAACTCCAGAGATTGACGAATTTGACCTGCAAGTTGATTGAGCAATTCTTGCCGCTGAGCTTTTTCTCGTTCCCTTGCTTCCGACTGCCGCAAAGCATCAACAACCTGCTTGCGATCGGTAATATCCCGCACATTTGCCAGCAAACGAAGTCGATCGCCGATTTGAGCCAGCTTCATCCTCATTTCCACCCAAAACCGCCGTCCTTGTTTATTTTGAGTTTGCCACTCAAATATTTGCTGTTCCCCAGCCAACACATTTTGCATCCACTGTTTGACATTTTGGAGAGCATAAGGTGATTCTTCCAGGCACAAAATGCTCAAACCCAACTGCCGGATTTCTGCTTGCGTGTAACCCAACACATCGGCAGCTTTCTGATTGACATCGACAATCTCGCCAGTTTCAATGTCGCAAATAAAAATCAGATCGTTAGCCGCATCAAAAATAGAGCGGTATTTCAACTCAGATTTGCGTTCAGTTACCGACTCGCTGAAGATTATAATGCCACCAATTTCCCCCGCATCGTCCGACCAGGGATGAATTTCCCAATTCATCCAGTCGGTGGAACCGTCTGCATTGACGACAACTTGTTCGCAACTGCTTACCTGACCTGCTAAGCTTTTCTGATAAATTTGTTTGCAGCGATCGCCAATGCGGGGAAAAACCTCCCAGTGAGAGAGGCCTTCGACATTTGTGTCTGCAAGTCCGAAATCTTTCAGCCACCTATGACTTGTGGCAATGTAGCGCATCTGGGAGTCTAGCACAGCTACGGCAGCAGGTGTGTGTTCTAAAAATATGGAGAGTAGCTTTCGATCGGGCATTCCGTACATAGAATTTAGCAAAGCACGCTAATTTTCAATCTAGTTAATCTACAAAAGAATTGAAAACCCCCCATGTACACTCAATCCGGTTGTGAGTTTTGAAACTCGATCGAAAACTCACCAATCGCAAACATCAACTGCTTGACTGACAACTGTCAACTGTCAACTATTTAACCGCCGTAATTCCAGCCGGTACTTTCTAACAGCAACGGATTGCCCTCGCGGTGAACGCCGGCACCAATCACTTCACCGACATAAACAGTGTGATCGCCGTGTTCGACAGCACCAACAACTTTGCATTCCACATAACCCAGAGAGTCGGAAATGATCGGACAGCCAGTTTCAGCCCCGATATAAAATTCTACATCCTCAAATTTATTGCCCACACGACGCTGTTGCTTGAAAAATTTCTGGGCTAAGTCTTTTTGCTCAGATTCTAAGAAACTCAGGGCAAAAACACCGCTGGCTTTAATCATCCCGTGGGACTTGGAGTCTTGCTTGACGCAGTTGACGACTAAGGGAGGGGTAAAGGAAGATTGCATCACCCAGCTAGCGGTGAAGCCGTTGACTTCCTCGCCGTCTTTGACACCGCAAATGTACAGTCCATGAGGGATTTTGCGGAGGATGGTCTTTTTAGCTTGTTCGTCTAGCACGGGCTTACCTGTTCGATCGATGGTTGTACAAAGCTCAGTTTAGCAATGTGGCGCCCACAAACCCAACAGTCTAAGGAGCGATCGAGCCAGTGGGAATGCCGAGACTGCCGATATGGCTGGTTTTGAGTCCAAATATTCACATCCCCGTAACATCTATTTTTATTAAATTCATTTCAATTATCTTGCTAAAAAGACTATTGAAAAAGCATGGTTAAACGAGGTTTTCTGTATGCCACGGCAACAATGTTTGAGGCATTTAGTCAGGGCTTACAAAAACTTTTATGCTGACTCTCATCTCATTTCTGAAAGATGATTTTACTTGATTAAAAAGGTATATTGGCTCAATTATCTGATGATAATTTAACAAAGATAGTCCCCAAACCCATTCACAGCAATCAAAACAGTTTATTCAAGTCTCAATTTTATTGAGACTTGAATTGAAGCGTGTCCGATCGGGACATGAATCTTTTCATTCAGAATTTTAGCACAGCTAAAATTCGAGAATGAAACAGCCCTGCCCTCCCCCCTCTTTCTCTCAATCCTTAATTAAGGTTAATTAACCGGACATGATATGACTCGGCGGTTGAAACCGCGTCTAGACAGACCAAACCCGCCGACGCGGGTTGAATTTCCCGATCTTTCAGTCCGCCTGCGCGGACTTTGTTTGTTTAGCAGCGGTTTCAACCGCCGGAATCTTTCCGATCGTCCGCGATTTCCTTCATTTAATCCAAAATCGCTCCCCCCCTTTGACATTTGGCCAAATTTGGTTTATACTTAGCCGGTTACGATCGCCCAATGGTTAAGATCGGCTCAAGCTAAATACTATTTTTCACAGCGCCGAGGCGCAAAGTAATTTCATGTTAGATTCTGGAACTGTTTGCTGGCTCCGCTCCACCGCCCGGATGACAATCGGGGCGATCGCAGTTTTGACCCTGTTGCAACCCCTTCAAGCCCAAGCACAACAACCTTCTGGGTCAGAGAACCGCCCGCAAGTCGAACCTGCCGACGACCCCACAGATCCCAGCAATCTCCGTCCTCTGAACCAAGACAGCAGCCTACTGAGCATCCAGGGAGGTCAGCGGTTGATGACAGAAGCCAGTAATGCTATTTCCAATCAAAATTACACTTTAGCTGCTCAAAAACTCCAAGAATCCCGCCAAATTTTCAATCAGTTGTCTAACTTCTACCAACAACTGGGGGGCAGTTTTGCCGGAATTGACACTCGTTTAGCCGACAGCAACCGCACCAAAGCTGTGGAAACAGCCCAAATGCGGGACGAAGCTACTTATCGGCTAGCGTTGGTACACCGGGCGCAAAATAAGCCAGAACTCGCAGTGCCACTGCTGATTCAGATTATTCGATCGCAGCAGCCAACTCGAGATTTAGGCAAAAAAGCTTACCAACAGTTGCTAGAATTGGGGTTTGTGGATACTCCCTATCCTCGATCGGGCCCCAGCACTCAACCGCGATCGTCCAACAAGTAGTTCTAGTGAAGTACCCCAACTTGCTTCGCAGAAGTTGGGGCTTCCAACATCTACTCAACTCAAGGACGGTTTTATTCGTCTTCGGAGTTTCCCGTCTCATCCGCTGATGCCTCTACCAAGCCGTCTTAGTTTTGGCCTTACTCAGCGTCCACAGGCAGACTCTCGCCTTCCGCAAGAGTTATTACTTTACGTCCTACTAACCATGTCTACTAATGCCGAGACAGTGGGCGTTGGGATTCCCAGGACTCTGCCGAGTACATACTTTATACCGCTTGGCGTGGCCTCTTAGTCAGCCTGGTGGGTCAACAACCATTTCTATTATATCGTGCTTCGTCTTTTTTTTGGTCGCTATCCATCCCCACCGCATGGCGGATGGGGAATTCCGCCAGAAGAGTTAAAATCTAAATAGCCCCCGTTTATCAGAGAAACCAATGGTTACACCGTCTCAAGTAGCAGAAATGATTCAGACAGGATTGCCCGACGCTAAGGTACAAGTTAACGATTTGACCGGCAGTGGCGACCACTACCAAGCAAGGGTAGTTTCGGCTGCGTTTGAAGGGAAAAGCCGAGTGCAGCAACACCAACTGGTTTACGGTGCTCTCAAACAGGCAATGGCTAGTGAAGCCATCCACGCCTTGGGCTTGCAAACTTTCACTCCCGCAGAATGGGAAGCGCAAAGTCAAGTTGCTTAACTGTTGAGTAGCTTTCTGGCGATCGTAAGTTGGTCTTGATGTCAAGAGTTTCTTAACAGACAACTATCACCGTTTAAAATTTTTCAAGCAATATTAGGAGCGACCATGGGTACAGCAGCACATCAAAAAATTGACGAATTAGTTAAGGAAAACAAAATCATGGTATTCATGAAGGGCAATAAATTAATGCCCCAATGCGGTTTCTCTAACAACGTAGTCCAAATTCTCAACACTTTGGGAGTGCCTTACGAAACAGTTGATGTTTTGGCAGACCCCGAAATTCGTCAGGGTATTAAAGAGTATTCCAACTGGCCGACAATTCCCCAAGTTTACATCAATGGCGAGTTTATTGGCGGCTCGGATATTATGATCGAGCTGTATCAAAAAGGCGAATTGCAAGAAGTCGTAGAAGTAGCTTTAGCTTCTTAAATTAGACAGCAAAAACAGATCCCCGACTTCTTTAAAAAGTCGGGGATCTCACCGCGATCGTGTTTTACAGTGACTTAGGTTGATTCATAGAAGGAAGAAGGAAGAAGGAAAAAATAACAAATAACCCATTCCCTCCTTGCTCAATGCCCAATGCCCAATGCGCAATGCCCCATTCCCCATTCCCAAATTTAATAGTAGTCTGCTTCAGTTTGGGTCTGGGGCATTTCAAAATTCGAGGGGTCGTGAATATAACGCGCTGCTTCTTCCTCTAATCTGTGAATCAAGTATGGTTCTAAACCGTTTGAATGTCGTAGGGCTGCTAGATAGCCATCTAAATAAAGTCGCAGGTCATCGAATCGATAACCTCTATGCCACATTTCGACGAGGGCGTCGGTAAGTTTTTGGTAATGCCGGATGGTTTGAGTGTCTTGAAGCATGGTGAGGTTGAAATCCTTTGTGGTGTGTACAATGACGGCGGGATTTAGAAATGGCTTTGATTGTTACTGAGTGAATCAGGTCTAAACTATTTCTAAATAAAAGTTTTTACCCTGCTCAACAAGCTACCCTCCATAAAAAATTTCACGCGCTGCTTGGCACGACTCGACTTTTTTGCAAACACCTAGACTATTCGTCCGGCGTTTAATTGAGTCGGGATTTTCCTGAACTTTGCGGTTAAACTGTGCAAGTCTTCCGGCTACCGAGGGAACGGTTGGGGGAATTGTAATTGCAGTCGGTAAATTTGTCAACTTTTGAGGATTTGGGGCAGGGTCTTCGGGAGCGGGGGTTCGGAGTTGGGGCATAGGCTCGATCGGCTGCTGTATGGTGTATTTTAATTGTAAGATAACTATCAGAAAGCTTTAACTTTTCTACGGGATCGCGAGCGCAACTTGACTAAATCTTTAAAATTTAACCCTGAGCCTTGTTGTCTACTTTAAATAGAGCCAAGGCTTGGGTAGCGGTAGTTACAAAACCTTGACAAAAGCTCTGTTAATCTGGTAGCCATTCGTGATAAGGGAAGCTCGCCGCTGTGGGATCTGCTAGTATTTCAATTGTTGAAGGGAATCCGCACCTGCGATCGCTCTTGGGCTGGCATTTACAGCAGGTCGGTCATTGGGTGCACCAGTCAGCGGATATCAGTCACGCTAGGGAAATATTTTACACTCGCCAGCCTTCCCTAGTGATTTTGGATGCTGAATTGCCAGATGGGGATGGCTTGGAATTTTGTCGATGGCTACAACAGCAGCAACAATCGCTGATTTTGATGCTGTCGGCACGGAATTCCGAAGCGGATATTGTCGAAGGTTTGAAGTCGGGGGCTGACGATTACCTGACTAAACCGTTTGGGATGCAAGAATTTATGGCGCGGGTGGAGGCTTTGATGCGTCGCAACCGCACGATGATACCGCCAGCTACCCTGGAGTGCGGTCTGCTAAAAATTGATTTGGTGCAGCGCCGAGTGCGGTTACATGAGGAACACATCGAGCTGACTCCTCAGGAATTTAGTCTGCTGTACGTGCTGGCTCAAGCCGGAGGAGTACCTCTATCGCGCTCCGATTTGCTGCGGAGGGCTTGGCCCGATGCTATTGACAACCCGCGCACCATAGACACTCACGTACTGTCTCTGCGCAAAAAAATCGAAATCGATCCGCGACAGCCGAGTTTGATTCAAACTGTGCGGAATGTTGGCTATCGCCTGAATTTGGAGTTGTTGAATGCGAATCGATTTCATTCACCGGTGCCAGGAGCGGTGAGTTCTTAATTCGATGAGACTCAAGTTAAGTGTCAAGCTCAATTCGAGTTGTATGGTGTCCCGGACGCAGCAATGGGTGGAGAGATGATTTTTTAACCGCAGATGCACGCAGATGAACGCAGATGGTAAGGGTTTAGCTGTTTGTATCTTAATCCTGTCGGCTCTCCTGGGTATTCGGTGATAAGTGAAGCCTATATGACTCCTGGTATGAGTTTCAATACTTGCACCGGGAGAATTTTGTAGCTTAAGATACAGTTTGCACCACAATCCCAGGAGAGCCCTGGTGTTCTATGATAACCTAAGAATTCAAAACTTCCGCAGGCTCGTTCCTGAAATTAAATTTCTGGGAGGCGAGCCTATCGGTTGACCATTAGCAGAAACTGGCTTTCGTGTCCTTTTTCTTGCATTTTTAGGAATTGTTAATCATGACAGAACTCCAAGCATCACTATTTCCTCAACGTACTGTTCCTAAGTTAATTAAAGATGTAGAAGAATTAACTCAAGAAATTCAGCATTTGTACTGTAGCGATGAAATTCCCTGGGTTTTAGGCGTCTCTTTTGGAAAAGATTCTAGTGCAGTATTGCAGTTGATTTGGTATGCTATCGCAGCACTACCACTGGAAAAGCGCACCAAAACTATTCATTTAATTACAACAGATACGCTGGTAGAAAATCCGATAATTTCTACCTGGGTTCGCAATTGTATTAAACAGGTTAAGTTGGCAGCTAAGCAGCAAAAAATGCCAGTGGAGCCTCATCTGCTTCATCCTTCCGTTCAAGAAACCTTCTGGGTATGTTTGATTGGGAGAGGATATCCAGCACCTCGAAATGGATTTCGCTGGTGTACTGATCGCATGAAAATTCAGCCTGTTAACAATTTCATCCGTGAAATGGTTAGGGTTCACGGTGAAACTATTGTTGTTTTAGGTACTCGAAAGGCTGAAAGCAGTAAACGCGCCGCCACAATGAAAAGACATGAAGCAGGTAGACTGCGCGAGCGCTTGAGTCCTAATTCTCGTTTAATTAACTCTCTAATTTACACTCCGGTTGAAGACTGGCGCGATGATGAAGTGTGGCTTTATCTTATGCAGTATCCTAACCCTTGGGGAGGTGATAATAAAGACTTGTTTACTATGTATCGCGGTGCGACAGCAGACAACGAATGTCCTTTAGTTGTTGATACTTCTACGCCGAGTTGTGGAGATTCTCGCTTTGGCTGCTGGGTTTGTACAATGGTAGACCAAGATAAATCTATGCAGGCAATGATTTTAAATGATGAGGAAAAAGAATGGATGCAGCCTCTCCTCGATATTCGCAACGAATTAGACATTAAAGACGATCGCCCTAAAAGAGACTTCCGACGCATCTACGGTAGAGTAGAACTGTTTGAACGCAACATGGGCGACGACAAAACCTCCGTCGAACCTATCCCAGGCCCCTACACCAAAATTTGGCGGGAACACTGGCTGAGACGAGTCTTGGAAGCACAAACCCACATCCGCAAAACCGCACCTTTAGAAATGCGCGACATCACCTTAATTACCCCGGAAGAACTTAGCGAAATCCGCCGCATTTGGCTGGAAGAAAAACACGAATTTGACGACAGTTTGCCCCGGATTTACGAAGAAGTCACGGGCGAACCCTTTGTAGATTCCCGTCCCGCCGCCGAAAGAAAACTCCTAGGTAGCGACGAATGGACTGTACTCGAAGAAATATGCGAGGATAAAATGCACCTGGAATTAATGGCAAAACTCCTGGATACGGAACGCCAATACTACACGAAACCCCGCCGTACTGGCATTTACGGGGATTTGGAAAAATGCTTTGAAACTAGTTCGCGATCGAAAGATGAAGCCATCGGCAATGCCCACTATCAACGCAATTTAAAAAAAGCCGTTGCAGATGTTAAAGCAAATCCCACTGATAAAATTTCTCTAGTCAAAGATGCGATCGCCCAAACCAACATTTCTGCAACTGATGCTACCGTTGATGTTACTAAGCTTAGGGAAAAATTGGAAACTAAAAGCAACGAAAGCAGGCAGTTATCTTGGGCAGATATCAAATTTTCAACTCCCAATGTAGGAGACGAAAATAGCAAAGATTAGCACGCGCTAGCCTGCGGTTAAACCCCAAACTTGTTGACAGCCACTCCGTGCGATCGCATATAAATTATTGCATATAATAGGTTGTCAACTAACCGCAGCATTACCAACCCTCATCGTTAAAATTACCAAATTTTTACGACCATGATAGATCCTAATATTCCCCATCAGGATATGACATACAGCATCATCGGCTGTGCCATGAGAGTACACCGGAGGACGCAAAAAGGTTTAAGAGAAAAACATTACCAAAGAGCCTTTGATGCAGAAATGCTTGAATCCGGCATTACCACAGAAATGGAATATCCCAAACAAATTTATGACGGTCAAGTTTGGAGGGGAATCCTCTATCTAGACCATTGGGTAAATCAATGTATTGTAGTAGAGGATAAAGCCGTAAACTATCCAATGACCGATAAAGATAAAGCTCAAATAATAGCTTACTTAGCAGCAACAGGAGCACAAGTAGGTTTATTTATAAACTTTGGACGCAGCAAATTAGAATATCACCGAATTCTGCCACCAAAATCCGTACAAGCTTGGCAGAAACACATTCAACCATACTTGTGGCGGCCCAAAACAAGTGGCAGAGGTTGGATGAGGGGAAGTTCAGGATCTTACGAAGAAACAGATGCCGAACTCCCCTTACCTCCCAACATTCCACCCCAAAACCAGGAGGAAGATTCAACAGATTTCATTGATTGGTAGCAAAGGGGGAAGCGGTTCGGCAACGGATTCGGTAACGGATGTAACGGATGATTAGCCACTGATTAATTCTCAAATCCGTTGTTAATATTTTCCCCACCAACCAACAACCCATCCGTTAAATCCGCTACAAAATCCGCTGCCGAACCGCCTCCCACCAACAACCCATCCGTTACCAAATCCCTCGCCAATAACCCACCAACCACCGACAACATCTACAATGCAATTTCTCGAACTCGTCCTCAAAAACTTCGGCCCCTATGCAGGCATCCAAACCATCAATCTCCGCCCCGAAAAAGACGGAAATCCCTGCCCAGTAATCCTATTTGGCGGCATGAACGGCGGCGGAAAAACCACCCTCATGGACGGCATTCGCCTCGCCCTCTACGGAAGTCGCGCCCAATGTTCAACCAGAGGCAATTTAAGCTACAGCGACTTCATAAATCAATGCGTCAACCGCCACACACCCCCATTAGAAGAAACCCGCGTCGAACTAACCTTTGAACAAGTCCAAGAAGACAAACTAACTCAATTCAAAATAGTTAGATACTGGAAAAAACCAGACATCAAAGACACCTTAAGCATCCTCATATACAGCGAAATAGTCAAAGATTGGTGGTCGGACAAAGCAATTACTAACACCTGGGACGAATACATCGAAACCCTGCTACCAGTCGGAATATCCAACCTGTTTCTGTTTGACGGCGAACAAGTAAAAGAACTCGCGGAACTCGAAACACCGCCGGAGTTTGTCGTCGGGGCGATTAAATCTCTGCTAGGTTTAGAATTAGCAGAACGCCTCGCCGTCGATTTAGAAATATTAGCCGGTCGGAAGCGCAAAGAAATTGCAGGCAAAAAAGACTTGGCAGCTTTAGAAAAAATTGAACAAACTTTTCAGGAAATTACTGATAAGAAAGAAGTGGCAGCAGAAAAACAAGCCAGCTTTAAAAACGAATTAGAGAAAGCTCAAAAAAATCAGCAACAAGCATCAGACAAGTTTATTTATCAAGGCGGAAAAATTGCGGGCGATCGCAGTCAACTAGACAGACAGCTAAACGACTACAAAGATCGGGCAGAAACTACCCGTCAATCCCTGATGGAACTCGCATCAAACACGTTACCCCTCGCCCTGATTTCGCCCCTGCTAAGTGCAGCAAAAACCCAAGCAGAAACCGAAGCCAGCCAACAGCAAGCAAAGATTGCCCAAAATGTTATCAAACAAAGAAGCGATCGCCTCCTCAACTACATCGCCGAAATCTCCTTAGATACCCAACAACTAGACAAAATCCAAGACTTCATCCGCCAAGAAGATCGAGAACTCGAACAGCAAGCCGGAACAGACACCCCGCCCTGGATGAACGCCGACAACAACAACATCCAGCAACTAGAAAACCTCCTGGGCTACCAAATAAAAGCCCAGCAAACTATCGCCGCCCAACAAATAGCAGAAATCACAAACATCGAAACAGAAATCGACTTCACAGACAGACAACTCGCCACCGCAGCATCCCCCGAAGCCTACGAAAAACTAGAAGCAGAAGTCAGGAACACTCAAAAAGCAGTCGCCCTTGCAGCCGCAGCCTTAGAATCAGCTAACAGCCGCATCGACGAATTAGACAGAGAATTAGCCAAAACCCAGAAAGAACTAGAAAAATACAGCAGCGAATACATTACCATCAGAAACAGCCAACATATCATCACTTCGATCGCCAAAGCGCAAGATACACTCAAACTTTTTAAAGAAAAACTTACCCTCAAAAAACTCAACAAACTAGAAATAGAGATTACCGACTGTTTTCGCTACCTGCTGCACAAAACCGACCTCGTGCACAGAGTTGCGATCGACACCCAAAGCTTCAGCCTCTCGATTTACGATCCAGAAGGCAAACCGGTACCGAAACACCGACTTTCTGCTGGGGAAAAACAACTGCTGGCGATCGCATTTTTGTGGGGATTGGCCAGAGTATCCGGGAGACAGTTACCAGTCGCGATCGACACTCCCCTCGGCCGCCTCGACTCCTCCCACAGAAACAACCTAGTCGAAAAGTATTTCCCCTCAGCCAGCCACCAAGTCATCCTGCTGTCTACCGACACAGAGATTAGCCAAACAGAATATGATAAGCTGCAAGAATTAGAGGCGATCGCCCACAGCTACCTCCTCAATTATGACTCCGCCAAACACCAAACCACCGTCGAACCGGGCTATTTCTGGGAATGAACCGCAGATGAGGGCAGATTAACACGGATTAACGCAGATTGGATTGGATGGGGATTTTTGGTATAGTTTTGGATGTGGGATTTTTTTTTAATCGCAGATGATGGCAGATGAATACGGATGAACGCAGATTGGAATTGAATGGGATTACGGAAAAAATTATTGGGTGTGCTTTTAAGGTAGGAAACACTTTAGGTTGTGGATTTGTGGAGCAAGTTTATCAGAATTCTTTGGTTTATGAACTTCGCAAAACGGGAATGCTGGTCGAACCTCAGTTTACAATTTATGTGCATTACGAAGATATAATCGTGGGGAAATTTATCCCAGATGTGTTAGTGGAAAGATCCGTGCTTGTAGAACTCAAAGCTATTAAATCAATCGGTGAAAGAGAAATGGCACAGTGTCTAAATGTCATAAAAGCTACAAAACTAACCGTCTGTTTGCTCATCAATTTCGGCAACCCTAAAGTAGAAATTCAACGCATAGTCAATAACTTCTAAACCGCAGGTACAATCTCATGCTATCATCTGCGTTAATCTGTGTTCATCTGCTTGACATCTGCGGTAACAAATTCTTAACCTATGGAACCACCAGTCGATCGCATCTGCCTCTCTCAAACCGCAAAAGAGCAACTATCTAAACTCAAACGATCGACTAAAATCGATCGGTGGAATATCCTCTGTCGCTGGGGTTTTTGCCGATCGCTCGCCGAGCCCAGCATCCCATCCCCAGTACCGATTCCCAGCGACAGCAACGTCGAATTAAGTTGGGATGTCTTTGGTGGCGACATGGCCGATATTCTGATAATTGCCCTCAAGCAGCGCTGTCATCAAGATAATTTGGGCACGGAAAAAGAAACTCTCGCCAAACAGTTTCGCCTACACTTGCATCGAGGTATTGGCTATTTAGCAGGCGATCCGAATATTAAGAAGATTGAAGATTTGGTGGCGATCGCTCTTTCGCCTGAGAAATTAAGAAATTAGAACAACCACAGGCGAGACGCCTGTTCCACAAAGGAAAAGAAGAGAATAGAAAGAGTTTACAATTTATTGGGGAGTGCGATCGGTGCGAATTGTTGGCTGTCGCGCCGGAGGATTTTATGGCTAATCACAAATTTGATTTGATAAAATAGGGGTTGGAAGGATGTAGATGTTTGATAGTAGTAGTTTAGGAGTTCCATATGCCATGTGTTAAATTCGATAATTTAACAATATGGAATTCTTCCCGATCGCAGTTACAGCAAACTGTCACTTCCTGCGCTGACTCGATCGCCCTCACAGCGCAACACCCCCAAACCCTCGCCAAAGCAAACATTCTCGCGATCGCCCTCCCTGCATTTCCCAATCTAAAATCAGACAATTCAAAAACTGTCTGTTGACAGTTGACAGCAGGAGTAATGACGGTTGACAGTTGACAGTTGACAGTTGACAGTTGACGGTTGACGGTTAACAGTTAACAGTTAACCAATGACCAATGACTAATGACCAATGACTAATGACTAATGACCAATGACTAATGACTAATTACTGTTTACACCAACAGCGGGAAAAAATGCCCTACAGGCCCTTGGCCTTCTCCAATATCTAAAGCATATTTCAAAGCAGTAGTAACATAATCTTTAGCTAATGTTACCGATGAAAACAAATCTTTACCTAATGCCAAATTAGCGGCGATCGCAGCACTCAAAGTACAACCAGTCCCGTGAGTGTTCGCAGTATCAACCGTCTCAACCTTCAAAGTCTCCAACCGCGTACCGTCAAACCAAACATCAATCCCCCGCAAATCTCCCGCCATCCCGCCACCTTTGACTAAAACAGCTTTCGCGCCCGATCGATAAATCTGTTGCGCCGCCGATCGCATATCATCTAAAGAAACAATCTCTCTTCCGCTCAAAATCTGGGCTTCAAACCGATTCGGAGTCACCACAGCAGCCAAAGGAATCAAATTATCTCGCAAAAATGCGATCGCCCCGTCATCAATCAGTCGATCGCCCGATCGGGATACCATTACCGGATCGACTACCAAATTCCCTATTCCCAAACTTTTCACCTGTGAAGCCACCGCCGCCATAATTTCCCGATTCAGCAGCATCCCAGTCTTCACAGCATCCACCCCAATATCCCCAACCACCGCCTCAATTTGAGCAGCCACAGCCTCAGCAGACAAAGCATCCACCCGTGTCACCCCCAAAGTATTTTGAGCCGTCACGCAAGTCAAAGCACTCGTACCGTGCACGCAGTGAAACGCAAAAGTCCGCAAATCTGCCTGAATCCCAGCCCCGCCACCACTGTCAGAACCCGCGATCGTCATTGCAACTGGTATCCTGGATTTCTCGATTTCCGGCATAATTATCTAAAAAATTAACAATCCCTCCAAATCCCAAATCAGATATTATCCTTAGGGTTTTATTTCAATTATCGGTTCAGTCATTCCCAGAAATTTTTGTGCTTGTTCCGTGATACCAAATAGGCGATCGCCATGACAAAAAATTTCCCAGGCGCGAATTCCCATAAAACCAATACCTGCAACCGCCAACGGCACCGCTGCGGCACCTAAAACTCCAGCAATCGGGGGAAATATCATACAAAGTGTTAACAAAATTCCCGTGATTGCACCACCAGCAATACCAGCTTTAGCGGTGGCAGTGGCGACTTGTTCGACTAACTCTGACTGGGTAATTTTGCCTTCAACACACAACAGCGAGTTTTCTAAGATCGAAAATACTAACTCAATTACTGCTGCTGCGATCGCCCCTTTAAGTGCTGCCCCAACAATTTCGGCAACGGCTGCTTTAAAAGCAGCATCCCTTAAAACTTGCTTGGCGACTGCTAATTCTTCGGCAGTCATGTCTGCACCACCACGGGCGCGATTCACCCAAAAATATTCAAAAATTCCGTTACCCGCTTCGCTTCCGCCTCCATTGACGTGGGCTTGGATGTGACTCCAATCTTTATCTTGACAAAAGTTGCGAATTGCTTCTGGGCCTTGGGCGCGAATTTGGGCCGGGATGGATTCAAATACTTTTGCTGCTTCTTGAACATTTCGCATTCCCTCACGCACGCCCGCCCTAGCAAATTTGGATTGCAGATTTCTTGGTAGATTTTCAAAACGGATGTTGTGCGCGACTTTGAAAGCTTCTTCAGTGGCGATCGCCCCAGCGCTAACAATTGAACTTGGCGCTGATTGTACCCAGGCCGTTACTAAAGTTGCATTTTCCTGAACTTTATCAGCTATTTCGTTAGCTAATTTTTGACTGTCGGCAACAGTTTGTTGTACTTTTATCGTTAAAAATTCGAGCAGATTCTGGTTAATTTCCATTTCGATCCAGCTTGTATCGTTAATAATTCAATTATTCTGAACTATAACATTTCTATCACAGTGAATCTTTCGGTGGCACAGGCGTCTCGCCTGTGGCTGAATCTTTCGGTAAAAAATCCCCAATCAACCAAACTAGCTATCATTAAAATAAATGTAAAAAATTATTATAAAAAACTGTGAAACTCACCCGAATCGACCTCAACTCCTGGATCTTCCACATCGCCGGTCAAACCATCCTCGTCGATCCGTGGCTAGTCGATCCCCTCGTATTTTACGGTCAACCCTGGCTGTTCACCGCCTACCACAATACCCCTGTCGCCTTTACTCCCAGTACCTTACCGCCGATCGACCTTATCCTCATTTCCCAAGGCTTAGACGACCACTGTCACAGACCTACTCTCAAATTGCTCGATCGCACCATTCCCGCGATCGCCTCACCCACCGCAGCCAAAGTCCTCAGCAGTTTAGGCTACACCAATATCACATCTTTGACAAATTGGCAAGAGTCTAAATTTAAAGAAATATTACAAATAACCGCCGTACCCGGAGCCGAAATCCAGCCTGGACAGGAAGAAAACGGCTATTTGCTCAAAGATTTAAACAGCGGCGAGACACTTTATTACGAACCGCACCTGCCACCATTAGAAAAAGTCAAACAGAAAATAGACACAGTAGACGTAGCCATCGCCCCTGTCATCGGTCAAATCTTCCCATTTCTCGGACAAATCATCATTGGCCCCTCTGAAGCCCTGAAGCTTGCTCAAACCCTCAAACCTCGGTTTTTCCTGCCTACAACAGCGGGAGACATCCGAGCCACAGGCATTTTACCCATGTTAGTGCGATCGGTAGGCAGCATCACCGAATTTCGCGATTTACTCGCCAAATCCGAGCTTGCTACCCAACTCCTCGAACCCGAACCCGGACAAACCCTAGAGATTTTGGATTTTAGATTTTAGAGGTTTGATTTTAGCTAGTTCGGCGGGAATCCCCACACCATACTCTTAGTTCGCGCGTGGATGAAAGCCAGGGCGTTGACGAATTGCTTTGAAGAAAGCGAAACGCAGTTGAGCGAGTGATTGGCAGCGATCAGGAAACGCCAATCTCCCACAAACGAAGCGAGTTCGTCAACACAACTATTTTATGTATTTGGAGATTCAATCCAAAATCCCAAATCTCAAATCCAAAACCCCAAATCCAACTTAATGTCGGCATTCCCCTCCCGTTATACCGAAGGTTAACGGGAGGGGAATGCCGACCCATAAAAAATTGAGCGTAGCGAATCCTGATTCTGGAGTTGCCTGTTACTGGACGTATTTCTTGAGCTGCTCAAGAGTTACCCCGCCACAACTAGCTACAAAATAAGAACCCTTGGCGTGAAAACAGGTTTCCGGTAGACTTGGTTGAGATAGTCACCGAACTCGCAAGCGGATTAGGCGACTAGAAACCGTTTTGAGATTGGCAATAAACTTACTCAATTCTACTTGAGGATGATCTAGAATAATAGTTATGATTCTAAC
>JAAUPI010000113.1 GCA_012035135.1 Microcoleus sp. CSU_2_2
ACAGTTCGGTCCATATCCGGTGCAGGCGCAAGAAGATTGAGAGGAGTCCTCCCTAGTACGAGAGGACCGGGAGGGACGCACCGCTGGTGTACCTGTTATCGTGCCAACGGTAAACGCAGGGTAGCCAAGTGCGGAGTGGATAACCGCTGAAAGCATCTAAGTGGGAAGCCCACCTCAAGATGAGTCTTCTCATGGAGTTATCCAGTAAGGTCACGGGCAGAACACCCGTTGATAGGCGTTAAGTGGAAGTCCTGAGAGGGATGAAGCTGAGGCGTACTAATAGACCGAGGGCTTGACCTCTATTTGTAGATGGTGATGATGACTTAATCCTATGCAGTCTTCAGGGTTCTATCCTGACAATTTTTCTAGGTGTCTATGACGCAGTGGCACCACTCCGATTCCATCCCGAACTCGGTTGTTAAATGCTGCGGTGGCGAAGATATTTGGCGGGTCACTGCCTGAGAAAATAGCTCGATGCCTGGGATTTTATTTAACATAAACAAAGCCTCTTTCTGACATCCAGAAAGGGGCTTTGTTGTTTCTGTTGATTGTTTGAGCTCCTGCTTCATAAACCGCTCTCACAAATCAGATCAATTCGGTCTGATCTTAATAATAACTACTGGGCCAAAGACTTTATTGCAGAACTTTCGGACAAGCCTTAGAAAAATCTCGGTTTGACACGTTAATGTTCCTGTAATTAATATTGGTTTTTGCCAGTGCTATTGCTGGAGTAGCACTCAGCAGCACCCACCCACAAGCCAAAACCAAACTTAAAATGAGACTCATTAAAATTCGCAACACTCTTTTCATATACAACATTTTGCAGGTAAATAGGTACTAGCAGATAGAGGACACGGCAGTGCCGTTTCCCTACAGCAATCGATCGCTCCAGGAGTGTACTTCATAAATGTGAAATCTGCTGTAAATTGTATTTATGGTAATTGGTGACAACTGCTTTCCTGCTTTCCTGGCAACTGACTAATTAAATCTTTTTACCCAATCTTCGCCGACGCGAATTGTTAAGTCCGAATCGATTTCGCCGATCGAAGCTGCCTCAATTTTACCATCACCGAATACTTTTTGCAGGCTGTTCGCTCCCTCTAAATCGCCTTGCTGCACGATAATTTGGCTTTGACGCTGCTTGTCTTGCAAATCTTTGACTACCAATACATTATCAAAACCCTTTTTTTTGAGGAATTCAGCCACGGTTTTAGCAGTTTCCGGGTTGTTAGAAGCGTTTTGAACGGCAATTTTGAGTTGAGTGGGCAAAACGGACTCGCCCGTACCACCCGATCGCCCTTGTGCAAAATCCGCCCAGCCTTGTTTGAAGTATTGTGTCATAATGCGATCGCGCGCATCATCATCTACAATCCAATAACTTCTCAAATCGCCTTCTTTTGAGCTCGATCGGCCCGGTAGCATTACCATTTTAAAATTATCTCTATCTAATTGCAAACCAAAATTTGCCAGCGTTAGTATCTCCTCAAAATTCAGATTTGTATCGACATATTTCTGCATCAATCGAATAATTTGCGGCAGCCGCACCAATACTGATGGACTTGCAAGGCGGTTCCGCATAGCTTGAATTAAAGCTTGCTGGCGCCCAATTCTGCCGATATCTCCCAAACCGTCATTGCGAAATCGAGCAAATTTTTCTGCTTGTTCTCCGTTGAGAGTTTGCCATCCTTGGGCTAAGTTAATTCTTAACTTTTGAGACTTATCTGTATACGACATCGGGCGGGGTACAAATATCTCAACTGGCCCCAATAAATCGACGAATTCCCGAAACGCATCGGTGCTAACTCGCACGTATCGATCGATCGTGATATTGTTCAGCATCTTGCTAACCAATCGCGTCGCCAAAGCCACTCCTCCTCTAGCATTTGCTTCACCAATTTTGCTCAAAGCAACTCTGGGAATTTTGACTTTAGTATCTCGTGGAACCGAAAGCAAACTAATAGATTTATCTCTAGGGTCTAGGCGCAGCAAGAGTATTGTATCGCTGCGTCCGTCAAATATTTTCGGCGAATTTACCACAGCTTTTGGTACGATATCCACTCCCATGATCAAAATATTAACTGGTCGTGACAGGCGATATCCAGAGGGGTTAGACGATATATAGCTAAACCCAGTAGCATCGAAAACTCTACTAATAATTTGTGGTTCTACTGGGGCTAATAGTGCGGTAATTGCTCCGATTGCTGCCGAGATTGCCGCTGTGAGAACCAGCAAAAATATCCCAAACATATACGGGGCGAAATTTGGCTTTTTTCTCGAAACTCGATCGGCTGGTCTAAAAAAGTTTTTCCTGAAAATTGATAAGTTTTTCATTGAATTTCTTCATTTACTAATTTTTTGATACAGGACTTATACGCGATGAGACCAGAAACTGGGTTTCTTCGTAGATTTCTCAACTAGAAATCTACGATTTTCAGAGAAACCTGGTTTCTTGGCGTTCTATGATATAGCAACCACTACATCGTTTAGGACACATTGTTTACACATTATATTATATTTCGAGCTTGAAAATGCACTTTTAACGGTCTGAATGGAATAACGAACAATGTTGTGTCCCTCGCCGTAGCTAAGCTTTTAAGAATTGGTATTAAAATCTGTCACTGTCGCTTCCGAAGCATTAGTGCTAAATTATTAGAGGCGTTCCACCAGAACGCCTCTGCCTTCGTTGCCAGAGGAGACCCTCAGGATTAGCATATGATTCAGACAGCAGTAACACCTTTTAAAAGCAAACTCAACTCAGCTTTAACTAAAAAGCAAATTACAGTTTTACAAATTAATCTGGGCAAACGCTGCAACCTCGCTTGCAATCACTGTCACGTAGAAGCTGGCCCGAAACGAACGGAGGAACTTTCCCCGGAAATTTGCGAACAATTAATTGAAATAATTCGCCGTTTTCCCCAAATTAAAACAGTTGACCTCACCGGGGGGGCTCCAGAAATGCTTTACGGTTTTAAACCGTTGGCGGAAGCTGCAAGGGCGACAGGCAAAGAGGTCATTGTTCGATCGAACTTGACGATTTACTTTGAAAAAGGGTTTGAAGACATTCCCGAATATTGCGCGCAACACCAACTTAGAATTATTGCTTCGCTGCCCTGTTATCAATCTGACAATGTTGACAAAATGCGCGGCAATGGTGTTTTTGACTGTTCTATTCGGGCGCTGCAAAAGCTGAATCAGTTAGGATACGGGAAACACCCAAATTTAATTTTGGATTTGGTTTACAATCCGCAAGTGCCGACTACAGACAAGTTTTCCCTAACGCCGGAACAGGGAAAATTAGAGCTAGATTACAAGGGTTATCTAGAAGAACATTTTGGCATTTGTTTCGATCGACTCTTCGCGATTACTAATTTGCCCGTAGGACGGACTAAGTTTCATTTAGAACATAAAAAACTGCACAAACCTTATCTCGGTTTTTTGGAGTCTAACTTTAATCCTACTACAGTTGAACATTTAATGTGTCGAAACGAACTGTCGATCGACTATTTAGGCAATGTCTATGACTGCGATTTTAACCAAATGGAAAATCTGCCTGCCAAAACTGACAGTGAGCAAAAGATAACAGTTGCTAAATTGCTCGCGACTGGCAGTTTAGATGTAATTCAAGAAGTGCAAACGGCTGCTTATTGTTACGGCTGTACGGCTGGTTGCGGTTCTAGCTGTGGCGGTACTTTGATTTGAAGGAAGAAGGAAGAAGGAAGAAGGAAGAAGGAAGAAGGAAGAAAGCCCTTCGGCTTCGCTCAGGGTAAAAAAAGAAGGAAGAAGGATAATGTTTCAATTGTCTTGGCAGTTACTATCATATGAAAATAGGAGTTTAAACAATGAATGATTCGCAGGAAATGGGCAAAAATCAGCCACCTTCTGGTCGCTGGAAGTTGATTTTTGGGATTTGTTTAGCGGTGGCTTTGATTGCAGTGGCAAGGTTTTTTAATGTTCAAGTAATTATCAAAAATGTGCTGGAGTCGATCGCCAATCTCGGCCCTTGGGGTCCGGCAGCATTTATTCTAATTTACATTGTAGCCACGGTTTTATTTATCCCTGGTTCTTTGCTGACACTTGGTTCTGGTGTTTTATTTGGAGTAGTTGGCGGTTCGATTTGCGTGTCTATCGGCTCTATTTTAGGTGCAAGTTGCGCTTTTTTAATAGGGCGATATTTAACTCGCAACTGGGTTTCCAAGCAGATAGAAGGCAATCAAAAATTCAAATCCATCGATATAGCAGTGGCTAAAGAAGGATGGAAAATTGTGTTGTTGACGCGGCTTTCTCCGATTTTTCCGTTTAATTTACTCAACTATGCTTTTGGAGTCACGCAGGTATCTTTTAAAGATTATTTTTTCGCATCTTGGATCGGTATGATCCCCGGCACTGTAATGTATGTTTATATCGGTTCCCTGGCTGGGAGTTTGGCTGCACTCGGATCGCCAGGACGATCGCGAACGGCTGCTGAATGGGCTCTCTACGGAATTGGTTTGCTAGCAACGATCGCTCTCACCGTCTACGTAACCCGCATTGCTAAAAAAGCTTTAGACGAGAAAATTTCTCCTTGACTACATAGCGTAAATTAGTAATTTTGTCAATACGTAGTTTTCCTGAAATTAGCATACAGTTTTAATTTAGAAAACTCCGTACTTTCTCTGTGTTATTTACAATTATTTTGTTATACAAACGAGATAGATAGTAAAAATTTCGTAAAACACCAATGCAAAATCGCTAAGTCATCGGCTTGAAATATCAAATTGATGCCACCAAAAACAAAAAGCGAAAAGCAAAAACCCACATTTATTGTGAAGTTAAATTCAACTTGACAGCAGGAAGATTCCCCATCGCACCTCTGCGAGTCGAGGGCAAACTCAGCGAAGGATTTACCATCCTTTGACTTTGACTCAAGAGAAAACATTTGACAATGCAAAACCAAGTAAATCAAGTCGGCATCGTGTCCTCGCAGGCGCCCAACCCAATGCAAAAGCTGCACCATTTTTGGCAAAACCTCAACGGTTTTACTCAATCTCGCTGGCAGCAAATGCACAGTATGTGGCAGCACAGACGGCAGCGTCGCCACCTGCTGACTCTGCTAATTTTGGGTAGCACGGCTTTAAGCATTAGCGCTACAGCTTGCGTCAGCTATTTTTTTGTGCGCGGACTAATCATCGACAATTTAAAGGAAATAGCACTACTAAAACTAGACAAAGGTAGCGAAGAAATCGACCAGTGGCTCAGCAGCCGCAAAGCAGAAATAGAATCGATCGCTTACTCTCCTACTGTTCGTACTCTCAATTGGCAATTAGTTGAACCCCGCTTGCAAGGAGAAGTATACAGGTTAAAAGAGTATTTTATTCTATCATTAGTTACACCAGATGGTGAAGTGCAAAATACTTTGGGCGATCGCACGAACGTGAAAAGTCGCAAACACTTTCAAAAGGCAATGACCGGAAAGGTAAACGTTTCCGACCCGCTCATCGGCCGCGCTACACAAGTTCCCTCGATCGTAATTGCTACTCCGCTTTGGGCATTGCCTCCCAATCCCAATCAAGTAATTGGAGTCCTCTCAGGCAGTATTAAATTAGACCGAGTAACAAATGTGGCGAACAGCTTGAGCTACGGTTCAGACAGTTATGCTTTTGCGCTAAATGCTGAAGGAGTGCCAATTGTACACCCCAATAATAACTTAATTGGAAATATTGACATACAGACCCCAAGCTTTGTAAGCTCAAAAGACCCTGAATTAGCCGCAATTGCGCGCAAAATGACCGCTCGCCAAACTAACATAGAACTGGTAAAAATAGATCGCAAATGGGTTTATGTCGCCTACACTCCTCTCGATGAAGTGAACTGGTCTATGGCTTTAGTAATTCCCCGCGAAAATATTGAATCCCAACTAAAAGCATTAAATTTGTTGACATCCGTTGTCGCCGGACTGCTCGTGCCGGCAATGCTAGCAGCAATTTGGTTGATTTACTCCTCCGAAAGCAATCGCGCTCAAGCCGAGCGAGAAGCCATGCTCAACCGCATTGCCCAACGCATTCGCGCTTCCCTAGAATTAGACAAAATAGTGCAAAGTACAGTCGAAGAAATAGTAATTTTGTTACATTTAGAAAGAGCTGCTTTTGGTTGGTACGAACCGCAACAGCAAATGTTACAAGTATTGTGGGAATCGTCCCAATCTGACGATCAGAAACAATTCCTCCAGTTTGAGCCTTACTTTATAGGAGATTTGTCAGCGCAGCTCGATAAAGACGAGCCAATTATTCTTTGTAGCGATACTTTGCCTGAGGTTACAAGTCAACCTTTAAAACTCAAAGCTAATAGCTATTTAGCCATACCTGTCCAGGTAAAAAACCAGCCACAAGGCTATTTAATTTGCAGCCATGCTACTTATTGGTTTTGGAGTGAAGAGGAAATTCAACTGTTAAAAGCTGTGGCAGACCAACTGGCGATCGCAATTACTCAATCTCACCTTTACAGCCAAACTCAAGACCAAGTAAAACTGCTCAACAACACTTTAACTGAGCTCAAAAAAACTCAAGCTCATTTAGTGCAAAGCGAAAAAATGTCGTCCCTAGGTCAAATGGTTGCCGGGATTGCCCACGAAATTAATAATCCTGTTAACTTCATTTTTGCGAATTTGCCTTACACCAGCAAATATACGACAGATTTATTGGCATTAGTGAGTTTATACAGACAAACTTTCCCAGAAATTCCTCCGGCGATCGAAGATTTTGCAGACGAAATTGACTTGGAATTTATGGAAGAAGATTTACCCCAGATCTTGAGTTCTATGAAAATAGGAACTGAACGCATTCGCAATATAGTTCTTTCCTTGCGGAACTTTTCTCGACTTGACGAATCTGACAAAAAGCTTGCCGACATTCACGAAGGTATTGACAATACTTTGCTGCTGCTTTCCAACCGCCTCAAAAATGGAATTAATATAGTCAAGCGCTATGGAAAATTACCTTTAGTAGAATGCTATCCTTCTCAGCTAAATCAAGTGTTTATGAATTTGCTGAGCAACGCGATCGATGCCTTGACAGAGAGCGATATCCCGGTTAAAAATATCACTATTTCCACGACCGTATTTTTAGTAAAGGATGCCAAATTTCTCAAGGTGGCGATCGCCGATAACGGTCCGGGAATTCCTGACAGCGTTAAAGACCAAATTTTTAACCCATTTTTTACCACTAAGCCAGTTGGTCAAGGCACTGGTTTGGGGTTAGCGATTAGCTACAAAATTATAGTTGACGGACACGGCGGCAGTATTAAAATTGCTCAAACCTCTAGCGGTGGCACGGAGTTTTCTGTGGAAATTCCTATTAGTAATCCGCAGGGGAATGGAAAGGGGGAAGAAGTCATTAGTCAGCAGTCAGTCAATTTTAGATTTTAGATTGAAGATTGAAGAAAGCGACTCCACAGTAATAAAAACGGTTTGTAGTGAGTTCGACTGGACTTGATATAAGTCCCGATCGTTTCTGGTTGCCTCGTCATCCCCGATCGCGCTTTGGGTAGCGATCGACATACTTGCACTGCATAATTAGGATGGAAGGATTAGCAATAACAGGAGTTTTATGGCTGTGGGCAAGGATACAATTTTTGATCGCTTTTTATCGCCTTTGATTCGGCTGGCGATCGACGAAGCAGCACTGGAACGATTTTACCAAAGTATCGACTGGGAACCAGCAGCCGATCGCCACCGACAACCCAACTTAGTTTATCCCGAATATTACAGCAGCCAAAACTTTCACGGCATTCAAGGCGGCTACCTCAACCCTCATGCCGCCGTTTCCTACGATCCCATTACCCAATACGTGTTACCTCCTCACGAAACAGTCGTCAGACAAGGTTTAATTGACGCCGTAAGAGTTAAACCGCGACGCATACTCGATTTGGGATGTGGCACTGGTTCCACCACGTTAATGCTGAAGCAAGCCTTCGGGGAAGCCGAAGTAATCGGCCTCGACTTGTCGCCTTATATGCTGGTGGTTGCCGAAATTAAAGCCCAAAAAGCCGGATTGAATATCGAGTGGCTGCACGGCAATGCTCAGAGCACGAGTTTTCCCGACGCCAGCTTCGATTTAGTTACAGCTTCCTTGCTGTTTCACGAGACGCCAACTGCTGCATCGCGGGCAATTTTGCGAGAAAGTTTTCGGTTGTTGAAGGTTGGAGGACAAGTGGTAATTTTGGATGGGAATCAGAAAAATTTGCGGCAAACAGAGTGGCTGACAGAAGTATTTGAAGAGCCTTATATTAAGTCTTACGCGGCTGGTAGCGTTGATGCTTGGATGGGGGCTGCTGGATTCGCAGCGGTGCAAACTCAGGAACACTGGTGGGTGCATCAGGTGACGCAAGGTGTCAAGCCTCTTCCGGGCGAAGATTTCGATCGGGTGGGGGTGGCGGTGGGGAGTCGGGATGACGATCGAATTCCTGATTTTGGGGACGATTTACAAGGCTTTCCAGCCCCTGCGTGATTTATTGTCACTAATTTAGAATAACTTCCTTCTTCCTTCTTCCTTCTTCCTTCTTCCTTCTTCCTTCTTTTAATGACTCTAAAAGCAGTTTTACTTGAGTTTAATGGCGTTATTATTAATGACGAGTCGATTCGCGAGCGAATAGTCGATCGATTGATGCTGGAGGAAAATTTACAGCTAAAACGCGGGGAATTTCGAGAAGTTTGTTTGGGTAAAAGCGAGCGCGCTTGCACTGTCGAACTCCTAAGTCGCAGGGGCAGATTTATGACAGAAACTTACCTCGATCGATTGCTCATCCGCAAGTCCCAAGCTTATAAAGCTCAAATAGATACGTTGGAAAAATTGCCGATTTATCCGGGATTGGCAGAGTTTCTTGCTAAAATTCGAGCCATCGGACTCAAAATCGCTATAGTTAGCGGCGCCATGCGATCGGATATAGAATTCGTGTTAAATCGGGTCGATTTGGCTGCAAACTTTGAGTTAATTGTCGCAGGCGACGACTTGATGGCGAGCAAGCCAGAACCCGACGGCTATTTCTTGGCGGTAGAACGCCTCAATCAGCAATATCCTGATTTTAACCTGCAACTGAGGGAGTGTTTGGCTGTTGAAGATTCTTTTGCGGGAATTGAAGCTGCTAAAAAAGCGGGAATTCAGGTAGTGGGCGTGACTCACACTTACCCGTTTCACATGATCCAGCGCCAAGCTAATTGGACGGTGGACTATTTTGCTGATTTAGAATTGGACAGAGTTCAAGAACTTTGCTCGATCGTGCCAAGTCAGCCTATGGTTGAGTAGAGTTGACGTTTTCGGCAGTTACGTGCTAATTTAGATGACTGTGTGCGACAGTTAAGATTGATCGCAAGCTATCAGGCTTTTAGATGCCGCCATCCCCAATCTAAAATCCCAATTTCAAAGTCAGTCAGGGGAATTAGCTCAGTTGGTAGAGCGCTGCGATCGCACCGCAGAGGCCAGCGGTTCGAGTCCGCTATTCTCCATAAATCAGGGTGATTTACACAAGGACGATCGTACTCAAAGCGCAGTGCGATCCCACCCTGTTTTGTTAATAATAAGTTTTGTATCTAAACAGACAACTATCTGCTCAGAGGAGTCTTAATATTCAGTCCTATATGTTATTATGCTCAAGCATCAGATTTATTTTTTGAGGAGTGAAAAAATACAATGGCAAAGCGATTCGATCGACGCAAGTTTCTATTATACAGTTCAGCTACCCTCACATCAAGTTTATTTTTAAAAGCTTGCAGAACTCCGGCTCCCACAGCGAGTCCCGAAGCTTCTCCAACCCTTGGCTCTTCTCCAGCAACAGGCTCGCCTGCTGCTAGCAGTGGAAACACCATTAAAGTCGGAATTTTACATTCCTTAAGTGGCACGATGTCAATCAGCGAAAAAAGCGTTGTCGATGCCGAACAATTGGCGATCGAAGAAATCAATAAAGCTGGTGGCGTCCTCGGAAAACAGATAGAAGCAATCGTAGAAGACGGCAACTCGGACTGGCCAACTTTTGCCGAAAAAGCCAAAAAATTGATCGACCAAGATAAAGTTGTCACCGTTTTTGGCTGCTGGACTTCCGCCAGCCGCAAAGCAGTATTGCCAGTCTTTGAAGAAAAAAATCATATGCTCTGGTATCCCGTCCAGTACGAGGGTCAAGAGTGTTCAAAAAACATTTTTTACACCGGGGCAGCACCGAACCAGCAAATCGAACCAGCCGTTGACTGGCTGCTGGAAAATAAAGGCAAGAAATTCTTTTTAGTCGGTTCTGACTACGTTTTTCCCCGCACGGCAAATACCATTATCAAGGCACAGCTAGCGGCGAAAGGAGGCGAACTAGTTGGGGAAGACTATATTCCTTTGGGCGGCACAGAAGTTACGCCGATCATTACTAAAATCAAAACAGCTTTGCCAGACGGCGGTGTCATCTTCAATTCCCTGAATGGCGACAGCAACGTAGCATTTTTTAAACAGATGCAGGGTGCAGGTTTGACACCGGACAAATATCCGTCGATGTCCGTCAGTATTGCCGAAGAAGAAGTAAAGGCGATCGGTGTAGAATATCTGAAAGGTCATTACGCTGCCTGGAATTATTTCATGACTGTGGAATCTCCAGCAAATACAAAATTTGTAGAAGCTTTCAAGGCAAAATACGGCAAAGAGCGGGTAACAAATGACCCGATGGAAGCAGCTTACATCATGGTTTACCTGTGGAAGCAAGCCGTCGAAAAAGCAGCAACAGCCGACGACTTGGAGAAAGTACGGGCAGCAGCTTTGGGTCAAACTTTTGACGCACCAGGGGGCAAGGTAACGATGGAAAACAACCATCACCTCTCTAAATTTGTGCGGCTGGGCGAAGTTAGAGATGACGGTTTGTTTAACATCGCTTTTGCTACTCCAGCAGCAGTCAATCCCCTGCCTTGGAATCAGTTTGTAGCTGAAACTAAGGGCTTGTCTTGCGATTGGTCAGACCCTGCAAAAGGTGGCAAATTCAAAGCTTCCTAAGTAGGCAAGACCAATTTTATTAATGTTGGGAACATATCTTCGATCCCCCCTAACCCCCCTTAAAAAGGGGGGACTGGAATGTTCAAAGTCCCCCTTTTTAAGGGGGATTTAGGGGGATCGAAACTCGGCTACAAGCGATATCTACAGAAGGTTTTAGTCTTCAAAGTCCCCCTTCTTAAGGGGGATGCGAGGGGGATCGAGACTCGGCTATAAGCGAGATATACAGAGGGTTTTAGTTTTAAGTTGATACCAATATGGTAAAACCCGCCCCTAATTATCCGCGAACGAAGTTAACCGACTTGATGCAGGAGTGACAAAAGTGGCGATATTGGACGGTTTATTTAACGGCATTAGTATCGGCGCTGTTTTATTAATTGCCGCCTTGGGATTAGCCATCATTTTCGGGCTGATGGGCGTGATTAATATGGCTCATGGCGAGTTGATGATGCTGGGAGCTTATACAACTTTTGTAGTACAAAATGTCTTCAAAGGTATCGGAGGATTTGCCTTTGAAACTTATATTTTATTTGCCCTACCTTCAGCTTTTTTAGTAGCTGCATTGGTAGGATTAATTCTCGAACGTGGGGTAATCCGCTATCTTTACGGGCGGCCTCTAGAAACTCTGTTGGCAACTTGGGGCGTAAGTTTGATTTTACAACAGTTTGTCCGCAGCGTGAGTTGGGTACTGGTGACAGGAATTGCGGTATTTTGTTTGCTGTTTTTTGGTGGCTTGCAGGTGCTGAAGCGCCGCCCCGATTTCGATCGAATTCGCAACGGAATTATCGCCATAATTTTGCCTCTGTCTCTCGGTATTTCCTGGGCTGCGAGCGCATTTTTAGGGGAAATTTACAAACTCGAAGTAACTAAACCTTGGTTTGGCGCTCAAAACGTGGATGTGACAGCCCCTGCATGGCTGCGCGGCGGTATCCCACTGGGCACTTTTCAGATTCCCTACGCCCGACTTTTTATTATTGCGCTAACAGCAATTTGTTTGGCGGGAATTTACTTATTTTTGCAGAAATCTGTGTGGGGACTGCGAATTCGTTCAGTGACACAAAACCGCAGCATGAGTGCTTGTTTGGGCATTCCAACTGAGCAAGTAGATGCGCTGACTTTTGCTTTAGGTTCGGGGTTGGCTGGTGTAGCTGGATGCGCGATTAGTTTGCTCGGTTCTGTAGGGTCAAATACCGGACAAAATTATATAGTTGATACCTTTATGGTTGTGGTTGTCGGCGGTGTCGGTAAGATTATGGGGAGTGTAGTTGCTGCGATCGCGATCGGCACTGCAAATTACTTGATCGGTTCGGGAACCTTAGCATTAATATTTGCTCCAGTCAAGCCTTTAGCTGATTTCTTCACTTTTTTTGCCACAACCAGCATGGCAAAAGTAATGGTGTTTGCCTTAATTATGGCTTTTCTGCAAGTGCGACCCGGAGGTATTTTCCCACAAAAAGGTCGGACTGTTGAGAATTAAAAATTACAGTTTTGAGCAAAAAAAATGCAGAATATACATCAAAAAGCACTGCTAAAAGAAGTGGCGATTGTAGGGGCGATCGTCCTCATTTTCATATTCCTCATTCCCGGAATACTTCCCGACACTAGACTCAACCAATTAGGGCGATTTCTAGCATTAGCAATTGCAGCACTCGGCATCGATTTAATCTGGGGTTACACAGGTTTGCTCAGTCTCGGACACGGTGTATTTTTTGCCATAGGCGGCTACGCATTTGCCATGCATCTCAAGCTGCAAATCCCCCCAACCGCCAGCAGTCAATTGCCCGAATTTATGAACCTCTACGGAGTCACCGAACTCCCCTGGTTTTGGCAACCATTTTATTCATTTCCCTTCTCAGTCGCAGCAGTAATTCTCATCCCCGCCATCTTAGGCGGAGTTTTGGGGTATCTAGTATTCCGCAATCGAATTCGAGGCGTTTATTTCTCAATTCTTACCCAAGCAGCAACAATTGTATTTTTCAACTTTTTCAATGGTCAACAAAAACTGATTAACGGCACCAACGGACTCACCGACTTTAAAACCCTATTCGGAGCCACAATAAATAACCGAGATACTCAATATCTTTTCTACATTCTAACTATACTATTTCTAGCAGCCACTTATGCCTTCTGTCGCTGGTTGACAACCGGGCGTTTCGGCCGCTTGTTAGTAGCAATTCGCGACGACGAAGTGCGCCTACGTTTCTCAGGTTACAATCCCACAGGATACAAAGTTTTAGTATTTGCAATATCGGCCGCTTTAGCCGGGATTGCAGGCGCTTTATTCACCGTACAAACGGGAATAATTTCACCAAAAGCGATGGATATTGCGTTTTCGATCGAAATAGTCATTTGGGTAGCAGTAGGAGGTCGCGCTACATTATCGGGAGCCATATTGGGAACCCTGCTAGTAAACTTTGGTAAGAGTTTCTTGAGCGAACAATTCCCGGAAGTGTGGCTATTTTTCCAAGGCGCACTATTCCTAATAGTAGTGACTGTGCTGCCCGACGGCTTAGTCGGATGGCTGCAACGCCAAGGTATTGACCAAATCCGCACCCTATTCAGAAGACCCAAATACGTATCTACTTACCCCAGCTTAGAACAAGACCCCCAAGTGCTGCTCGAAAAAGAAGAAATAGAAAAGTGAGTGGGAAATGATGATGTATGTAGAATACCCTTGCGGATTCCTCAGCAAAGACTTTGTAGTAAACCGCTGAGTCCTATAAGTTGAGTAAGTGGAGAGACAACCTATGGCAGATGTTATCGACTACAAAATCTACGGCGACGACTTGCAGCTAATTGAGATTGAACTCGACCCCAAAGAAGGCGTCAGGGCTGAAGCTGGAACCATGACATACATGGAAGGCGACATCCAAATGCAAACATCTACGGGTGGTATATTTCAAGGTTTCAAACGAATGCTGACAGGAGAGGGTTTTTTCATCACCACTTTTGTCAACGCCGGCAATCGCAAATCCCGCGTTGCTTTTGCCGCCCCTTATCCCGGAAAAGTAATTCCCCTCGATTTAGGCAAACTCGGCGGTACTTTTTTGTGTCAAAAAGACTCATTTCTCTGTGCGGCTAACGGTATTGAAATTGATATAGCTTTCACCAAGCGACTTGGGGCTGGCTTCTTTGGCGGAGAAGGTTTTATTCTCCAGAAATTGCACGGAAACGGGCTAGCTTTTGTTCACGCGGGAGGAACTATAGTTGAGAAAAATTTGGGAGTTGGCGAAGTATTGCGAGCAGACACTGGCTGTTTGGTAGCTTTTGCACCGACTGTAGATTACAACATTCAGTTTGTTGGCGGGTTCAAAAATGCTTTGTTTGGTGGCGAAGGATTGTTTTTAGCCAAGCTAACTGGGCCGGGTAAAGTGTATTTGCAAAGTCTGCCGCTGTCGAAGTTGGCCGAGCGAATTTTAGCGGCTTCTCCTCCTCCTGTTACTAGCACTTCTAGCAGTTTTAGCTTCGAGTAACAGGTTCGTACTGAGGACTTTAGTACAATGGCACTGAAATTTGGTAAATCACAGAGGCCACAACCTTCGGAAACTCATTGTTTTTAGCCAACGAGCCCAGACTTTTTCAGTGCCATTGGACTTTAGTACCCATTTTGCCCGAATTTACTCGTTATCTACTCGTTACCAGGCAGAGCCTGGTAACGCAATATCTAGAGGCTCTGCCTCGAATATATCCGAGACACGCGAGGCACAGCCTGGGAACCAGTAATCGCAGGATGTGGCTCAATAAGATTTGGAATGACCTTGGAGAAATTTGATAAGATTTAAATTTCTACTTCTACGTGCCAGATCCAGTGGAGTTGTACCATAATCATTTTTAGCATTAACATCAGCTCCTTTTTGAACCAGTAATTCCACTTTCAGAAAGCTACCTATATGGGCAGCCCCGTGCAGTGGAGTATCACCATTAGAAGCCTTAGCATTAATATTTGCACCTTTGGCTATTAAGAGTTGTGTTAATTCCATGCCCGATTGAGTCATGGTTGCTATATGCAGTGGAGTCCTGCCATGAGCATCCTTGATATCGCCGACTCGTCTTTAAAATCAACAATCCTTAACAAAAAGGAGAATAATTACAAAATACCGTGTTAAAGTGGTTGCCAAATAGTCTTAAAGATTTAATCTAGCAGGCTGCGTACTGCCTGCTAGCCCTGTCAAGGTGTAATTAACTTGTTTGCATTATCGCAGCTATTGAGCATTGGCAATAGCTCTAATCTATTGCGAGTAGTTTATTAAAGGAAGCAGATTTACCGAATGAACCAAAAAGTATTAGAAATTGAAAACTTGACTGTTAGCTTTGATGGTTTTAAAGCCATCAACAATCTAACTTTCAGTATGGATGCGGGCGAACTGCGAGTGATTATTGGGCCGAACGGTGCGGGGAAAACAACTTTTCTCGATTCGATTACCGGGAAGGTGCAACCGACGGAAGGGCGGGTAATATTTAAAGGTCGGAATTTGCGCAAATTGTCGGAATATCAGATTTCCCGTCTGGGAATTGGTCGCAAGTTTCAAACACCGCGAGTTTACTTAAATTTAACGCCCCGCGAAAATTTGGAGCTATCTTGCAATCGGGATAAAAATGTATTTCCAACTCTGTTAAAACCTGTTCCTGTAGCTGAAAAACGCACGGTTTCTGGTTTGTTAGAAACAATTGGTTTAGTTGCTAAAGCTGATGTTCCTGCGGGTTTGCTTTCTCACGGGGAAAAGCAGTGGTTGGAAATAGGGATGTTGGTGGCTCAATCTCCGGATTTGTTATTGGTAGATGAACCTGTGGCGGGTTTGACTGACGAGGAAACGGTGCAGACTGGGGAATTGTTGATGTCACTTGCAGAAAGTCATTCGGTATTAGTGATAGAACACGATATGGAATTTGTGCGACAAATTGCCCAGAAGGTGACGGTATTGCATCAAGGTTCTGTTTTATGCGAAGGGAGTATGGATGAAGTGCAAAATGACGATCGCGTCATTGAGGTATATTTAGGAAAACCAGAAGACTAAGAAGTCATTAGTCATTAGAATCTACATAAACCCGCCCTTAGCGACTCATCTACTTACCAATAATCAATTACCAATTACCAATTACACTTCAAAAAATATGCTGCAAGTCTCTGATTTGAATGTTTACTACGGGGAAAGTCACATTCTTCGCGGTGTCGATTTAAGCGTAAATGCGGGGCAAATGGTTTGTTTGATTGGCCGCAACGGCGTCGGTAAAACTACCATGCTAAAAACCCTAATGGGATTGCTGCAACCGCGCAGCGGTACGATTACTTTTGGTGGAGAATCTATAGTTTCTAAGATGACTCACCAGCGGGCAAGGTTGGGAATTGGTTATGTTCCACAAGGACGCGAAATTATTCCACGCTTGAGTGTAAAAGAAAATCTATTGTTAGGTTTGGAAGCGAAACCAGCCCCGACCAAAAATCCGGTAGTTCCTGATGAAATATTTGAGTTATTTCCGGTTTTAAAAACTATGCTCGAACGTATGGGTGGTGATTTGAGTGGCGGACAACAGCAGCAATTAGCTATTGCCAGGGCTTTGATGGGAGAGCCGAAATTGCTAGTTTTAGATGAGCCGACGGAAGGTATTCAACCCTCAATTATTTTAGACATAGAAGCGGCTGTGCGGCGCGTAGTTGCTACTAGAGGAATTTCTGTTTTGTTGGTGGAACAGCATTTGCATTTTGTGCGGCAAGCTGACTGGTATTATGCTATGCAGAAAGGGGGGATTGTGGCTTCTGGAAACACTAGCGAACTTAGCGATGAAGTGATTCAGAGGTTTTTGGCTGTTTAAGTTATATCATGTCCGATCGAGCGCCAGTAATAAAAAGGTTTGTAGTGATCATTCGATCGGACATGATATCACTCGCACTCATAGAGCGCGAGTTCCACGAGAGCCCACCCTCTATCACCCAAATATATGATTCCGATGCAAGCGGAAACGATCTGATTGAAAATTTTACCTTAAATAGCAAGAAGACTCACACTTCTGAGTCCAATGTCACTGAAAAAGTCTCGATCGCAAGGCCTGTTTACCTTTTAAGATAGAGCGAGGTTCCTGCATATGAGGATAGGGCTTTGGTCTGCGTTTCAACACCCTAGGTTCAGAACGATCGGGG
>JAAUPI010000114.1 GCA_012035135.1 Microcoleus sp. CSU_2_2
CTGATATAATGACCTATTCAGTCCTCTTTGAGAGGACTTTCGCTATGAGACAGGGAATTAATTCCCTGTCGGACTGCCGGGTGGGCGAGAGGATTTGGAGGACTGACGGCTTAAGTTGACACCAATGGGCACTGCCGTGTCCTTACCTTTTTTGTGTACCTCACATACTTGAAAAAAGCTGTAAATTCTAAGCTATTATCGGTAGGGAAACGACAGTGCCGTTTCCGGCCGGGGTGAGAGCGAATGAACGATAATTTATTTGGAGACAAGGACACAACATTGTTGTGTCCCTACTTGGCATTTCTGACCAAAAATAAGGACACAACATTGTTGTGTCCCTACTTGGCGCGGAAATGGATCTCACGAGACAACATTGTTGTGTCTCTACTTAGTTTTGTCCAAACTCCGCGACTCCAACCAAATAGGAATTGCAATCCAAGCAACTGCTAAAAGTAAGGCAAATACAGCAAATTGAGCCGCCCAAGCTACCAACTTCTCTAAAGACACAACTTGCCCTAAGAAGTAGGACAAACTTACCATTACAGATGCCCAACTGGCAGCACCTAGAATGTTGAATAGCGAAAATTTCCAAAAGGGCATTTCGGCAATTCCCGCTAGAGGGCTGGCAAAAATTCGCAGCAGTGCGATGAAACGGCCCAAAAATACAGCTTTAGCCGCATTTTTGCTGAACTGTTCTTTCAAGTCAAACAGTTGTTCTTCTCGAAAGCGGAAGATTTTTCCCAGCTTTAGCAGCAGTGGCCAACCGCCGTATCTGCCGATCGCATAACCGAAATTTCCGCCCACAGTCGCACCGGAGATCGCACTTCCGAGCACAAACCAGTAATTCAGTTCCCCGCTACCGGCTAAAAACCCGCCAGCAATCGTAATCGTCTCGCCTGGGAGAGGAACTCCCAGATTTTCCAGTAAAATTCCCAGAAATACTGCCCAGTAACCGTAATCGTGGGCAAATTCCTGAATAGTCTCTAGCGATAAAAACTCAAAAGACATTGGATGCTGCCTTCGTAAACTTTTGCAAAGCTCAATACTTAATATATATTGGCTCGATTCACCGAATAGTGCAATCTTTCGCAGTGATGAAAAACACACTCTTGTGGCGATCGCCCGCCAAACAAACAAACTAGCTGACGAGGGATAATAACTAAATCAGGAACTGTTGGGCTTGCATTCCGCTCGATCGAAAGCCAGTCATTCTACTTAATCTACCACAAGTGCGATCGTCTCCGATTTTCTAGTCAGCGCGATCGTCTTTTGAAACTTTAGCTGTAATTATTCTGTCTTTTGACGAAGCAGCAACTCAATTTACTTAGTCGCATTTAACAATCTTAGGGTAACAGTTATGCAATTTCCCAACTTTGAGCAACACATCGTGCTTCAGCCTCAAAACTGCCTTGACTCCCAAGCCGGTAATCTCCTGCAACAACAGTTAGCAGAAATTTTGCCCGATCGCCACAACCTCTGGGTAATTGACATGGCCAGCGTAGATTTCATCGACAGTTCGGGGCTGTGCGCCTTAGTCGGCGGACTCAACGCCGCCCGCCACCGTGGATGTCGCCTCGTTATCTGCAACCTCTCAGCCACAGTCAGGCTCATTTTTGAAATTACTCAACTCGACCAACTCTTTGAAATCTTCGAGTCTTTTGAACAAATTATCTCCAATCCGGCTTAAAAATTCCACTAATTTCTTAGTCTCGCGTTGCGCGGACGAAAGTTTATGTAGAAGCGGTTTCAACCGCCGAACTAATTTGCAAATCGTAAATCGGCACGCCCGTCAAGCAATACCAATGACAAACAAATAAATCCGGTACTTGAACGCCGACAGAAGCGATCGCAGGTGCTGCAGGAAACGGCCAAAGTCGATCGAAACAAATCCTGTTCCCTGCAAACCCGAACTGCATCAAATAAGCCGCCGGCGGTGCATTTACAACCTCCAGCAAACGGTAAGCCAACTCATACAACGGCTGTCGCCAAACATCCGACAAATGCATCGGCAAGGAATAACTTAACTCGCCAGAATGCTTGTGGGCGTCCCTACCGATCGCCTCAGCATAAAGAGGGCCCTTCGCCGTCAACACCACAGGCAGCCAAAAATTGCCATCACCGACAGGAACCTGCAACTGTTCTTGCACCTGTTCGCGCACCGCCAAAATATTGGCGCAAAATCGATACACATCCCTACCCGGAAACACCAAATTTTCCGGCACATCCAGCGTCAAAGGGCAAACGATCGCCCCATCAAGAGCGATCGTCCCAGAATTCAGTTCCGAAACCGAAACGATATTTACTTCACTTAAAGGATTGGATTGAGCGATCGCCACTTTCAATGCTTGGGCCGGGCCTTTCTCAGCACCCGCCACAATCAAAACCTTAGGCATTGCCAAAAGAAGGCATTTGAATACCCCGCCCGTCATCTTGTCCTACAGTCGGCAAATCCAGACCCTGAGCCTTGCGATTTCGCACTGCCAGACGGTAAGTCACGCTTTGCAATTCAGTATGCAACTGGCGGTTTTCCTTTTGCAACTGTTCCAACTTCTCCTTAATCGGCTCGATCCGTTCAGCAAACTTCTGGCGGTAAACCCCCGGCAATTCCTGAACCACCTGTTCCAGCATCCGAGAGCGATCGGTCAATTCTTGCACCGATTGTCGCAGTTGGTAAACCTCTGTATCCCGCTCAGCGATTTGTTCCTGATAAAAACCCACCTGTTCCTCAACAGCTTGCAGTTGTTCCCGCATCGCCTGCATTTGAGCTTGGTGGCGATCGGAAACTTCCGGTGTCGGCACAAAACTCGAATTTCCCTTGACAAGCCTGAACAGTTCTTGAGACAACTGTTGCACCAATTGGTCGCGCATTTGCAGCTCTTCGGTCAGACGAGATACTTCAGATTGCAGTTCTTTTGAACTTACAAGTTTACTTTGGTTCACAACGATCCTCAGCTTCTACGATAAAATAATTTTCTTTAACTTCACCGCCGGGAATTTCCCTTCTGCTTAAGAAGGGGATGAAAGGCGGGCTATTTCAGGAGATTTGACGCTTTCTAAAATAGCAAATATTGTTAGACAATGGTATCATGCTGGTCACATTACCAATTACCTGGTCTGTACCTCGTTCAACAAAATTTTTCCCGCCTCGTCCAAGTTACTGCCAAAACAGATAATTCCATCCTCATGACCTGCCATCGCCAGAATTTTGCGATCGGCCAAATTTTCTTCCTCAAAAAGTCTAAACATTTCTAAGGCCATCCCAGGAGTGCCGTAGGGGATATCTTTTCTAGTAGTAGGAATATTAAATAGCAGTTGTTGCCAAAGTTGAGGGTTGTGGACGTGAACGATCGCCCCAACATCCTCTCTGTGAAAGTACAGCGCCGCGTGAGTCAGCGACTCAGAAGAAGCTTGTACCGGGCCGCGACAGCCGAGGAAATTTTGCTCTAAGTTAAATTCGGTGACTGTACAATAGGATTCCGAGCCCAGACTAGGCAAGTGTGCCGTTTGGGTGCCTGAAATAATGAATTGGCAAGAAGTTCCAAGTCTGATGCTGATGTTACCAAAGCCGATGCCATTTTCGTAGACGCCAATTAGTCCCCAAGAGTGGAGTCGATCGCGCCAGTCCATCAAATCTGCGATATTTTCCGTCGCCACAGGCTCGGCGTGTATCCAGTGACAGCGGTATTTAACGACTCCTTCATCGATCATCAACTTTCCTGCCAGATCAGGCACTCAGACACGTCTAGGCAAAAGACTCGATCGAAGTTGTAAAACTCCTTTGTTTGCCACCTACCTTCTGCATTGGTGCATGAGTGCCTGGATTCGTCTACATTCCAGTGTCGCCGTAATTTGCTATTGACATTACTAAAAAGTAAACTACGAATGAAGAACAAATTATTCCAAACATCATGATTTAGCCTCAACAGGTAATTACAAAGTCTTATATGATGAAATGCACGCTATCAGGAAGGGAGTTTCTTGCCAGGTTTTTCCCGATTTTCGTAAGTAAAACCCTTTAATAGCCCTAAACTATTGATACTCAATACTCTAGGATTTATACTGAGGTGACAAACCCCTGAGAACTATTTAACGATGATGCACTATAGTTATCCGGTTACTTATCTAAAGAGCAACCGTATATTTACTGATTTTTTTCATTATACATAGATTCAAGCGATCGCCAGAATAACTCAATATTTTTTAACAAAAGGCGAAGCCGATCGTGCTAGTTGATCAAATCTGCGATATTTTCCGTCGCTACAGGATCTCCATGTGTCCAGTGACAACGATACTTAACAACTTTTTCATCCATCAACTTTTCTACCAGATCAGCTAGGCACTCAGACCAGTCTAGGCAAGAGACTCGATCGAAGTTGTACAAACCCTTCGTTTGCCGCCTACCTTCTGCACCAGTCAATGAGTGCCTGGATTAGTCTACATTCCATTGTCGTCGTAATTGGCTATTAACATTACCAAAAAGTGAACTACTAAAACAGCAAAAATTATTCTACACAGCATAATTTAGCCTTAATAGGTAATTACAAAAGTCCTATATAAATGCACACTTTTAGGAAGAGAGTTTTATGGCAGGTTTTTGCCCAGGTTTCTTTGCTGAAACCTAAGCTGCCTGTATAATTTGTTGCTCAATACTCTCAAATTTAGACGGAAATCACCGACGCCCAAGAGCTATTTAACTGTAGATGCAATAGCTCATACTAGATTAATTATGTAAAAGACAACCGTATATTTGCTGATTATTTTTTTATTATACATAGATTTAACCGCTCCCCACAAGGTCAACTTAATATTTTTTAATAAAAAGCTTGACCGATCGAGTCAGAATTTCCCGATCGGCTACAATTCTTCGAGTGATATGATGTCCGGCAAATCACCGCAAATCACCGATAATAAAAACGGTTTGTAGTGAGGACTTTAGTCCTTGATTCCGGGTTTTTGAAACTATTTCTAAATAAACAAAGTCCGCCTGCGCGGACTCAGAATAAAGAGGGTATGTGAACCGGATTGGGGATTACACGCTCTGCCAGGGGTAAGGTGCGCGTTGCGCACCCTCTACAGATAGAGATAAGCTGCTGTGCATTTAAATTGTATATTTCGATCGAGGATCAAAAATCGTCAAATCCTCTCCCCCTCTCCCCTTCTCCCCCTCTAATACCATAGACAATCTAGATGCAAAACAGCTTAGTGTCTGTGCGTAAGTCCTGAATTAAATATGGAAGTGATACAAAATGCTGCCGTCGTCTTTAATTTCGCAATTGGCATTAAAAACTTCGGCTTGTTCGTTCAAAAAACGCTGGGCGACATCCGGCGACAGCCGAGTCTCCATCGCGAACCGAACTAGAGTGATTTCTCCACCACCTTCTTTAATCAATCGGTACAAAGCACTTTGGAGTCGATCGCCCTCTTCTCGCTGAAAAGCTGCTTGATTCCTCCAATTCGCCACCGAAGGAATCAAACCGCGACTGACCAAAATCGCCAGTAACAAGCCAACTCCCAAAATCAGAGGCACTGTCGGATCGCTCGTTGGCGTCGCCACAATTTGCGGAACTTGGGCAAGGGCTAAACTGCTAACCATTTCTTTTTCCGACGCTTGCGTATCCGCCATTGCAAGCTGCGTTTTGTTGTAAAAATCTTGCTGAAGCTTAATTTGCTGCAACAGGCGAGCGCGCTCTCTTTCGTATTGGTCGAGTTTTTGCTGAGCTTGTTTCAGTTCTTGAGTGACTTGTGCCAAACGTTGATTGAGCGATTGATTGACTGATTGCCACCGATATCTATTAATCAGGCGACTTTTTTCAACCATGCCCTTCATCAACATATCCGCCGTTTGTATAGCTTGCTGCTGATCGAGCGAGCGATACCCAACAGCAATCTCCAGGGGTTGTTCGGGCTTGGAAATCTTGACACTAGCATTTTGTCGAACTTGCTGTGGTGACAGCTTAACCGCATCTGCCACTGCTTTGACAACATTATCTGCCAGCAGAACATCCGGTGTCAGTTGCTCCCCTTGCTTGAGAATTGTCGTACCCGTGCTCGAAAATTTGACTGGCGGATTGTTAGAACTAAGAGTGCCTTGAGCCATGAATCCGGGGGGCGGAGCTAGGCGGTAGGCAAGAGCCCCTGAAATGCCCATAATTACAGCAAAACTGCCTAAGGCAATCCATCTGTATCGATTTCCTGATGATTTAAAACGTAAATTTCCCATTTTGATAGTCAAGTCATAACTTTCGCTTAGAACAGCTACTGCAAAAACTTGTTAGCGATCGTCCCGTTCTGGTAAGTCAAATTGACTGCTGAAAAATCCTTCAGCTTGTAGCGAAAAGCCAAAGGCTTTTCAGAGTTACCAATATTAATGGCTTGACTGCGGGAAAGGTGCGATCGCCATAAATCTTTTCCAGGAGCTAGAGCCTCAGCTTGTGTCCTTAAGAATTACTGAGTGACCAGATTCGAGAAACTGTACCCTTACACTCACTGCGGTGAAGATGCGATCTCCAAAGCCGATCTGTGTTTGTTTACCCTCAAAAATGTCACTGTCGCGGGCATGAGACAATCTTCCACTTATCTTATTACCTCTTGGGGTTTTGCGAACGTGAATGCCCCGGTACGCTGTTTTTTTGTAACAGCCTTTGTCCCTGGTCGCCAGTAGATTTTCAAGTATTGACGGCGACTCGGTTAATTTTGATTCAGCACTTATAGGGCTATCAAACTAGGTTGATATGTGCTTTTGAGTTGAACCTGGGCGGGAGAATTTCACCCACAAACTGTTAAGTTCGCCCCATCTTCTCAAAAAAGACACCAGTTGAACAATGAAAAAAACCTTAAATATTTTTCCTAAAAATTTACTCAGCCAGGATTATACCACGCACTAAGAGTTGGCTACCAATAAAAATTGTGGAGCAGGCCGTAAGACCTGCTCCACATAAAATCATGGTTCGATCGAATATCGAATATTGATAAGCGATCGATACCTGACAACAATTTTCAGATGCCGATCGGCAAAATTAAACCCTCGCGAGCCATGACAGCCTTCGGAAAAGCGACTTGCACCTCAAGAGCGATGCGATCGAGAAAATCATCGGTGTGAGCCGGATCGTGGTGGAAAATCACCACTCGCTTCACCCTAGCCTCCTTGGCCATTCTCACCGCTTCTTGCCAAGTCGAGTGCCCCCAACCCACCTTCGGAGACTTGGGATTGTGATATTCCTCGTCGGTGTACATGGCATCGTAAATCAGCACGTCAGCGTCCAGCGCTAGATTGTAAATATTCTCATCCAATCGATCGGGAAAATGTTCCGTATCCGAACAGTAAACAACCGATCGTTCCCGCCACGTCACTCTATATCCCATAGCAGTATTCGGGTGATTCAGAGAACCCGTCCTAATCTCAATATCGTCCAGCATCATTGTCTGGTTGTGATTGAGTTCGTAGAAATTCAAATCTGCTTGCAAGCCCATCAGCGGCACCGGCGAATTTGAGTGCAGTACCCGTTCGATGAAGTGCCTTTTGAGACAATCTCCATCCGGCGGAATCGCCCCGTAAATATCAAAGCTATTACCGCGGATGAAAGCCGGGGCAAACAGCGGGAACCCTTGAATATGATCCCAGTGATAGTGAGTAAAAAACATATAAGCTTGCACGGGCATTTCTTGCACCAACTGGTCACCCAGCATCCGCAAGCCAGTTCCGCCATCAAAAATCAGGCGTTTCCCGCCGACGCGCATTTCCAAACAAGAAGTATTTCCGCCGTAGCGAACAGTTTCCAATCCGGGTGTGGGAACACTGCCCCGCACGCCCCAGAACTGCACTACAAAATCATCTATACCTTCCATTGCTTCGGAGGGTTCAGGGCAATCAAGGGGAGTTGCCACTACAGAGGACAAGCTGATTTCCATTTTAAAATTCAGACTTTAAGGTTCCACATTGTCCATGATGGCGCAGCAGGTGGTCGCACAACACTAAAGCTACCATCGCTTCCACCATTGGCACAGCTCTTGGCAAAACGCAAGGATCGTGCCGTCCTTTTGCAGCAAGTAGCGTCTCTTCACCCTCACAGGTTACAGTGCGCTGTTGCTGGCGAATTGTCGCAGTTGGCTTGAAGGCCACTCGCAGAATGATATTTTCACCGTTAGCAATGCCACCCTGAATTCCACCAGAGCGATTTGTTACTGTACGAATTGCACCCTTTTCATCAGTATAGTATTCATCATTGTGTTGGCTACCTGTCAGGAGGGTTCCGGCGAAGCCCGATCCAATTTCAAACCCTTTGCTGGCGGGCAATGACATGACCGCTTTTGCCAAATCAGCTTCGAGTTTGTCGAATACGGGCATTCCCAGACCTTTGGGTACGTTGCGGGCGACACATTCGACAACCCCGCCGATCGAATCGCCACGATCGCGCACTTTTTCGATTAGTTCAATCATCTGTTCGGCGCATTCAGCATCGGGACAGCGGACAATATTGCTTTCTACTTGTTCTAATGTAACAGTGTCAGGGTCGGCGACGCATTCTAAGTCTTTGATGCGTTTGACGTAGCCGACAATTTCTATCCCGGCTGCTAGGAAAAGAATTTTTTGGCGATCGCCCCTGCTGCTACTCTACCAATTGTCTCCCTCGCCGACGATCGGCCTCCGCCTTGCCAGTTCCGAATTCCGTACTTAGCGTCGTAGGTAGCATCAGCGTGGGAAGGGCGGTAGGTTGTCGCCATTTCGTCGTAGTCTTGGGGGCGGGTGTTGTGACTGCGGACTAAAATCGCGATCGGCGTTCCCAAAGTTTTGCCTTCAAACACCCCTGACAGGATCTCGCAAGTATCAGCCTCTTTGCGTGGCGTCGTAATCTTGCTTTGACCAGGGCGGCGTCGATCGAGTTCGGCTTGAATTTCCGCTGCATCAATTTCCACCAGAGGCGGGCAGCCGTCAATTAGTACCCCTACACCACCTCCGTGAGACTCCCCAAATGTCGATATCCGAAATAAATGCCCAAAGGTATTGCCCATGATGCTTTTGCCATAAACTTGATAAGTTTTACTTTAACTGGGAGATAGATTTTTGGAATTATAGACTTAATGTATTTCTGAAGAATCTAGCATTGAGTGGGGGAGTGTTCGAGGGGAGAGGGGGAAATTCCGAAAATCTTCTCTCTTCCTTGTTATTATAAAAACATCTCGTGGTAAAGCTAAGTGTATCACTCAATCAAAGCCCGAATCTATCCTACCGAAAAACAAACCGAGAAACTATCGCAGTTTTTCGGCTGCGCTCGTTGGTGGTGGAATTACGCTTTGAATCAAACTACTACTACTTATGCCGAAACAGGAAAAGGATTGTCTAGAGAAGGACTCAACGCACTTTTGCCGCAACTCAAGAAAGAGCTCCCGTGGCTGGGTGAGTGTCATTCTCAAATTTTGCAGTCTGTCACCTTGAACCTGAGCAAATCATTTATAAACTTTTTTGAGAAACGAGCTAAGTTTCCTAATTTCAAGTCGAAGAATGGGAAACAGTCGATCCAGTATCCACAAGGAACTAAGTTCGTTGACAACCTGATTTATCTGCCTAAATTGGGATGGGTAAAAATCAAGCTATGTCGCTCGATTGAAGGTCAAGTCAAAACTGTTACCATCTCCAAGAATACTAGCGATCAGTATTTTGCAGCTATCTTGACCGAGCAGGAAAGGGAATACCCGATTCCTAGTAGTCAAGGTAACACCCTCGGTATCGATTTGGGAATCACCGATTTTTGCATCACTAGCACTGGTTCCAAATACCCGAATCCTCGTCATCTCAAAAAGCATTTTGGTAACCTCAAGCGCAAACAGCGTAAGTTGTCTAGGAAAGAGAAGGGATCGAATAGTCGAAAGCGCGCACGTAAATTAGTTGCAAGAATCCACCAGCGAATCACTAATTCTAGACAAGACTTTTTGCACAAACTCTCCCACAAATTAGTGAACGAAAACCAAGTCATTGTTGTGGAAGATCTAGCAGTCAAAAACATGGTGAAAAATCATTGTTTGGCAAAAGCTATTAGCGATTGTGGCTGGTCTAGTTTTGTGGAAATGCTCAACTATAAGTGTGAGCGTTCTGGTAAAATATTTGTCAAAGTAGATAGATTTTTTCCATCTTCCAAGACTTGTAGTAATTGCTATTACCGAGTTTCAACCTTGCCGCTAGATGTTCGGAACTGGACGTGTCTTAGTTGTGGAACCAAGCACGATCGAGACATCAACGCCGCTGCGAATCTCAAAGCTGAAGGTCTAAGACTTCTCGCGTTAGGAACTAGCGCGACTGCCGAAGGAGGGGAAGTAAGACCAACCAGAGGTCGCAAGACTTCTGTGAGGCATTCCCCCGCGAGTTCGGAAGCCCCCACTATACCGTTTGCGGTTGGTGGTGGGTAGTTCAATCTTCGTGTTCTTCAAAAGGATCTCTCAATTCCTTAGAGGGGGGGCCGAAAGCTGTGTAAATCGAGAAGCCAGTGATTGCCACCAGACACACGCCCAGTGAAATGCCGAGAACTGCTGCGGGTTCCATATTTTTGATCGATTATGAGTGCTCCACTCTATAATATTACAAAAAATAACAATTTGTCTCAAAGTCTTCTAATTTTAGGCGCGGTACGGTATGGCAGTGAGGAGGAAGAGGGGCGCGACACGGATACACGGATGAATTTACCTGTGCTTCCTTTCGTCTCCACCTTTGTGTCTCTCTGATTATCGGGCTGTCCCTAAATTGCGATCGCTATTAGGGGTGGAAATATGTCAAACTTTTCTCTAGAGATTCATTACAGGTGACTTATGGCACAACGGACTTGGTTAGGAGATATACTCAAACCCCTTAACTCTGAGTACGGCAAGGTGGCTCCTGGTTGGGGCACCACGCTGTTGATGAGCGTTTTCATTGGACTGTTTTTCGTGTTCTTGTTGATTATTTTGCAAATCTACAACTCTTCTCTAATTTTGGAGAATGTAGATGTCGATTGGTCAAGCTTGGGCCGCTAAACTTTGAGCACGAAAGAATCAGACTAAAAGTAAAAATTTAGGGTAGAGGAGAAAGGGTAAAGCTAAGTTTCCCTATTTTCCCTTACCCTTTCAAGTTACTCGCTCTCTAATTAAACATAGGATTTACGCCACTGTCAAACTCCACTCAACTTCTAGGGTGCGTCAGGCGAAGTTCTAGAATTATCATCAATGATTTCTGGATCTGACGCACCTTACTATATATGCCAGTTGCGTCCCGGACTGAAACACTAACTAATTAAATAGATTTCAGGAGAAAAGAAATGAATATTTTTGGCATTGGCTTGCCGGAAATGGCAGTAATTTTTACGATCGCCCTATTGGTATTCGGTCCAAAAAAGTTGCCAGAAATCGGCCGGAGTATGGGAAAAGCACTTCGAGGCTTTCAGGATGCTTCACGAGATTTTGAATCAGAGTTCAAGCGGGAAGCTAAGCAGTTAGAAGAAGCCGTTACAATTAACAATAAGCCGGAAACTGAAAAAGTTGCAGCTACCCCCAAGGAAGATAACGCAGATAGTTAATGAATAACACTCAAAAGTCGGAAACGCCAGCAGAGTTAGTGATTCCCCAGCTAATAGTTGGCTTGGGAAATCCCGAACCAAAGTACGATCGCACCCGACATAATATAGGCTTTGTTGCTGTCGATTCCCTGGCGAAATCTTGGCAGATTTCTCTATCGGAACATCGGAAGTTTCAAGGTGTATTTGGCGAGGGAAACCGGCCGCGAGGACAGAAAATTCGTTTGCTGAAACCGCTGACATACATGAATCTTTCCGGCCAAGCAATTCGGGCGGTTACGGATTGGTACAAAATACCGCCGGAGTCGGTCTTAGTAGTATACGACGATATGGATTTGCCGATCGGCCGGCTAAGAATGCGGCTTTCTGGCTCTGCCGGTGGGCACAATGGAATGAAATCGGCAATTGCTCATTTGGGCACAGACAAGTTTCCCCGTTTACGAGTCGGTATTGGCAAACCTCAAAACGATGCTTCTAAGAATGACAAAGATACCATATCTTTCGTTTTAGGAAAGTTTTCCTCAGAAGAAAGTCAGTTAGTCGAAAAGGTGCTGACACTGGTGAAAGAGGCTGTGGAATTGAGTCTCCACGAGGGAGTAGAAAAAGCCATGAGTCTTTATAATAGTCGGAATATTTCCCTAAGTTCGATCGTGGAAACACCAAGGTGAGTTCGAGACGTTTACCTGAAACTACTGCATATGTCCGGGTTACTCGCCACTCTTGGCAGAAAGGCACTATTGAGGGTGAAGTGAGTGCCGGCAATTTTGAGTGGCAGTTTCAGTGGCGTTTCAGGGAAGAGAAAACACTGATACTTGAACCCTCTCAAGGCAGGGCTTTGATTCAAGAACCATTGCATCGCTTTCTCGAAAAATGGGATTATCAGCTTGAACCTGGTGGGGATTATTCGTTTACGGTGCGGGCTGAGTTTTAACAGTTGATAGTTGATAGTATTGTGATTAATTCGACGATTTTCATCGATGTCCCTTCAATGATGGGGATATTCCGATCGTCCAATTGTACATATTTATATTCGGTGGCTGCGATCGTCATGGTTATTTCTTTCTTAATTAAATTAAATCCAACAATATCGTTGGATTTACTTCAATTATATATCCGGCAGTTTTCGGTGTTGGGTCGATCGCACTGTCAAGATTTCATGACTTCCTCTGTCTGGCAAATTTTACTCCAAAGACGGCATCATATGATATAATTAAAGGTCTCTTTTTTGTTGTCGGATGTCACGCTCTTGTTCTTAAGAGTGAATTTTACGTAGATTTCACACAAACTCTGTCAACTCACGTCTGTAGCATCTACCACATTTTAACTAAAATTATGACTGACTCAATTCGCTTTCTGATGTGCGCTCCCGACCACTACGATGTGGACTACGTGATTAATCCGTGGATGGAGGGCAATGTACACAAATCTTCACGCGATCGCGCCGTCGAACAGTGGGAAAAACTTTTTCATATTCTCAAAGAAAACGCCATTGTAGACCTCGTACCGCCCCAAAAAGGCTGGCCGGATATGGTTTTCACTGCCAATGCAGGTTTACTTTTAGGCAATACTTTTGTCCTCAGCCGTTTCTATCACAAAGAACGTCAAGGCGAAGAACCCTATTTCAAAGAATGGTTTGAGGGTAAAGGTTTCACTGTTCATGAATTGCCAAAAGACTTGCCATTTGAAGGTGCGGGCGATGCTTTACTCGATCGCGAAGGCCGTTGGTTGTGGGCCGGATACGGTTTCCGTTCCGAATTAGACTCCCACCCATTACTCGCAAAATGGCTAAATATCGAAGTTTTATCGCTGCGTTTAGTAGACGAACGTTTCTATCACTTAGATACCTGTTTCTGTCCCCTCAAAGGTGGCTATTTACTTTACTATCCAGCCGCCTTTGATTCCTACTCCAACCGCTTAATTGAAATGCGAGTTGCCCCAGAAAAACGGATTGCTATTGAAGAAGCAGATGCCGCTAATTTTGCCTGCAATGCCGTCAATATTGACAAAATTGTGGTCATGAATAAGGTAAGCGAAAGCTTAAAAACGCGCATCACTAATGCTGGTTTTCAAGTAATTGAAACGCCGCTGAGTGAATTTCTAAAAGCTGGCGGTGCTGCTAAGTGCTTGACGCTGCGGGTGACAGAACCAGTGCAAGAAGATCGATCGGCGAATGTGATGGTAGAAAGCCGCACAATTCGGATGGAAGGCCACTTACTCGATGCAGGTTTAATTAGTCGCGCTTTGGACTTAATTGTCGAAAATGGTGGCAGTTTCCAAGTGCTGAATTTCAATTTAGGAGAGCAACGGCAAAGCACATCTAGTGCCGAAGTTAAAGTTTCGGCTCCTTCCCATGATGTAATGGAAGAAATCATGGGATTGCTAATTGACTTGGGTGCAGTGCCTCCGCCACAAGAGATTTGTGACGCTAGTTTAGAACCTGTAGTGCAAGATGGCGTCGGTCCGGATGACTTTTATGTTAGTACGATTTATCCAACAGAAGTGCGGGTAAATAATGAGTGGATTAAGGTACAAAATCAGCGGATGGATGGCGCAGTAGCAATTACAGAAACTGCTAGTGGCCCAGTCGCTAAGTGCAAATTGCTGCGCGATTTAAAAGTCGGAGAAAAAGTCGTTGTTGATGTGGTTGGTATCCGCACTATTCGCAAAACAGAATCGCGGGAACAAAGAAATTCTCAAGAATTTAGCTTTATGTCCGGGAGCGTTTCTAGCGAACGCCGCGTTGAATTGGTAGTGGAACAAGTAGCTTGGGAATTGCGCCAAATTCGCGATCGCGGTGGTAAAGTTGTTGTTACAGCGGGGCCGGTGGTCATCCATACTGGCGGTGGCGAACATTTAGCGCATTTGATTCGGGAAGGTTACGTACAAGCCTTGTTGGGCGGAAACGCGATCGCAGTTCACGACATGGAACAATCTAGCCTAGGAACTTCTTTAGGCGTTGATATGAAACGTGGCGTTGCTGTACGTGGTGGACATCGACATCACTTGAAAATAATTAACTCTGTGCGACGTTACGGGAGTATTGCCAAAGCTGTGGAAGCAGGCTTGGTTAATAGCGGTGTCATGTATGAATGTGTGAAGCATAATATCCCGTTTTCTCTAGCAGGTTCGATTCGCGATGACGGCCCGCTTCCCGACACGCAAATGGATTTAATTAAGGCTCAAGAACACTATACTGAACTGTTACGCGGTGCAGATATGGTGTTAATGCTGTCGTCGATGCTGCATTCAATTGGTGTGGGAAATATGACGCCGGCCGGTGTGAAGATGGTCTGTGTGGATATTAATCCGGCGGTGGTGACGAAATTGAGCGATCGAGGTTCGATCGAATCTACTGGTGTTGTCACTGATGTGGGATTGTTCCTGAGTTTGTTGGTAACTCAATTGGATAAATTGACGAGCCACCATCATGTAGCTCAATCGGTTTAGATTTAGCAAGATACCTGTCCAAAAAAGCCAGTCTGGAACAGGTATCTTGCCTGTTTCACATCTCCCCAGCCCTAAAGGGACGGGGATTTATCAGACCACAATATTTTTATCAATTGACAAACGTCGCCAAGATTATGAAATTTCATTATATCGCGCAAATGACCTAAATCCGTAAAATAAATGAGAATGGAATCAACAAGCAAGCAAATGTAACAGCCAAATTTACATTGTCTGTTTTAAAGTTTAAAAGTAAATGAAACGAGCAATTAGCTCAAATTATCAAACCGCCAAAACAAGCTCAACCTTAGCTCGATCGAGACAATATCTGCCTCAAACAACCGTCCCGCTTGCAAGTACAATCATTAATTGTGATAAATTTGGTTTTTGCGGGACTAGACTGATATCGCGTCCGGTCAAAGAACCACGGTTTGTAGTGAGGACGAAGAGTCCTTGCTTATAGATTGGGGCCACTAAGGACTAAAGTCCTGACTATAAACCTCTTTTACTGTGGCTTCGCCTTTAAAATCTAAAATCTAAAATCTAAAATCTAAAATCTAAAATCGCCGGACTTCTGAAACATGATTGAAGTAGAACACTTAAGCAAAACTTACGGTTCCACCGCAGCGATCGCGGACGTGTCCTTCTCGGTTGAAACAGGAGAAATTCTCGGATTTTTAGGCCCCAACGGTGCCGGCAAAACCACAACTATGCGGATTTTGTCGGGATACTTGCCAGCATCCAGTGGCACCGCCCGCATTGCCGGTCTCGACGTTCACGAAAAGTCGATGGCTGTCAGGCAGCGGATCGGCTACTTACCAGAAAATCCGCCGCTGTATCCAGAAATGACTGTCGAAGGATTTCTGTTTTTTGTGTCGCGGATCAAGCAAGTACCGGCAGGAGATCGCGCGCGACGAGTCACTTCAGCGATCGAACGCTGCGGCTTGGTTGAAAAACGCAAAGTTTTAATCCGCAAACTTTCCAAGGGATTTAAGCAGCGAGTTGGTATCGCCCAGGCGATCGTCCACGATCCGCCAGTCATTATCCTAGACGAACCAACCGTCGGTCTCGACCCCCGGCAAATTATCGAAGTCCGCAATTTAATCAAAAGCCTTGCAGGACAACATACTATTATTCTTTCGACTCACATTTTGCCGGAAGTCAGCATGACTTGCAGTCGCGTGACGATCATCAACCGCGGCCAAATCGTCGCCTCCGGTAGTCCCGAACATTTGATGGGAGAGTTTGCCGCAGGTTCGGGGTACGAACTGGAAGTTGAAGGTGAGGCGGAATTAGTCAACAATCTGCTGCTACCGTCTTTGGAAAATTTGCCTGGTGTTCGATCGCTAGAATTGATTCAGGATCGGGATTTTGTGGCAGGTCGCTATGGGCTGCGGGCTGTGTGCGAATCGGATCTAGAACCGGGACGAGAAATTGCCGCAGCTATTGTCGCCTCTGGGTTTGGACTCTGCGAGATGCGTCGCACTCGGGCGAGTCTGGAAGATGTGTTTTTAAGGATGACAACAGCCGAAAAGAAACCGGGAGATGTTTTAGTTCAAAGCGAACCGGAAGTCGATCGAAATCTGCAAGCGACAGAAATTCAAGATTCGATCGTACCTTCTCAAACTGAATTGGCAGAACCAATTGTAGAAAATCTGCCAGTTGCCGAAAGGCAAGAGTCGCCCTACGATTCTCCACTACCGATGGTGGAAACAGTAGAGTCGATCGAATATTCGGAACCAGAATCCGCACCGATTGTGGAAAGACCAGAGTCGATCGAATATTCTGAACCAGAATCACCACCAATTGTGGAAACAGTAGAGTCGATCGAATATTCGGAACCAGAATCACCACCAATTTTAGAAACAGTAGAGTCGATACGAATATTC
>JAAUPI010000115.1 GCA_012035135.1 Microcoleus sp. CSU_2_2
TTCTTGTCTCACTATACTATTTTAGTCTACCAGATTGAGTGACGCAAAGCGGGCAAAAAACTGACGCTATACTTGGGAATTAAAGCCGTCCTTTCAGGACGGGGTTTTCAACCCAGTTCTCTGATAAAATGCCTCATTTTGAGAAATAGTTATCGATCGATCTGTTTAACCATCTCAAATCCAACTTCAACCCGAAGAGCGGATCTCCCGTTAGCCAAGAGGGGACTTAACGGGAGAAAAAGGCTAATTGCTTTCCGATTAAGGACGCTGAATAATTTCTTCGAGAACCCGGCGTTTGGCCTTAGAGTCGATGCCCAGCAAGCGGACATAATCCCCGCTATGTTGTTGGAGACAGCCTTCGAGAGCCGCAAACACTTCCGACTCCCGGTTCGATGCAATTGGCGAGCAACTCTGCCAAGAACCAGTGCGGAAACGGCGCGCGTCAGCGTGTTCGGTACCAATCTTGTAGCCTTGCGAAAGCAAATTGCGAACTTGTTCCACAGTCTTTTGGCTCAATTGTCCGCTACCCCCGTTTGCTGGAGCCGCTTTGTATCCCGATGTCGCAGTCTGACCACCCGATTGAGCAACCGGGCCGTCCGGCCGCTGAATAATTTCTTCTACCACGCGCCGCTTAGCTTTCGGGTCAATGCCGATCAAGCGCACGTACTCGCCCCGATACTCATTCATTACAGATTCCAAAGCTGCGATCGCCTCAGATTCGTTCCGCACTTGCAGCGACGCGCCACTTTGCCAAGAACTCGTGCGGAAACGACGCGCGTCGGCGTGTTCCGTCCCCACCTTGTAGCCTTGAGCTAGCAAGCTGCGCACTTGAGCGATCGTCTCGGCACTCAATTTGCCGTTTGACACAGCACCCACACTTTGGTACTTAGCTGGCGAAGTTTTGCCATTAGAGCCATTAGAGCCGTTAGAGCCGTTAGAGCTGCTGCCGTCGGGACGTTGTACGATTTCCTCTAACACGCGGCGCTTGGCTTTGGTATCAATGCCGATCAAACGGACATATTCTCCTTGGTGGTCTGCCATGCAAGCTGACAAAGCCGCAATTACGTCTGATTCGCGGGTTGACGAAATCGGCCCGCAAGTGCGCCAAGAACCGGTACGGAACCGACGGGCGTCGGCGTATTCCGCCCCAACGCTGTAACCTTGCACTAGCAAATTGCGGATGCTATCGACTAGCTGGGAGCTCAATTGGCTCGTGGAATGGGTAGAATAATTGATTTGAGTCATATTTGGGTATTTAGCTTGCTCGTTGCGAATTGGTGCTAGACAGGCGATGTTTTCCGCGCAGCGGTAACCAGTTCTCAAAGCGTCGTTAATTCCGATGACGTGGGTTGCAAATTTAACATCAGAATCTTGAACGTCTGGCAATCGATCGGCCTGCTGCTGGTTGGTGATGACGGCTCCCGAGGGTATGTACTTACCAGGGGGAATCTCCACATCTTGAATTAGTACGTGCATCATGACAATGCACCCGTTGCCCACCCTGGCATTGAATACAGTAGACCGAAAGCCGATAAAGCAGTCATCGCCTACGTAAGCTGGGCCGTGAATTAAACTCATGTGGGTGAGCGAAGTATTTTCACCCACCCAAACGGAATAGGAATTACCGTCGTCCCCTTCGACTCGACCTTGTTCTAAACCGTGAATCACCACTCCGTCTTGAATATTGGTTCCTTTTCCAATATGAAAAGGAGTACCTTCATCGGCGCGGATAGATGTTCCTGGAGCAATCAGCACGTTAGAACCGATATATACATCCCCAATAATGTTAGAAAAGGAATGTACGTAGGCGGTTTCGTGAATTTTGGGCTCTGCCAAGTTTTTCGACCAAGGCGTCGGAGGAGCCGCAACATTGCGGACTGCCATAAGTTAATTTCTCCTAAACTGAAAAATCTTTTTGTTAGCTGTTAGTTATTAGTTATTTTCCCACCAACTGCTAACTGCTAACAGAACTAGCGGTACTGGTCTTTTTTACTGTAAATGAGGCGGTCTTCTAGATTGACAGTATCTATAATACCTACGACCAAAGCATCGATCGGACGGTGTTCGCTCCCTGGCGCGATTCGAGCGCCACTTCCGCGAGTTACTAAAACCCATTCATCTACACCAGCGCCCACACAGTCAGCGGCTACTTCATATCCGGGGACTGGAGAACCTTCCTCATCAATGAATTGCAGTAGTAGAAACTTAGATCCTCTGAGGCTAGGCTCTTTTTGGGTACTGACAACTGTGCCGATAACTCTGCCCATTTGCATTTTAGGTAATAGGTAATAGGTAATTGGTAATTGTCATTTTTACAGGATAGTCGGTTTTTTTTATTAGCTTTACTCCATCAGTTTTCCGCCTTTTACAGTTATTTGTCTAGTGACTAATAACTAATAACTAACCACTAATAACTAATGACCAACTACTAATGACTAATAACCAATATCCCATGCCCTCCTAAATTAAAAATTAAAAATGCTAAATCAAAAACCATGACAATTTTTAATTCTTTATTTTTAATTTTTAATTGCCAAACCTCGCATTTCCGACGATCGATCTTACGATCTGTTGAGGGGGCGAATGCCACTGACGCCTTCCCGGAACTGTTCGACAGCTTCGGTGTAGCGAATAGGCAGCACGTACTCCAGGTTTTCGTGAGGGCGGGCGATAATGTGGGTGGACATGACTTGTCCGCCGTTAACGCGCTTCACTGACTCTACCCCGGCGGCCACGGAAGCTTGCACTTCCGAAACATCTCCTCTTACAATGACAGTAACGCGAGCGCTACCGATTTTTTCATAACCTACTAGAGTGACGCGGGCGGCTTTGACCATCGCGTCGGCGGCTTCTACAACTGCGGGGAAGCCTAAGGTTTCTATCATGCCAACTGCAATTGCCATTGGTTCGACTCCTGATTCAATTTTTGGGGAACTAAAGGGTTAATTTTTGATGTTTGCACTAATTTTCGCGGAACGAAATTTTTGTGCGGTAAGGATTTAGTAGCCTCGGAACTGTTCTACGGCTTCGGTATAGCGAATCGGCAGAACGTATTCGAGGTTTTCGTGGGGGCGGGCGATGATGTGGGTAGAGACGACTTCTCCGCCGTTCACCCGCTTGACTGATTCCACTCCTGCTGCTACTGAGGCTTGGACTTCGGACACGTTGCCACGCACAATTACGGTGACGCGAGCACTGCCGATTTTCTCATAGCCTACTAGGGTAACGCGGGCAGCTTTCACCATCGCGTCGGCTGCTTCCACAACAGCGGGAAAACCTTTGGTCTCAATCATTCCCACGGCAATTGACATTGTTGAATCTCCTTTGAGGATTAACGGAATTACCGTTACAAATCTTTGATAAATCTAAAAATTTGGACGGGGAGGGACACTTTATTTAGGAAAACGGTTTAAAGCTTCCTATCTTTTAAGAATAGGGGAAGCTGTCCACGTTGACAATATAAACTAACATCATAATGTTTAATAACAAAAATTAAATTTTTTTATGTTACTTATGATAATTTAATATTTTTTTAATAAACTTAACATTTACAGGAGTAGAGGCGGGCTGCAATCTGGAAGTATCGTAAGTAGAAATACTTGATAAGTAGAGGTCGCTAGGACAAGATGGGGCAAGTCCTGCTAACTTGACTTGGGGATTTCTTCAGAGGGATCGCGGAGAAAAGGAAAAAAATGCTGGTTTGCCAAGTTTTGGGCAAATTTTTTCTGCCAGTGCTCAGCCTAGATCGAGTTTTATTTTTTATTGATAATAATATAAGCTTAGATGTTTTAATGTATAGTTAATATTGAAGAAAAATTATTTTGCCAGAACTATACGATCGGGTTTAGCCGAAGTTCTCAAGCCCTCGGATTCATCTTTGGGTTCAATTCTTCAATGTAAAATCTAAAATCTAAAATCTAAAATCCGATGACTCAATTTCTCCTCCAAGCCTGTTGGTGGATACCTTTATATGGCTTAATTGGCGCAATTTTAACTTTGCCTTGGTCTACTGGAACCATTCGCAGAACAGGCCCGAGACCGGCGGCTTACTTCAATTTGCTGATGAGTGTCTTAGCTTTTATACACGGCTCAGTTATTTTTACAGCGACTTGGGATCGACCACCTCAACAGTTGCTGATACACTGGGTGCAAGCAGCAGATTTAGACTTGTCTTTTTCACTAGAAATCTCCACTGTCAGCATCGGGGCAATGGAGTTGGTGACTTTTCTAAGTTTGCTAGCACAGATTTATGCTCTCGGTTATATGGAAAAAGATTGGGCGCTAGCTCGATTTTTTGGGTTGCTGGGTTTTTTTGAAGCAGCAATTAGCGGGATTGCGATTAGTGACTCGCTGCTTCTAACTTACGCTTTGCTGGAACTACTGACGCTTTCAACTTATTTGCTAGTAGGGTTTTGGTACGCTCAACCACTGGTAGTAACAGCGGCTAGGGATGCGTTTTTAACGAAGCGCGTGGGAGATGTACCGCTGCTAATGGGAGTAGTAACGCTTTCGACTATAGCGGGAAGTTTGAATTTTTCCGATTTGGAAAAATGGGCGGAAACTGTAACTTTGTCTCCTATGGTTGCGACTCTTTTGGGTTTGGCTTTGATTGCTGCACCTACGGCTAAGTGCGCTCAGTTTCCATTCCATTTATGGCTGGATGAGGCGATGGAGGGTCCTAACCCAGCTTCAATTATGCGGAATACGGTAGTTGTGGGTGGTGGGGCTTACGTTTTGATTAAACTTCAGCCTGTTTTGGCGCTTTCGCCGGTGACGGATGCGGTGCTGGTGGTTTTGGGTGCGGTGACGGCTGTTGGGGCTTCTTTGGTGCGATCGCCCAAATTGATATTAAAAGAGCATTATCTCATTCTACTAGTGCTTCTTTAGGTTTGGTGTTTATCGCGGTGGGACAAAATCATGTTGATATTGCTTTGTTGTTGCTGTTCGCGCACTCGATCGCCAAAGGACTATTATTCATGAGTATAGGGTCAGTTATTCTGACAACTAACACTCAAGATGTCACAGAAATGGGTGGGTTGTGGTCGAAAATGCCTGCCACGACAGTAGCTTATTTAGTAGGTGCTGCGGGGATGGTGGCGCTACTGCCACTAGGTAATTTCTGGGCGATGCGCCGCTGGCTAAATGGTTTTTGGACGGTACCTTTGTGGCTGGTAGTTGTATTGCTGTTAGTTAATGGTTTGACGGCGCTAAATTTAACTCGCGTATTCGCTTTAGTTTTTGCTGGGAAACCGCAGCCGAAAACTCGCAGAGCTCCAGAAGTTGCTTGGCCGATGGCTTTACCAATGGTAATTTTGACGGTATTTGCGCTTTTAGTGCCTTGGATTTTGCAGAAGTGGCAACTATTAATTAGTTGGAGTGGCCCTTGGGCTAAAACAGGGGATTTTGATGCTTTAAATTTACTGTTGAAGACGCTGGATACACCGCTGTTGGTGTTATCTGGGTTGATTGGTTGTGCGGTTGGGGTAGCTATTTATTGGTATGGGGTTTTACCTAGGCCGGTACGGTTGCCTATTCCGGCTTTGCAGGATTTATTTGCTTACGATTTTTATATCGATCGAATTTATCGCTTGACTGTGGTTTGGGCTGTTGATTCTCTTTCTAAAATCAGTGCTTGGACTGACAGGTATGTTGTGGATGGGGCGGTTAATTTGTTTGGTTTGGCAACAATTTTTGGCGGTGAAGGGTTGAAGTATAGTGGCACGGGTCAGTCGCAGTTTTATGTGTTGACTATTGCTGGGGGGGTAGCTGTGTTGTTGGGGTTGATTATTTGGCAGTTTTAAACCGCAGATGAGGGTAGATCAATTTTAACCGCAGATGTTGGCAGATGAACACGGATGAACGCAGATGAATTTATTTGGGGTTTGTCTGCTTTTTTGTCTACTTTTATTCAAATTCGATCGGCCACAATTCTGCAACCGGAACTTCCCAGCCTGGTAAAAGTTCGGGAATTGAAATCATGTCTCTGTCTCTCAATATAACTGGTTCGGCTGCGGGGCGGTAAATTGTGACTGTGCATTTGTCTGGATCGATTAATATTCCTACTTTTGCTCCCTGTTCGATGAATGAGAGGAGTTTTTCTCGCAGGGGTTTGAGGCGATCCGACTGAGATTTGATTTCTACAACTAAGTCGGGAACGAGTTCGGCAAAATATCTTTTACTTTGTTTGAGGCGATCGGCTGCAACAAAGGAAACATCGGGTGCTGTAAGATCGGAATTGGGGAGGATAAACCCGCCGCTGGACTCAAACACTCGTCCCAATTTGCGAGGTTTGACCCAGTTAAGTAAAAGTCTGACTAACTCGGCTCCAATTTCGCTCGATACAATGTCTGATGCGCCCATAACTATAATCTTTCCGTCTACCAGTTCTAATTGGTAGTCTAGGTGTGCTTCAGAGAGTATAACTTGCACTCGTTCTAAGTCTGCAACGGTTAGGCGGGTGGAAGGATAAGCCGATCGAATGTGCAAATCTTCCCGGTCTGTGAGACTTTCTGTAAGACTTGAGGTCATGGGATGGTTCCAAATACATCTGAACTTATGTTAACAAAAATCAGCCGATCGCTTTGATATTTTCTGGCTTTGCGCTAATCTTAAATATAGTTTAAACATCTGTAGTAAAGGAAAGTTTTAATTGATGCTCAGTGCTTTAATCTGGATACCAATGTTGGGGGCGGCTCTGATTGGGTTTTGGCCTGGTTCGGTGAGTTCTAAAATAGTTCGGAATGCTGCGATCGCCATTGCGGCTGGGGTTTTTATTTTATCGGTAATTTTGGCAACTCAATTTGATGCTAGTAGCAGTCAGTTGCAGTTTGCAGAATTTATCCCTTGGATCGATACTTTGGGATTTAACTACAAGCTTAGTGTTGATGGTTTGTCTCTGCCTTTGGTAATTTTAAATTGTCTGTTGACAGGGGTAGCTATTTACAGTACAGATGAGTCTATTCGCAGGCCTCGATTTTATTATGCTTTGATTCTGCTAATTACGGGCGGGGTGACAGGGGCTTTTGTGGCTCAAAATTTGCTGCTGTTTTTCCTGTTTTTTGAGGTGGAATTGATCCCGCTTTACCTGTTAATAGCTATTTGGGGAGGCGAACGTCGGGGTTATGCTGCTACTAAGTTTTTAATCTATACTGCATTTTCGGGAATTGTGTTGCTGGCTGCTTTCTTGGGGGCTGTTTGGCTGAGTGGTGCTTCTAGTTTCGATCTGGTTGGTGCTGTTGGTGAATCGCATTTGGAAGGGGCTTTACCTTTGCCTTTAGTAAGGCAAATTATTTTGCTGGCTGGCGTGTTGCTGGCTTTTGGAATTAAGATGCCTTTGGTGCCTTTTCATACTTGGCTACCTGATGCTCATGTAGAAGCTTCGACGCCGATTTCAGTGTTGTTGGCGGGGGTGCTGTTGAAGTTGGGAACTTATGGGATGTTGAGGTTTGGTTTGGGTTTGTTTCCTGAGGCGTGGGCGGTGGCGGCGCCTTGGTTGGCGAGTTGGGCTGTGGTGAGTGTGATTTATGGGGCGAGTTGCGCGATCGCCCAAAAAGACATGAAAAAAATGGTAGCTTATAGTTCGATCGCTCACATGGGCTACATTTTGTTGGCTAGCGCTGCTGCTACTGGGGTGAGTATGTTGGGAACTGTTTTGCAAATGGTCAGCCACGGCTTAATCTCGGCGCTGCTATTTTTGAGTGTCGGCGTGGTTTACAGAAAATCAGGTAGCAGGAATATAGACGTGCTTCGGGGTTTGTTCAATCCCGATCGAGGTTTGCCAATGATTGGTAGTTTAATGATTGTTGGGGTGATGGCAAGTGCCGGTATTCCAGGTTTGGCTGGATTTATTGCTGAATTTTTGATATTTCGGGGTAGTTTGCAAGTGTTTCCAGTGCAAACTTTGCTGTGCATGATCGGAACTGGTTTGACTTCAGTTTATTTTTTAATTATGGTCAACCGTGCCTTTTTCGGCCGCCTTTCTGATTTGGTGGTGAGTTTACCACAAGTGCGCTGGGGCGATCGCATTCCTTCTTTGGTATTGGCAGTAATTATTCTGATTATGGGAGTACAACCAGGAGTTATTGTTGCTTTGAGCGAGAAAACTGCGATCAGCATGGTAGCTAATATGCCACCACAAGTTAAAGCGCTCTCTCAAAACTCAAACTTGCAATAAGATCTCTCCTAGGTTCGTAGTGAGGACTTTAGTCCTTTCTTAAAAGTTAGCTTATAAGGACTAATGTCTTTACTACAAAACAATTTCTTACTTCTTCCTGGCATTAGTTATATCCGTTAGATCCGTTCCCAAATCAGTTGCCGAACTTCTTTCATTTCATTTAAGGTTAAATCCAAATGACAAGTACCGTATTAAAACCGTCTACTCATCCCTTAGCAGAATACATTGACATCTTGGAATCAGGAAAAGCTTTACTTCCTGAATCGACAGAAAATGTATTAGAAGTTGTTGGGATTCTCAAAAGTTATGGTATCGTTCTCGATGCCTATTCTCGGAATCTTAACTACATCGCTGAAGAACAGTTTTTAGTGCTTTTCCCATTTTTCAAATATTTCAATGGTGAAATAAACACATCAAAATTAATGCGCTATTTGTGGCATGATCGCATAAATTTTGAGTATGCCGAATATTGTATGAGAACAATGTTTTGGCACGGTGGTGGCGGTTTAGATAGTTATGTGGATTCGCCAGAATTTAGCGCTTTGACAGAAAAGGCGATCGCTGCTAAATTGAAAGGCAATATTTTTATGCAAGGACTGCACAAAACATTTCCGGAGTTTTTGCCGGAACAAGTGCGGATGCTAGCTTTTTACACTGGTCTCGGTCAGTTTTGGCGAGTAATGAGCGATTTGTTCATAGATTTATCTGATTCTTACGATCGAGGAGAAACAAAGTCTATTGCTGATGTGGTTGATTTTATCTTAGCAGGTTTAGTATCCGCCGCCAGTCTACCAATTACCTACAGTGTTAAAATTCGCGGTCAAGTCTACGATATCATTCCCGCAGCCGCTAACTTGACATTTTTACCAGATGTAGCCGTGCCTTATGTAGAAGCTGTTTTCTTTCGTGGTACTGCGTTTTTTGGTACAGTTTCATACAATGCTCAAGCCCATCAAATCCCAGAAGAACAAAGACAATTTAGCTACGGGGCTTTGTTTGCCGATCCTCTGCCTATCGGAGGTGCAGGAATTCCGCCAACTCAATTGATGCAAGATATGCGACATTATTTGCCGGAGTATTTGCACGAAGTTTATCGCACTAGTTGTCGGGGTGAAGACGATTTGCGAGTGCAAATTTGTCAGAGTTTTCAAAAGTCGATGTTTTGCGTGACGACGGCGACTATTTTTGGTTTAGCGCCTCATCCCATGAATACATCCGTTCCTGAGGAAAAAAGGGCTAATCGAGCTTATTTGGAAGGTTGGATGGATCGATTTGGAGATTCTCGTTTGGAATGGGCAAATCAGCCAACGAACAGGTCTTGCCAACTTTTTCCGGAACGGTAATTGTATAGTGTGTGACAGCCAAAAATCTTCGATTTACTGCTAGCGATTTCAGACAGTCACGCACCGCTATTATCGATCGGATTCTCATCTAACAGATGCCCTGCGGTGCGTCAGCAGGGAATTTTCGGTTTACCAATGAATGACGTGACCTGACGCACCCTACTGCCTAATAATTAATAACCAATTCCCAATTCTAAATGCTCTCTGCCAATTCCCCATTTCCAATTCCCAAATTATCTAGATTCGCACTAGAATACTGAGGCCGTGAGAGTCAGTTCCGCAAGTTCCAAACAAGCCATAAGTTTCGGCTAATTCTTTGACTAAAGCAGTTTGTTTGGGACTTGGTTTCCAAGGATTGGGATTGCCGTAGGCATAGTATGTTTCTACGCCGTCAATATCGAAACGAGCGGCTTCTGGGATTAATTTATCTGCGGTCGATCGATATCGGGAAGGATGTGCTAGAACTGCTAAACCTCCGGCTTCATGAATAGCTTCAATTACCCTGGCGGCTGAATAACTATAAGTGCCTTCCGTACTTTTACCTCGCAAGTATGGTTTGAGACTGAGATGTTGCGGATCGAAGCTATAACCGAGAATGTGTACCTCATTGTTTAGTAGTTCAGCATTAATTTCCGCACCAGTCCAAATCCTAGGTCCTAGGATATTGTTGTCGGAATGGTTTAATTTCCAATTATCTAACCAAATTTGAGCTCGATCGTAGCCTTTGGTGCTATGGTGGTCAGTGATAGCTAAGCCTTTGAGACCGATCGCGATCGCTTGTTTGATTAATTCCTCTGGCTGCGATCGCCCGTCGGAGTAAACTGTGTGCATATGAAAGTTGTAGGAAGCAGGACAGCTATCAGCATCAATTGTCTGGAAGACTTGTTTGAGTGCTGAGACATTCTGGGCTTCTGGTTTGAGACTAGAATCGGGGGAGGAAGCGAGATCGATCGTCATAAGCGTTTCTATAAAAAGAACTAGCCTTGTTTAATATATCTAATAAATTCATATGTTGCACCTGTTGCGATAGTCGCCATAGGGGGGGGTAAGTTTATAAGACGACAGATTTTAGGCAATTATGGCTGATAAAACCCGACCCTTGTATCTATAGATGTTTAGGATTATTTAACCAGACTCGATCTCTTAGCTAAGATTTACTACTAATTTCAACACTAGTTAGCCAAACATATTATATCACTTGACAATGGACTAATAATTAATTGTCATCAATCTTTTTAAGAGCCATTTCTAAATCAGCAGTCAACAATCTCGCCTCCTTTTTGCCACCACCAGTTGCATAATCTGCTACCGAAAGCGGAGGAGAGATCGAAACTTGAACGCGAGAACGCCACCTAGGAATGCGCGGGCGGTAGCGAATACTCATAGGTATAATTTTTACCCCCAAACCTGGTTTGCTCAACTCCGCTTGAATTGCCAAACGAGCCAATCCAGGTTTAATCGGATGGACTTCACCATCCTGAAAAATGCCGCCTTCGGGAAAAATGACCAACATTTGCTTGTCTAGAAGCAGTTCCACGCCGTAACGAAGGCTGCTAATAGCTGGATGCTTGATATCGACAGCAAAACCCCCCAAATGTCTGATAAACCAACCTTGTAGTCCTTTCACCTCATCGGCAGTTACCATAAACCGCAAATCGCGGCCAGTCACCCTCTGTCCAGTTGAATATGGCATCATCAGCGCATCCCAGCGGGAACGGTGTGTAGGGGCCAAGATTACAGGCCCGTCCTTCGGTAGGTGCTCTTGTCCTGTTATCTCAATCTTGCCAAAATAAAACGGCAAGACAATATAGTGACCTAGCGGATAGAGCAAGGACGTTAACCAAGGAGAAACGCGAGAGGTATTAGATGCTACCTTGGCAGGCATTGGCTTCACTAGAGAGGATGTACTCGAATCAATGGCGATCGCGGGGGTATGGCGCATAGCAATTAAACTGCTTTCTCGATAATCTAGAGTCTAAAGTAATTCGTTTAACAAATCTTTAGTCTGTCGATGGGGACACTTTTGCTAGTGGCATTTAGCCGATGGAGCAATCGCGCCCGCAAGAAATTATGTCGCAGAACTGAAACCTTAGCAAATCCTACAGCCGTAAAGCGTCCGTCACCAGTCGCCGGTTCGATCGATCGGGCAATTAATCTATTATTTCAGGTGAAACCATCTTTAACTCAAAATAAAGCGGGCGGGCACGGGGGCGCCGCTACAACTCAAAACTATTCCCTCTTCCCCTTCGCGCTTCAAACCAAGACAGCAACTGTTGGCGACACGCAGACTCCATAATGCCACCAAGTACCGACAAGCGGTGACACGAATGGGCGCTATCTGGAATATTAGCCGCTGTCCGAATGCTACCTGTTTTCGGGTCGTCTGCTCCGTATACCAGCAAACCAATCCGAGCTTGTACGATCGCACCAGCGCACATCGGGCAAGGCTCCAGCGTCACGTAGAGGGTACATTGGTTGAGATGCCAGTCTTGCAAAACTTGCCCTGCCGCCCGCAGCGCCAAGATTTCAGCATGGGCTGTAGGATCGCAGTCTCGCTCTCGCCGATTTTGCGCTTCGGCAATCAACTTACCAGTACCATCAACCATCACAGCACCCACGGGCACTTCGCCAGCATCGCCGGCTGCTTGTGCTAGTTCCACAACTCTATTCATCCACTGTCTGTGGATCGAATAAGTAGCATCACGAATAGACAAATGCTCAATTGGAGAATTCATGACATACTTACTTAACTGAACCGGACTTACCTATCAAAACCAAAGAAACCGATTTTTTGCTTTGGGTGCGATGCTAAAACGCGTCTTTTCGTGAAAAAACCCGGTTTCTGACCGCCCGTGCGTAAGTCCTACGGAAAACACTTAAAATAGATCGAAAAAGAAACAGGACTTACGCAGAAACCCATAGTAGTAAAGTGCGCTGTGGCGCATTTGAATAATATGAGTAATGTAGAAATTAACTCATCCAGTGTAAGTCTTGGGAAATTTACAGCAAAGCCAAATCGACCGTAATTTTTAATTATGGACATCACCCTAATTAGTACAGAAGTTGTTGAGCTGTTGTCCCGCATTAGCAGACAAAAGCTCCGCGAACAAGATATCACTCCTCTGGTAGTATTTCTGACTGCTCTGATTTCCATCCTGCGCGGAGTAATGATTATCGACAGGACGATCACCGTCGAAGAAGAAGAACGGCTGCAAAAGACTCTTAAAGCCTTTGCCAGTGGCGATCGCGATCGAATTGAACTAATTCAGCGTATTGTCAAAGGAGTCTCCAAACAGCAGGTTTATTTCAACCCCACTGAACTGCTAACCCTCACAGGTTTATTCTCGGATTCAGAAAAACTGTTGCTAATCGGCTTCGGCTACGAAATGTCAGCAATAGACGGATACATCGACCTCCGGGAGCAAATGTATTTACAGTCGATCGGCAACCGACTCGGCATTGACTCGAGACACATTGCGGTTATAGACGCTTTATTCACCAAAGAAGGAAGCATTGACCCAGAAGCTTTTGGCGAAGTTCAATTTTTACTCTCTCCTGCCGAATTTGAGTCGCGCGATCCAGTATTTGCGAAAGCAGCAAAGCACCTGCTGTCGCTTTTAGTGCACAAATAAGTGGGTAGCAATAGGAATCTCTGTTCCAGAGTCACCCTTAATTAACAATTTTAGATTTGAGGCTGCCGATTTTTAGATTGTTTTCTGCAAGTGACCGACAGCAATTGCATCTACTTCTTGCCGTAGTCGGGTTCAATCCTTTGCAGACTGAGCCTTGCGAAGGATTGGGACGGGAGCAATCTAAAATTTCAAATCGATTAACGATCGACTCTTGTATTTCCTTGAGTCCGATCGATCTAAAATCGAAAAGCGACTTGTCGCTGCCTCGATCGACCCAGGTCAATGTGAACTACCCGACGCTGATATAAAGGTATAGCACGGGCTTCCCAATTCATCGGCAGTAGCCTTAAAGGCTGTGCCAAATCACCTCTAAACTGTCCGAATTATGGCAATTGAATGGCAAACCGCCAAAACCTACGAAGATATTCTCTATTACAAAACTGGCGGCATCGCCAAAATTATTATCAATCGACCTCACAAGCGCAACGCTTTTCGTCCCAAAACCGTCTTTGAACTCTGCGATGCCTTTGTTGATGCCCGCGAAGACACCAAAATCGGCGTTGTCCTGTTCACCGGTGCGGGGCCCCACACAGACGGTAAATACGCCTTTTGTGCCGGCGGCGACCAAAGCGTGCGGGGTTCTGCCGGCTATGTGGATGACGGTGGCATTCCCCGTTTGAACGTGCTCGAATTGCAAAAGTTGATTCGATCGATGCCTAAAGTTGTAATTGCTTTGGTTGCCGGTTATGCGATCGGCGGGGGTCACGTTCTGCACTTAATTTGCGACTTGACGATCGCGGCTGAAAATGCCATTTTCGGACAAACAGGCCCGAAAGTTGGCAGTTTTGACGGCGGCTTTGGGGCTAGCTATCTCGCTCGGGTTGTAGGTCAAAAAAAAGCCCGGGAAATTTGGTTTTTGTGCCGCCAGTACAGCGCACAGCAAGCCTTAGAAATGGGTTTAGTCAACTGCGTTGTGCCACTCGAACAACTCGAACTAGAAGGCCTTCGGTGGGCAGAAGAAATTTTAGACAAAAGTCCGATCGCGATTCGCTGTTTAAAATCTGCTTTTAATGCCGACTGCGACGGTCAAGCGGGTTTGCAAGAACTGGCGGGAAATGCCACTTTGCTTTACTATATGACGCAGGAAGGGGCCGAAGGAAAACAGGCGTTTTTGGAAAAGCGCCAACCTGATTTTCGTCAGTATCCTTGGCTACCTTAAGTCGAGGGAAAAATTAGTTTTTTATGGGTTCATGTCACAAATGTTTTTGATTTGCGTATCTTGGTAAAAATAGATGCAGTAGATCACCCTTCCAGTTGAGTTACCATGCTACGGGCTAACTAAACCGAGACTGTGGGAACTGACTTTTCCGTTAAGGTAATGCCTGTAAGCTGGCAGGCATTTCGTTCCAAAGCAGTAACGGCGGGTTCCCGCAACGTCGCAGTCTGTTCCTGCCACAGTGCAATTTCTTCGATATTTTCCCAAGACTGCCCAAAAGGCGAAACCGCCAAAGAACAAGCTGTCCAGTGACTTTGAACGGGTACATTTAGCTGCTGGCAAAGACCGCCACGTCTTCCCTCAGGCGTATAGTGCCGACAGTGACGACAAGCTGAAGTTAAGGAGGTCTTCATAAAAGTTCTTAGTGCTATCATTTTCCTCTCTAATTCTCCAGTGTTGAGCTAGCAGCTCTGAGAGCATCCCAGCCCTGATTGTGTCTGGCTTGTAGCGATCCCCAAAGCATAATTTAATTTTATAATTTATTTATAATCTTGTTATATATAGAAACAATCAGCTACGTGTACGATCGGTTTGAAGCTAAAAAAGCAGGTTAAAAGTTAATAAAGCAGTCAGGGATCGAGACAAAACATAAATACGGAACGACTACGAGATGTTCTTTCATCAGCGATCGAACTGTATCGCAAAAGACAAAATATTAGGGATGAGGGCTCTTTCGGATACTTGGGGGAAAATTTAGATTCGGCTACCAGGTAATAGGAACCCCACTTATCACCACAAGTTCAGGAGTTTATCATTCGAGATTCGAGGTCAAATTCCCAAAATCTAATTTAGATTAGATCCGCGACAGCTTACTAGCGAAGTCGATCGAGAATCCCCTGTCAGATTGAAAGGTTGATGAGGGAGTATGTCAAAATCAAAATGATTAAAATCAATCTTAGAGTGCGGTAGGAGTTTTGCGAATGAGTAAGCGTTCTTCAGTTGAATCCCCAAATCAGTTGTCTTCAACCCCCATCAAGCCTGTTTTACAAGCTGCGCTGGGATGTCTGGATGTAAACCTGGAAGCAGAACTGACTCAGTACAGGAGACATAGGCGACGGGCAGAACAGTGGGTGTCCCCGTCAGTTCGTCCCGGCAAGCAAACAGGCACAACTGACCAACAGTTAGGCAAAAATCCACCAGCCACCGCTGAAGAGACTCAGCAGTTGCTGTCGATGCCCCTATCCCTGGCAGGCGTCCCAGGCGATGCCCCAATAGTTACTGCCAGAAACAGCACGCCAACAAAATTATCGGGTACGACCTCTGCACCAGACAACTATCTCGAATCTAGCGAAAAATTGATCGAAAGCTTGGATGAGCCAAGAGGCGAGTCTATAGAAGAACGCAGTTTAGCCGCCAGTTTGTTCACTCCCTTAGGACTGAGTTCGATGCTGCTATTTCTGCTGTCGTGCACGGCTTTGGGCTATGCAGTCATGCACCCGTCGAGTGTGGTTAAAATGGCAGGCCTCAACCGCTGGTTCGATCGAAACACGCCCTCCACTGAAGAAAGGCCCGCCAGTACAACAGTCGCAGATACCAGCAACAAGGAACTACCAAAAGCCCCAAATTTGGCTTCCAAGGAATCTGCTTTTGTCGAGCTGGATTTGAGCACCCTGAGCAATGTCAAGCCAACGGTAAGTCCCATCGCTTCCCCGTCACCAAAAGCATCCATCCCACCAACTCCGGTAGCGATTCCCATCCAGACCAGGGCTGTCCCCATCCCTACAGAAGATGGTAACTCCCCCAGAGGCAACCAACCAGGACTAAACAATCTCAGCACGGCATTGCTTCCTAGTCCCAACCCCAGCCTCGCACAGCCCGTTCCCACACTCCCGACACTACCTCCAACATCGTCCCCGACTATTACCACAGTATCTCCAACTCCCGCCTCTGCTGCTGCTGCATCCGCGGCTCCCGCATCCCCAGCCCCGGTAGCAACACTGGGAACACCCACACGGGCTGCCGATGGTTTTTATTACGTTGTCACCGATTACACGGACGAAAAATCCCTACAGCAAGCTAGAACCGCAGTTCCCGATGCCTACGTGCGGAACTTCTCAAAGGGTGTCAAGATCCAAATGGGGGCTTTGAACGATGCTGCCTCAGCAGAACGTTTGGCAAAAGAACTTCAAGCCAAAGGGGTAAGGCCACAATATTATCAGCCGTGAACGGGGTAAAGGGAGCGAAAAATTAAGAATTAAGAAGTGAACTACCACACACTTCCGCTATCGCGGTAAGTGTGGGCTTCTCCCTTCAACAACCATCGCCGCCACAGTAGTAGACTTACGCCCATACTGTTTTGGTCTTACATAGCCTTCAGGAGCAATAACG
>JAAUPI010000116.1 GCA_012035135.1 Microcoleus sp. CSU_2_2
AGAGAGGGAAGAAGGAAGAAGGAAAAAGGAAGAACGAACCCCCCCTACCCCCCCAAGGGGGGAAGAAGGAAGAAGGAAGAAGGAAGAGGGAAGAAGAAAGATTTTCCCTATCTCCGACTCTCTCTCTCTATCACTCTCCCACTTCCTCCATCTACTCATCCCCGACTCAACACTCAGCTTTGGGCCTGGAATCCTCTTTTAAGAACCGACAGCGGCTCGTGCAATTCGCTAAAAGTTCGACGCTGCTAACCTAAAAGCAAATAAACCAACGCTAAAAAATTGTATTGGGGAATAGGGTGCGGGGTATCTGTTTGCACCGTCAGAAGTCAGTTGCAAACAGATAGCAGAGACTTTTATCCCTTGCCACTGGCATCGGGAAAGAGTCTCAAAAAATCCCCGTATCCGATCGAGCGTGGCTGTGATTGTCTCTACCTACTAACCCGCGTCCGATCGTTGGGAAGCTCCCTCGTTCCGCTGAAAGAGAGCGCGGCCGATTTCGCCAAAATTAGACTGATTGCTGGAAAAAAGAGGATCGATCGCTACATGGAATTTTCTATCGCTGCACTGCTGGCAAATTTTACAGAAGACAAATTAGTGGCTCCCAAAGCACTAGAAAAAAAACTCGACTGCAATGATGAAACCAGTCAACTCAAACTTCAAATCGCATTAGAAGCTCTAGAGAAAATTGGCATTTTAGTCAAAGATAAAGGTCGCTACCGTCGAGTAGTTGAAGACGACGTAGTAGAAGCAAAACTGCGCTGTTCGAGCAAAGGATTTTGCTTTGCAATTCAAGATGCCGAAGGCTCGGAAGACGTTTATGTCAGAGAAAGTCATCTCTCGACAGCTTGGAATGGCGATCGAGTCTTAGTCAAAATTATCAAAGAAGGTAGTCGCCGTCGCTCTCCCGAAGGCGAAGTCATGCTCATACTCGAACGCGCTAACCCTTCGGTACTGGCGCGAGTCAAGCAAACTGCCACCCCCACCGGGCGCGTCAGCTACAGAGCAATTCCCTTGGACGATCGGCTACTATTTGAACTAGACTTACTCGCAAACGGCACTAATCTCCAAGAAGCGATCGATCACTTGGTACACGTCGAAGTCAAGCGCTATCCTCTCGGCACTCACCGCCCAGTCGGCAAAGTAGTACAGGTACTCGGTTCCGATGCCGAAGCCGCTGACGACCTCGATATCGTATGCTGCAAACACGATTTGCCGCGATCGTTCCCGCCAGCAGCAATCAAAGCAGCCGAAAATTTGCCTACCAAACTCAAAAAAACCGACATCAAAAAACGCTTAGATTTGCGGGACATCCTCACCATTACCTTTGCCAAAAATGAACTCGGAAAAACCAACAGTGACAACTATGCTGAAACTGCCCAGGAGGAAAGTTTCTCCGCCGCTGAAAACGAGTTCGATCCAGCCTCATTCTTGTCAGATCCCCCTGTCGAACGCGCTATCTCAATTGAAAGTCTGAAGTCGGGAGGTTGGCGAGTAGGAATTCACATTGCCGACGCCGCCGAGTACGTACAACCAGAAACCCCGATCGATCGCGAAGCCCGCAAGCGAGGTACCTCACCTCATCTGGGAGAAAAAATTATCTCCGTGCTCCCAGAAATCCTATTGGACGATCGATCGTCTCTGTGGCCAGACATCGAACGCCTGACTTTCACCGTGATGCTTACCGTAGACGAGTCCGGGGCTCTCGCCGAATACGAAATTCAAACCAGTATCATTCAAGTTGACTGTCAACTCAGCTACCAGCAAGCTGAAACAATTCGGGAATCTGGGCCCGATGCCACAGTTCATCCTTTGTCCTCCGTCATTTCTCCTTTCCTCAATCAACTCTTCGCTGCCTCAGAGGCCGTCAGACAGGCGCGACTCAAGCGGGGAGCTTTTGAACTAAATTTGCCCGACGCTAACTCTCACTTCGACGACGAAGGCGAACTGGGAGCATTTGCGATCGCCCCTCCTGCACAATCTGCCGTAGCCGAATTGGTCGTACTCGCCAACCAGGCAGTAGCCACCCACCTGCAAGCCTTAGGAGTGCCAGGAATTTACCGCGTCCAACCCATGCCAGATCCGGCAGACATTCAAGAGTTCATCAAACTGTCGAACAACCTCGGAGGCGAACTGTATCTAGAAAACGAAGAAGAAGTTCTACCCTTTGACTTTCAGCGATTTACCCAACAGTTTGCCGGATTGAAGTCGGAGAGAGTTCTCACCTACCTGCTGGAAGATACCATGAAGCCAGCAGTTTACAGTACCGTCCCCAAACCCCACTTTGGCTTGGCCCTGCAAGATGGTTACACTCGCTGCACCTCGCCCCTTTCCCGCTACGCCGATTTGCTGGTGTTGCGATTGTTGCAGGCCGTGTTCGAGCAGGGCCGCAGCAGCCGCACCACTCGCGCCAAAGAAAAAGTCAACCTGCACCATTCTTCCTGTCATGGTCAAATTACTTGGAACGTCCTTCCTCCAGATTTGCACCACGAATTTGAGACGGAGTTTGCATCGCTAGTCGTACACCTGACGGAAAGGGAAAGAGTTGCCGAAGACGCGGAAAGCGATTTGCAAGGATTGAAGAAAACCGGATTGATGAAAGAACGGACTGGTCAAACCTTCCAGGGCTTAATTACAGGTGTACAATCTTACGGTTTCTTTGTGGAAATTGAAGTGCGGCCGCCGGAGAGTGAAATCCTGCGAGTTGAAGGATTAGTACACGTTTCTTCGCTGAAGGATGACTGGTACGAGTATCGATCGCGCCAACAAACTTTAGTTGGTCGCAAAAACCGCAATCAGTACCGTTTGGGCGATCGAGTGGAAGTTCAAGTCAAGAGCGTTGACTACTACCGCCAGCAAATTGATTTAGTTGCAGTTGGTGGTGGCAGTCAAGCTTTTGAGGATGATGAATAGTCATTAGTCATTAGCCGTAGGGTGCGTCGCCGTCGAAAATTCCTAAAGAAAGATCGACAATCAAGAGAGTGACGCACCTGACACATGGGGCCCGTGCAAACAAACCCAACACTTCTTTTCTCCTCGTTCCCAGGCGCTTAGCCCGGTAACCAGTTAAAGCCCAATACGCTTGGGTTAACATTTTTTTGTGATTGCGATCGCAGAGAGAGCAAACAAGAGTGTCTGTTTTTCACATCGTTTTACGTCCAGGACGGTTTTAACAATCGCGTATTGAGTTAAAACCAGTTAAAGTTAATAGCGATCGCACGCCCGCAACAGTCCTGGTTGTTGACACTTTCCCAAAGGCAGTGTCGTGTCCCTACAGACATCGAATAAGTTCGATCGAATATAAAGTTTGGATAAAAGGGTTGTTTTATTGACAAAGTGTGGTATGCTCAAACGTTAGTTATAAAAACTTTATCCACAGCAAAACGTGCCGCCGATATACATACTTGGAGCGGGGCCAGCGGGTCTGGCTGCTGCTTATATGCTGACACAGCAAGGTCAAACAGTTGTTGTAGTTGAGCGAGACTCAAAAGTTGGCGGACTTGCTAAAAGCATCGAGTACCAAGGGTTCATTCTCGACCTTGGCCCCCACCGCTTCTATACTAAAATTTTCCCGGTCATCAAACTCTGGAACGAAGTTTTAGGGAGCGATCGAGTCACAGTCAGCCGTCTTACCCGCATTTATTATAGCGGCAAATACTTTAGCTATCCCCTCAAAGCCTTAGAAGTCTTATTTGCCCTCGGCATTGTGGAAAACACACGCATCTTTTTTGCTTATTTAGTAGCAAAGCTGTTACCCAACCGCCACCCCAAAAACTTTTCAGAATGGGTTACAGCAAAATTTGGCAAACGATTATTTGAGATATTTTTTGAAGCTTATACAGAAAAACTTTGGGGGATGCCCTGCACAGAGATTAGTGCGGAATGGGCGGATCAGCGGATTAAAGGGCTGTCACTGCTGAAAGCAATTCGCACCGCTTTTTTAGGTGACAACGGCAAAGTTAAAAGCCTGATCGGTCAGTTTCAATTTCCCCGCTTAGGCTCAGGACAATTATACGACAAAATTAGCGACTATTTGCTCTGCCACAATCAAGAAATTCTCCTGAATACAGAAGTAGTGCGGGTGCATAGCGACAACAGCCGCGTCACTCAACTCACTCTGAGAAACCGCCAAACCGGAGTAGAGTCAACGGTTTGCTGTAGTGCAGTCATTTCCTCAGTGCCGCTCAATACATTAGTAGAACAAATAATTACCCCCCCCCACGTAAGCAAATCTTATCATTGGCGCGATCGCTCAAATTTCGCAACACAATTCTCGTTTATCTAATAGTTGAAGGCAGCCAGTTATTCCCTGACAACTGGCTTTATATCAATGAGCCGAGTGTAAGGCTAGGGAGAGTGACTAATTTTGCCAATTGGTCGCCTCAGATGCTGCCGAACCAGCATCAAACGCCTTTATGCTGCGAATATTGGTGCAACTTTGACGAACCGATGTGGCAGCAGCCGGAAGCTGAACTTTTGAGTTTGGCAGAACAAGAATTGAAAAAAATTCAGTTGCTTCGCAATGAGAAAGTTGCGGGAGGTTTTGTAGTTCGCTTGCCGCGTACTTACCCGATATATGCGGGCAATTACAAGTACATTTTATCAGAAATTCAAACTTATATCAAGCAGTTTGAGAATTTGCAAGTTGTGGGTCGTTACGGTGCTTTTAAGTATAACAACCAAGACCACAGTTTGTTGATGGGAATTTTAGCCGCTGAGAATGTCGCGAACCCTGGCAAACATAACCTTTGGGATGTGAATTCTGACAGCGAGTATGTGGAGGAAGCTAGTGTTGATGATGCCACTACTCCCGCTAAGGAAACTGGCATCGGGAAGCGGCGAAAGGCTCTTCAATTTTTGCTAAAAATGCTCTCAAATAATAAATTTTAGCTGGACATTTTTTATCAGAAACAGGAGTTAATAAAGATGAATGAGCGCAAAGGTTTTAGGGTGAATTTTACTATTTCAACAGTTCTATTAGTAGGTTTCCTCATTAGATTAGCAGTGCCACTCGGAGTATTTATACTCACTCAAGATTTGAAAATATTTTATGGAAATGACACCGGTTCGTTCATGCAACCAGCTTTTCAGTTAATAGAACACGGTAAATTTTTCAATAATGGTCAACCTGAATTATTCCGCACTCCCGGATATCCATTATTTTTGATTCCCGGAATGCTGCTAGGACATCTAGAAATTGTGACAATACCTATGCAAATATTTCTAGATTGTTTGACTATATATTTGATCTATAAAATTGCCCTACCTCTCTTTAAAGTAGAAAATATTGCTACTTTATGCGCTTTCCTGTACGCAATTGAACCCCTAGCTGTGCTCCGCTCATCAATTCTCATGTCGGAGAGTGTGTTTACCACTTTAGTGACTTTATTTTTATATAAGTTGATTGTGTTTTTTGATAGCAGGTCGTGGAAACAGTTATTTTTTGCAGCAATTGCTTTAACAGCATCGATTTATGTCAGACCAATCGGATATTACTTACCTTTCCTAATCACTACTATTCTTCTGATATGGAGTTTGAAAAACAGGCAGAAAAATAAAGTTTTAATTGTTCAAATTTTTGTTTTTTTTATCGTGACAATGAGTAGTTTAGGTATTTGGCAAATCAGAAACTATATAACAACAGGATATTCGGGATTTACTGCTGTTTCTGATTACAATCTATATTGCCATAATGGAGCATCTGTAATTGCCAGTAAAAAAAAGATGCCAATAAAAAAAGTATTTGAAGAGTTGGGATGTAATGGACGAGAGAAATATTTAACAATTCACCCAAAACAGCAACAATGGAGTCAGGCTCAAATCTACCGTTACATGGGTCAAGAAGGAAAGATGATGATGATGAATCATCCTTTTACTTACTCAATTTATCATTTAGAAGGAATGTTAGCTACTTTAATTGAGACTCCTGGCAAGCGGTATTTAACACTATTTTCTAGTTCATTTGGAGGAAGCGTAAGTTTAGTTCAGAGAATACCAAAAATTTTGACTGGAACAGCTAATTTTACAGAGGTGATTGAGCTTGCAAAAAAAACTCCTATACTCTTGGGTATTGATGCAATTCTATTGTTAATAGTATGCACATATTATTTAGGCGTAGCCGCAGCATTGCTATCCAATAAATTTGTAATAAATATGCCTATGATTACACTTTTTAGTGTGGCTGTCTACTTGGTTACGCTGTCAGGTGTAGTTGGAGGCAACAGGTTTCGGTTGACAATTACGCCAATAATTTGTCTGCTGGCTGGATATGGCTTGTGGCTGATAGTAGATAAAATAAAGCATAAAATTATTCAGGATAAAGGCGATATATAGCTCGTTAATTTAATATTAACTCGACCTAAATCTCGTAAGTAATCGGCGTAAAATAGGAGATAATTGAGATGAAAAACACACAAAATATATTACCTAGTTTTACGATTTTAACAGTTTTATTAGTAGCCTTAGTAATGAGGTTGTTACTGCCTGTTTTAGCTTGGATTATCACCCATAATTTAGAAACGTTTAATAGAGGTGATACATTATCATTCATTATCCCTGCAAAAAAGCTAATAGAATTTAGCCAATTTTTAAACATTGATAATCAACCAGAACTATTTCGCACTCCTGGTTATCCTTTACTACTAATTCCCGGACTATTACTAGGGAATGTGGAAACTGTGACCATTCTTATTCAAATAATCCTAGATTGTTTCACTGTATATCTGATATACAAAATTGCTTTACTCCTCTTTAAAAGAGATAGAACTGCCATTATCTGTGCTTTACTCTATGCCATTGAACCCTTGCCAATACTCAGATCAAGTCTTCTAATGTCTGAGACTTTATATACAACTTTATTAACTTTGTTCTTGAAGCTACTGTTAGAATATTTTGAAAATAAGTCATTAAAACACCTAGTCTTTGCCGCCATCACTTTGGCAGCATCTATTTATGTCAGACCAGTCGGATATTATTTGCCTTTGCTGATAACTGCTATCCTCTTACTCTGGAACTTTACAAAGATGCAAGCAAGGAAATTTTTAATTATTCATACCTGTATTTTTTTGCTAGTGGCGATGGGGAGTATTGGTATTTGGCAAGTCAGAAACTATGTACAAGCAGGATATTCTGGATTTGCTGCTGTTTCTGATTACAACCTATATTGTTATAATGGAGCTTCTTTAATTGCGTACCAAAAAAGAATAGAGTTTGAAGATAGCCACGAACAATTGGGGTGCACTCAACACGAGAAGTATTTTATACTTCATCCCGAACAACGACAGTGGAGTCAGGCTAAAATCTACCGTTACATGGGTAAAGAAGGAAAAAAGATGATTTTGAGTCAGCCTTTAAATTACTCAATAATCCATTTAAAAGGAATGTTCTGGACTTTATTTCAGACGCCAGCCAACCGATATGTAGCACTATTAATGGGACGGTTCGATCGCTCTCTCACTCCCTCATATAAAAATCTCGCTCAATACAAATATCTCATATTTTGGACTAATTTAAACCTGTCACTATTATTAGGCGTGTATCTTTTAGGTGCAGCCACAGCATTACTATCAAAGAGATTCCTGAATAATCTGTCAATGATTACGCTTGTCAGCGTCGCTGTCTACTTCCTGACTGTATCAGGTGGTATTGTTGGCAGCCATCGGTTTCGCCTTCCCATTACGCCAATCATCTGCCTGCTAGCAGGATATGGCTGGTGGTCGATCGTAGAGAAAATTAAGCAAAAAAATATTCAGGATTAAGGCGACATTGGTAACTTGAATATCGAATCGGCAGCATTGGCGTAATTCGATCGAGCTATAATTAATTAGCTTTTTGCAGGATAATTTGCTCATGACTAATTCTGTTTCAGTCCCCGCCCAACCTCTAATTGTAGGAGTTACGGGAGCATCGGGACTGATTTACGCAGTGCGAACTTTGAAATTTCTGTTGGAGGCAGATCAAGCTATTGAACTGGTGGCTTCTAAGTCTACTTACATGGTTTGGCAAAGCGAACAGAACACCCGAATGCCGGCAGAACCGACGCTTCAAGAAGAGTTCTGGCGGGAACAAGCCGGAGTAGCGACAATGGGAAAACTCCGGTGTCATCCCTGGCAAGATGTCGGTGCTAATATTGCTAGCGGCTCGTTTCGCACCCAAGGGATGATAATTATTCCTTGTAGCATGAGTACGCTAGGTAAATTGGCGGCAGGCTTGAGTTCGGATTTACTCGAAAGAGCGGCCGACGTTCAGCTCAAGGAAGGGCGAAAATTGGTACTAGTGCCTCGGGAAACGCCTTTGAGCTTGATTCACCTGCGGAATATGACAACGTTGGCGGAAGCGGGAGCTAGAATTGTACCAGCGATTCCTGCTTGGTATCACAATCCTCAAACTATTGAAGATTTGGTAGACTTTGTAGTTGCTCGCACTTTAGACCAGTTGGGCATTGACTGCGTTCCTCTCAAACGCTGGAAGGAAGATGAAGGGAGTTGACAGTTGACAGTTGGCAGTTGACAGTTGTTGGTTTTCCTATGTTATTTGTCCTATGTTTGTTATTAGTTGTTGGTGATAATAACTAATCACCAATTACCAATTACCCATTACCAATTACCCATTACCAAATTCCCCCTTGGGGGGGTGAGGGGGGGTTCCCATTACCAATTTTTTTAATATGCGTCCTGTATTTTTGCTAGTGATTGTGGTGGGGTTGACAATTTTTGCCCTGCAAAATGTGGAACCAGCATTGTCGCTGGTGTTTTTGGGAATTCGATCGCCTGCTTTACCTGTATCTATCTGGATTTTGTTGAGTATAGCTGCGGGAGTTGTCACATCTTTGCTGATTTCTGGCTTGCTGGGTTTTTCAAATTATCTATCTCAACCGCGAGGCCGCACTGGCTCAGACAGTCGCAACCGTCCCGATACTTTTCCTACTGAGAAGAAGACACCTTACGCACCGCCTCCTCCTCCCAGAAAACAGGAAATCGACCCCGATCGCAATTGGGAAAATCCGGAAACTCAAACTGCTTCTGGATACCGAACAGAGTACGGCACGCCAGCGGGTTACAATTCCCGGACTTTTCTACAGGAGAATCCGGTTCCAAACCCTCGTAATGCGAAGGATTATGCTCAACCTGGGACTTCTGTTGCAGCCGATGATGAGGATGATTGGGTTTCAGATAGCTCTAAAATTGGCTCTCAAGACACCGATGATGATTGGGGCGTGGTCGATCGCGAATTGCCCGATCGACCGCCGATAAAAGACGTTGCAGTGCCAAATCCGAGAGAGTACGAAACCAAACAGCAACCGAAAAGCCAGTCCTGGGCAGGTTCAGTATACTCCTACGGCTATCGAGATCCGAATAAGTCGGGGGTGGGGCAAACTGAGTCTGTCTACGATGCGGAGTATCGGGTACTAGTTCCCCCGGAAGGGGCGATTCCTCAGACTGGTGAGTGGGAAGCACCTAAAAATAAGAGTGAAGATGAGGATGATTGGGGATTGGGAGAGGACGATCAATTTGAGGACGATCGACCTAAAGACGATCGGCGGCCCGATCGATCTTAAGAAATAATTGACTAGACATCTCCTAAAAAGAAATTAGCCCATTGCGATCGATCGCATTCTGTGGGGGAGGGTGAAGCATTTGGACATAAACTAAGCAGGTTTGAGGCACAGACTGTCGCCCACTCTTGGGCGGGCTCTCTTGGCACCGCCCCTACCCCCTACATATATCGAACAGCAAGAGATTCTTTTTAGGAGATGTCTACTGCTTAAGTTAAATATAGCTGCTAGCTTGACGGGTAAACATTGAATAGTAGATTTCGCCCAATTCAATCAATTCGTCGTGAGTTCCGATTTCTACTATTTGACCGTTTTCCATCACGGCGATGCGATCGGCTATTTTTGCTAAGCCCAATCTGTGACTGATTACTATGGTTGTTTTCCCCACAGCTATTTGGCGGAAGATGCTGTAAATTTCGTGTTCTGTCTTCGGATCGAGGGCGGCAGTTGGTTCATCAAAAATCAGCACTTCGACAGTTGAAAGACGCATTAAGGCACGGGCGATCGCAATTCTTTGCCACTGTCCTCCCGATAAGTCGATGCCGTCTTCTAATTGTTTCCCTAATGGTGTTTCTAAACCTTTCTCTAAACTGTTGACTTTAGCTGCAATTCCTGCTTCGTAAATTGCTTCGTTAATTGTTGTGTCATCCGACAGCAAATGCAAGTCGCCGAAACCGACGTTTTCTCGCACTGTCGAGGGGAAGCGGGCGTAATCTTGCATGACAACTGCGATGCGCGATCGAACTTCTTCTAATGGGTAATTTCGCAAGTCTTTGCCATTCCATTCGATCGCACCCTCTGTCGGATCGTACAGCCTGCCGAGGAGTTTGCCGAGGGTAGTTTTGCCCGCACCATTTTCGCCGACAACGACTAACATTTCACCCGGATTTATGGTTAAGTTTAGATGGGCGATCGTGCTTTTCTTGCTGCCGGGATAGCAAAAAGATAAATGCTTAATCTCAATACCAATTTTATTTTGTGTCACATCAGAATCTTTGCTGCTATCCTCCGACAGTGGTAATCGAGATGCCACATTCACTAGCGGAGACTGCAACTCTGGTTTCAGATCCAAAAGTTGAAAAATCGGACTCACACCCAGGGCAATATCGTACAAATTAGTGTAACTATTAATCAGTAAGTGTAAACTGTGTTCTACTTGGACAATCAAACCAGAATAAAGTGCCAAATCCCCCAAAGTATAGCGCCCTCCTAAAGCTCCTATTACCACATAAACAAATGGCAAAGCTACTCCTATTCTACTAACTATAGACCATAAAAGTACAATAATTGCTCCCTTTTTTCTGATGGCCTGCATCTCGCTAAAAAATTGCACAAACTGACCTTGCCAGCGTTTGAGCCAAAGTTCCTGCAACCCAAACAAACGTAATTCTTTAGCGTATTCTTCCCCTGTCAATACTCTGGCAGATAGGTTCATTTCGCGACTAATTTTAGCTTGCTTTTTTTGAACTCTCCAGATAATTCTGGTATATTTTCTTTCGATATAAATTGATGGAAGTGATGAGATTAACATCAGCAGAGGCACCCACCAAGCTATAGCAGCAGCAAGGCTCACAGATGGAATAAAAATAAAAATTCCCGTGATTGTCATGCTGAGGCTGAATGCTAGTTGCTGTATTTTGGATACTCCTGTTTTTGCTAGTTCTACAATATTTAATAGTTCCGGGTTTTCAAACAGGGCGATATCGTTGAAATTGGCGACTTTTTCGAGAACTTTTCCTTCAACTGCGCCTTGAAGTCGATCGCGTAAAGATGTTACTGTAAAGGTACTCATGGTATCGATAGAATCGGCGACTAATTTGAGACTTAAGACTCCCGCAATACTCCACAGCAATATTGGGTGGGAAAGCATCAAAGCAAAAGGCTGTGCTGTTTGGGTTTGCGACAGCAACCGAGATACTTCATCAATGATTAATTTATCTAAAAATAGTATGCCGGATGGGGCAGCACCGCTAATGATGTTGAGTATTATTAAATTGCGGAGTTCGATTGGTGCGGCTTGGATTATCAAGTCCAAGCTGCGCCGCAAAGCTTGAAATGTCGTGATTTGGGTTGGTTGCACGATCGTCATCGCAATAATTTTATAAGTTCATCTCCTATTGTATTATAAATGTAATATAGCGGTAGTTGTCAAGGGAGATTGCGGGCGATCGATGGCGTTCGATCGAAAGTCCTAAAATTATTGGTATAAACTAAGATATTGCATCGTTTTCAGCAATTCTGTAGGGGCGGGTTCACCAACAATATTAGACTCAAACCGATAGTTTCAAAAACCCGCCCTCACCCAACGATAAACCCCCTTCTCTTTCAAAATACCAGAGCGACGATAGCAAAATTTGATCGCACAAATCCGAGATTCATTATCGCTGAGCGATCGAGATTTCAGGTACATTGAAATTGTATGTGAGGTGGGGGCGGGTTTTTGAGATTGTCAATTGTTACCGGATATTGTTGGCGAACCCGCCCCTACAGAAATTTCGATCGAACATAATATTATAGCTCGATACGCTTGGGTTAGAATTGTCATTGCGAGGAAAGAAGCAATCGCAGTGTCTATTTTTCACAGCGTTTTATACCCAAGATTCTCTGAAATTGATGGTGGGGTGGGCGGGTTTTTGAGATTGTCAATTATTGTCCGATATTGTTGGCTTTCCCCGCCCCTACAGGAATTATAACTAATTATCCGAACCTGATCTAACTGCCAACTGTCAACTATTAGATGCACCCAGCATTTCTAAAGTAGCTTTTTGGGCTGTAGTTAATCCTGTTACCCCTGTGATATTCATCCCTTCATAAAGTCTGGTAGCCCTGAAGATTTTGATCCGATCGCCTGTTTTGACATCCCATAACCTTACCGTTTGGTCTTGAGAACCGCTAACCAAGCTTTCACCATCGGGGCTAAAGCCAACTGAACGTACCTCATTAGTATGTCCGGTGTAAGTTCCAATACACTCACCGCTGCGACCATCCCACAGTTTTACCGTGTGGTCTAAGCTGCCACTAGCAAGACTCTTACCTTGGGGGCTAAACGCAGTTGAATAGACCCCATTAGTGTGTCCGGTGAGGGTTTGAAGACACTCACCGCTACTGAGATCCCACAGTTTTATGGTGTGGTCAAAGCTACCAGTAGCAATTGTTTGACCATCGGGACTAAAAGCAACTGAGTAAACTCGATTGGTATGTCCGACGAGGGTTTTGAGACATTCCCCTGTACTGGCATCCCATAGTCTCACGGTACGATCGCCACTGCTACTAGCTAGAATTTGTGCATCGGGACTCCAAGCTACTGACCAAATCCAAGTCAGATGTCCGACAAGGGTTTTCAGGCATTGTCCCGTGCTCACAGACCACAGCTTTACCGTATGATCGCCACTGCCACTGGCTATAATTTGACCATCGGGACTAAAAGCAACAGCATAGACCCAATTTTCATGTCCGATCGCAGTTCTCAGACATTGACCCGTCTTCATATCCCACAGCTTCACAGTGCGATCGCCGCTACCACTAGCTAGAAGTTGTCCATCAGGACTCCAGGCGATCGCATAAACCTGTTTCGTATGTCCAGAGAGGATTTGACGGCATTGTCCGGTTTCAGCATCCCACAGCCTCACCGCTGAGTCAAAACTGCCACTAGCGATCGTGCGATCGCGATCGATCGGACTCCAAGCAACTGAATAGATCCGATTGGTATGTCCGGCAAGGGTTTTGAAGCATTGTCCGGTTTCAGCATCCCACAGTCTCACAGTTTGATCGGGACTGCCACTGACAATAGTTTTAGCGTCACTACTCAAGGCAACTGACCAGATTGCTTGATTGTGTCCGGCAAAGGTTTTGAGACAGATGCCGTTGGCGACATCCCACAGCTTAATTGTTTGATCGCCGCTGCTACTAATTAATGTTTGGCCATCTCGACTGACAGCGAGTGACATCACCCAATTTTGATGTCCGGTGAAGGTTTTGAGACATTTACCTGTACTGACTTCCCATTGCTTAACCAGGCGATCGGGACTACTGCTAAATAGAGTTTGACCATCGGGACTAAAAGCGATCGCCAGTATCCAATTAGTATGTCCGGTACAAGTGTGGAGACATTGACCTGTATTGATATTCCACAACTTGATAGTTTGGTCGCCACTGCCACTAGCTACTATTTGGCCATCGGGACTGAGGGCGATCGCAAATACTTCTTTACTATGTCCGATAAAAGTTTTGAGACATTCACCTGTGTTGATCTCCCACAACTTAATAGTTCGATCGCTACTACCGCTAACTACTGTTTGACCATCAGGACTAAAAGCAACTGAGTAGACTTCACCGTCATGTCCAGTAAAAGTTTTGAGGCATTGTCCTGTTTGCACCGACCATAATTTTACAGTGCGATCGACACTGCCACTGACTAAAGTTTCACCATCAGAATTGAAGGCAACTGAACGCACCCAATTAGTGTGTCCTTGAAAACTCAAAAGTTGCTGTCCTGTTTGCAACTGCCACAGACAAATTTTGCAATTATTATCCCCCGTAGCTAACAGTCGATCGTCCTGACTCAAAGCTACAGACCACACCTCATCTAATGTCTCAGAAAACACCGATCGAGATAAATCAGAATCGGCAAAATTGACCTCTTGTAAATTCATGCCCTGGAGGTTAGCTTGCCATACAGTGAGACGAGAAAAGTCGTAGCCACTCACATCAACCTGTAACTGACGCAGCAAATTTAGAATATTGCCACCCGCATATCCAGTTTCTTGGGCAGATTTCCCCCGCAGCGTCGAGAGAATAGCAGCCAGAGAATCTTCTAAACTTGAGGGACAACCTAAAATCCCTAGCAATTTATCGATCGCAGGTTGTAGGATTAGGCAGTTTTGAGCCTCTCGGATATAGTCTTTTGCCGTCGCTTTGACTAGCGCATTACTTGTGAACAGAGTCAGTTTCTGTTCGACAATCTCTTCAGCAATGCGATCGATTAATTCACCGGTCACATACTCCATCACCACAGGTTGTTGAGTACAACCAACAGCCGTCTTTTCAATTAACGATCGACGTTGCAAAGCAACAACTGCCTGTAAGAGTTCCCCAGGAGAAAGCGGACGGACAAAATCTGCTTGCAAATCCTGAATTGAAACAGGCTCTCGATTGATAGCCAGCCAATACATAATCTCTTTTTCCAGAGAAGTTAGGCGTCCAAACTGCTCATATAGCAGGTCGCGCAACTCATCAAAAATAAACGGGCTTTGTGTTAAAAATTGCAGGAAGCTAGAAATATCCCCTTCAAAAAAATCTTTGATCGCAGAAGCCACAATTTTTAGGGCTAAAGGATTTCCCGCGTAGCGATCGATCAAGACTGACCATTGAGCATCTGACCCTGTAAAAGACCCCTTGGTCTGAAAAATTTTTCGTCCCTCTACTGCCGACAAACCCGCCAACTTAAAGCAGCGAACTGGTAGAGTTTCTCCCTCCAAAGGGATCAATTCTTTAGGAAACTCTCGCGACGTTAGCACCAGGCAACTTTTGTGAGAAGTTTCACCTACACGCTTGAGTAACTGACCATATCCTTCATATTCAGTTCGATAAAAACCTGTGCGTTGGCGATCGCCACTTTGTAGAATAAATTCAGCATTATCTAAAATCAAAAGACAGCGAGAAGCACGTAAATGAGCCATCAACCGTGAGAGTTGCTCCTCAAAATTAGCTTCTTGTAAATGCGTTTCCTGCTGACCGGAAAGGAATTGAAGCAGATTCGCCACCAAGTCTTGAATGGGCGGGGCATTACGCAGACTCCGCCAGATCAAATAGTCAAACTCGCCCTGAATCTGTTCAGCTAACTTGATAGATAAGGCAGTTTTACCAATTCCACCTATACCTAACAAAGCTACCAGTCGGCAATTGTCATCTACAATCCACTGCTGGAGAGTAGTTAATTCAATAGTCCGGTTATAAAAAACTGAGATATCAATAGCTTCACCCCAATCTTGAGCAGAATTAGAGGTGACTTTTTCTGAATTTTCCGTTACAGATTGGGGAATAATTGGAGCATCTAAGTCAGCAATAGTTTTGCAATCCAACCTCAGTTTTTCACAAATTTCTACAAAAGTCGCATAATCTACTGCTTTACCAGTCAGAAAGTTGCTGACAGTAGATAAAGCCATGCCAGAATCTTCAGCTAAGTCCCTCTGGCTACGAAAACCTTGATGCTTGAGGGCTAGTTTAGCTTTCTCGATATAGTCACTACGAACTTTGAGTGAGCGTGACATAGTTTAAGAATCAATTAATTTAAAAACTTGAACTGAAAAAACTACCTTATTCTAAGAAGATCACCCAGAAAAAACATCTGAAAAAAGTCTTGAATTAGATCCTAACAAAATAGACTAGTTGCTGTCAACATTTGTCGATGTCCTAAGTATATTTACTTAATACTTTTGTTAATAGATACAGGATAATTGGTAATGGGTAATTGGTAATAGGTAATGGGCAATAGGTAATGGGTGATCGGCACTGCTGCCAACATCGGGAATAGCGAGGGAAATAATCGCCGAAAGCTGTTAGTCGGCTATGATTAGTCGGCGTAGGCCGACTTTGTTTGTATAGTTTCAGGTCAAAAGCGGTTTCAACCGCCGAGTGATAAAAGGGATAATTGATCCGGATTTATCCGTGGGTTCTCTTTCCTCAATTCTTTAATCTAAAATCTAAAATTGCGAAGCATTGCGAGCGAAGCGTGGCAACCTCTAAAATCAGTTGACTGTGTAGAAAGTCTATCAATTCAGTCATAAGTCAGTCATTTCTCAGTCTCGTAATCCGTCAACTGCCAGCTTTGATGAATTTATAGACACCAATTCAGGAGCAATAGTGATGGAAACTTTAATCGGCGGAAACGGTAACGACTTTTTGACTGGCAGCGAAGTAGCTGACGTAATTATCGGCAACGATGGCGACGACACTTTAAATGGTCTTGGGGGTGACGACATCCTACGCGGCGGAAATAACAACGATATCATGCGCGCTGGTGCTGGCAACGATACGATGGTCGGTGACAAAGGCAGCGACGTATTTACTGGTGGTTTCGGTGATGACCGGATGATTTGGAATGATGGCGATGGTAGCGATATCATGCGCGGTAATAGCGGTACTGATGTTACCGAGTTTAATGGTTCTGTAGCTCAAGGTG
>JAAUPI010000117.1 GCA_012035135.1 Microcoleus sp. CSU_2_2
GTCCCGATCGCACGGCTGCTCAGAAACCGGGTTTTTTGCGATAATATTCGATCGCACCCACCAGATTCGATAAAAAACCCGGTTTCTTTGCTATACGCGCAAATCCTCAAATATCAACAAAGGTTTTGTCTCGATCGAGATATAGCTACCCTAAATCAATTCTGAAACAGCAGATTTATAACAGAGATTTTTGTCCAATCGCCCAAACCTGCTAAACTTAAATAAGCAATGGTTGGTGAGGAGGCTTGCGTGCCCAGTCAGGGAGTTGGAGGAAATGGAATTGCATCGGAATTTGGAGATTTAACCGGAATGACTCGTCAAGAAGTCGATGAGTTTTTGCGCGGGCTGGTTGCTAAGGCAAAATTTCTTCAGGAAATTATGTTGAATACAAATTTTCTGACAAATCAAAAGTCATAGTCCGTACTAATGGTGATGTTATTCGCCTGCCAGCACCGCGATATGGTGCCGATGGTAGAAAAATAAACAAGGGTTTGCGTCTTGACAAAGATGGCAGCCTGCTACAAACACTTGATGAATTTGGCAATCAAATTCCGGGTACGCACATTACAGGAGAAAAAGTGAGGGATTAATATGGCAGATGATTACGAATTGCTTAACGTAGGCGGACTCACATCCCTTGTGACAAATGTCAATGTCTCTTTGTGGGGAAATGAAGTAATTTTGGAATGTATCTACGATCCTACTGGCGATCGATCGCCATACTCTTTAGTTTTTCAAGACTGTCGATTCATCACCTGGGAAGTACATGATGAAGAAGAAGTCAAAGATCCAGAAGCCGATTTAATTGGCATTCATTTGGGTGAAGACGCGCACCGGAAAGCAGCTTTAATCCATACAGACATCTTTGAAATTTCAATTTTGTACGGCAATTTTAGCGTTCGCAAAGGAGAAAACCTCAATTCTGAAACAGCAGATTTAACAACAGAGGTTTTGGTATCACAACCGCAAGCAGTCTTGTAGCAATGAAGAATTAATATGCCGGATGACTACAACTTGCTTAACGTAGGCGGACTGACATCTCTCGTGACAAATGTCAATGTTGCTTTGTGGGGCAATGAAATTTCATTTGAATGTATTTACGACCCTGCGGGCGATCGCTCCCCTTATACCATAGTATTTCATGACTGCCGAGACATCCGTTGGGAGGTGTTTCATCCTGAAGATGTAGAAGATTTGGAAGCCGATTTGATTGGCATTCATTTGGGTGAAGACGCGCACCGGAAAGCAGCTTTAATCCATACAGACATCTTTGAAATCTCAATTTTGTACGGCAGTTTTAGCCTTCGCAAAGGAGAAAAAATCAATTCTGAAACAGCAGATTTAGAAACAGAGATTTTAGTATCCCAACCGCAAGCAGTTTTGTAGCAATCAGGAACTAATATTATGGTAGATGATTACGAGATTAGTTTACGATACTTAATGGAGAAATTTTAGGAGACGAGGTAAAAGTTAATGCCTGATATTGTTGATATTGCCGTAGGTGCTGGTTCGTTCCAAACTCTAGTAACTGCTGTACAAGTAGCTAATTTAGTAGACGCGCTCAAAAGTCCGGGCCCTTTCACGGTTTTTGCGCCCAATGACGACGCTTTTGCCAAATTGCCCCCAGGAACTATCACCACTTTAGTGCAGAATGTTCCCCAATTGTCCAGGATTCTGACGTTTCACGTCGTCTCCGGCAAGTTTATGAAAGCTGATTTGGCAAAACTCGGTGTTGTTACTTCCCTAGAAGGTTCGCCGATTAAAATTGATTGCTCTGACGGTTTTGAGGTAAAAAATGCTACAGTTGTCGCTGCCGATATCGAAGCTGATAACGGCGTGATCCATGTCATTGATAACGTAATTTTAATGGGATAGTTTCGTCGTCAGACCCAGCAACCGGAGTGAAGCAGATTGATGGCGATCCTGCTTCGCTCCCGCCTAGTGCTACTATTTTTGTTGAGGTAGAATTCAGACTCAATATCAAAAAGTTGTATTTTGACCAAATATATTTTACAATTTATGTTTAAAAAACTTTGATAATCAATAATAATAACATAAGCAAACCAGTGTGGTGAGCACTATGCAAATCCTAGCCGCCAGCCTCAAAGAAAAAGTCCGCCAGCGTACCTTGGAACTGCAAGTTCTCAATGAACTTACTGCGAAAGTGCAACTCGCGATCGGCGGTGAAGAAATTTGGTCTGCGTGTCTCGAATATCTCGATCGCCTGATTCCTGGGGAAACGATCGCAATTTGGACGCAACCGGACGATCGAATATACCTGCAACACTTACAGCCGTTAACTGCTGGGCTAAGAGGCAAAATTAAAGCTCGCTTGCAAGAGGCTTGCGTTGAATGGCTTCGGGGAAATCGGGACTGGGGACACAACATAGAACCGCCACCAATTGCTCAGTTTAAATCTGTATTGATGGCGCCGGTAAACCAGGATGAAAGTGAAGAATTGTTGGGAGTATTTTTGATCGGTGCAGAGCCTAAAAATGCTTTTAATTTTGAACACCTTTGCTTGCTCCATACTGTCGCTCAAATCTGTGCCCAGGCCTCAATTGAATTAGCTAAAAAGGCTAATGTCAAACAGGATTTATTCAACAATTTACCCATAAATGCTGAATTAAACCTACAACTCTATCAAGAAATCTTCTTAAAATCCAATGATGCGATCGCCATTCTCGATCCTCAAGGATATTACATCAAACGCAATCAAGCTCACACCGCTTTACTCGGTTACAACAACTCGAATTTAGGAGGCGAAACCCCAGGATTTCATATGGGAGAACAGGAATTTTCATCGGTGATGCAAAGTTTAGCTCAAACAGGAAGTTATCGAGGTGAAATCACCAGTTTTAATGCCTTGAAAAAGGGAACAGTTGAGGTCGAACTTTCGGCTTTTTCAGTTCTCAATGATACTGGAAATATAGTTTGCTATGCGATCGTCAACAGGGATATCACCGAACGCAAGCGAGCTGAGGAAAAACTCAAACTTTACCGAGAAATATTCTTAAACTCCAACGATGCGATCGTGATTATTGATGCTGACGGATTTTTCATCGAACAAAATCGCGCTCACCAATCGCTTCTAGGATACACAGACGCTGAATTAGAAGCAGAAACCCCCCGATTGATTGCGGGCGATCGATTTTCGGAAATTGCTCAAAGTTTAGCCAAAAAAGGAACTTTTAGGGGCGAAATTACTAATCGCACTAAACAAGGCAGGAAACTGGCGCTCGATGTTGCTGCATACTCTGTGATTAATAACAGTTGCGATGTGATTTGTCACGTCTGCGTCAAGCGCGATATTACCGATCGCAAAAGAGCAGAAGAAGAACGGCAAAAATTTGTTTCCTTGATTGAAAACAGCAGCGATTTTATCGGCATGGCTACCCTGGAAGGGCAAACATTGTTTGTCAACGACGCCGGACGGCAATTGGTGGGTTTAGAGAATATTTCCCAAGCAGTTGATACTGAGATATGGGATTATATAGGTCTAACTTTTAAACAAGAATTCAGTCAAAAAATTTTGCCCCAAATTATCGATCGGGGACAGTGGCAAGGAGAAGGTCAACTGCAACACTTACGCAGCGGTAAACGCATTGATGTTTTAATGAATATTTTTCTGATAAATCACCCTCAAACTAGGGAACCTCTCTGCTTTGCAACAGTAATTCGCGATGTCACCGAACGCAAGCAAGCTGAGAAAATGCTTCGCGAACAAGCAGAACAGGAACGGCTGGTTTCGACGATCGCCCAGCGCGTCCGCCAGTCCCTAAACCTGACTCAAACGCTCAGTACAGCGGTACAAGAAGTGCGACAGTTGCTGGCAACCGATCGGACGGTAATTTACCGTTATGAATCAACTGCAACAGGAGTTGTTGTTGTTGAATCGGTAGGCAATTCTTGGATACCTATGCTGGGTAGAGAATTTAAAGAAAACTACTTTGGAGAAAGTTATATATCGCTTTATAGGGCGGGAATTATTCAAGCTATTGAGGATATTTATACTGCCGATTTGAGCGACGAGCATCTGGCTTTTCTTGCTAGTTTGCAGGTGAGGGCTAATGTAGTTGTACCAATTTTTATCGGCGATGAAAGTCAGGAGTTGGTAGCAGAATACTTCCCAGAAAATTCTCAAATTGGGGTGCAGGAAAGAAGTTTGGAAACGAGTCAAAATCGATTGTGGGGATTGCTGGTTGCCCATCAGTGCAGCGGCCCGCGTGCTTGGACTAATTCGGAGGTCGATTTGCTGGGAAGGTTGAGCGTGCAGTTGGCGATCGCAATTCAGCAATCTACTCTATTTGAACAAGCGCAACAAGCGCGAGAAGCGGCTGTTGAAGCGTCTCGGATGAAGTCGCTATTTTTAGCAAATATGAGTCACGAAATTCGCACTCCGATGAATGGCGTGATGGGGATGACTGACTTGCTGTTAAGAACTAATCTTACTCCCGAACAATTAGACTTCGTGCAGACTCTGAAAATCAGCGGTCAAAACTTGTTGTCTATCATTAACGACATTCTCGACCTTTCCAAACTGGAAGCCGGAGAAATGCGCTTGGAAACGATCGAATTTGACCTCACTATGTGTCTGGATGAAGTCTTGGATTTGTTGGCAACTCCCGCACAAAAAAAAGGTATAGAATTGGTATCGCTAATTGACAGCGACGTGCCGCTGCAAATTAGAGGCGATGCAGCGCGATTGCGGCAAATTCTCACGAATTTGGTAGGCAATGCGATTAAATTTACTGAAGCAGGGGAAGTGGTAATTGAGGTCTCTATTTGCAGGAATCATGGACTATTAACAGACAGTAGTTTAGGCAAGAATTTAGAGGAAGTTCAACCTTTAAAGATCGAGATTAATCCTGCGCCATTCCTGATGTTTAAAGTTACAGACACAGGCATAGGAATTTCTCAGGAAGACCAGAAAAAACTGTTTCAATCTTTTACTCAAGTTGATGCTTCTACTACTAGAAAATACGGTGGTACTGGCTTGGGTTTGGCAATTTGCAAGCAGTTGGTGGAGCTGAGCGGGGGTGAAATTGGTGTGGAAAGTAGACCGGAAACAGGCTCGACTTTTTGGTTTACTTTGCCTGCTCTCAAGCAAGATTTAACGGCTGTAGGAATAGCGTGTGAAGTGAAATTGAAAACGACGCTGGCGGGGCAGAAAATATTAGTGGCAAGCGACAAGCCGACAGTGCGAAAATTGCTGCGGAGAATGGCTGTTTTGTGGGGAATGGAAGTTGAGGAAGTTGAGAACAGTTGGATGGCGATCGCATCTCTGTACAAAGCGATCGGCATTAATTGCCCTTACGATATTGCTTTGGTTGACATTCAATTGCCGGAAATGGCGACAGGAAGTCTGGAACGCTTGATGATTTCTGAGTCGGCAATGCAACAAACAAAGTGGGTGGTGCTGACTTCTATGACTCAGATTGAAGAAGCAAAACGTTTGGTGAATAGCGGTTTTAGCGGTTATTTAACTAAACCTGTTAAAGCTCATCGGCTGTTTGATTGCTTGGTGAATGCGATCGCTCCCGATGCAGAGATCGATCGGGTGCTGCTGGCAAATCGGACTGAAACAGCAATTGCCGATCGAGAATTAATTGCCAACAACTCACAACTAGCTAATTTGCATATTTTACTAGCTGAAGATACTCCAATTAATCAAAAAGTTGGCCTGAATCAACTGAGAGTTTTGGGATGCGTGGCGGATGTGGCTAATAACGGCGCAGAAGCGCTGTCTATGATTGCCCTGAAAAAGTACGATCTTGTGTTGATGGATTGTCAAATGCCGATTTTGGACGGTTACGAAGCTACCGTTCAACTGCGTCGCCGGGAAGCTGAAGAGATGGCTGCGGGCAAGATCCAGTCGCAGCAAAAGACGGTGGTGATTGCAATGACGGCGAATGCTTTGAAAGGCGATCGTGAAAAGTGTCTGGCCGCTGGCATGGATGATTATATCAGCAAACCTATTGCTATAGAAAAGTTAAAATCTGTACTGGAACACTGGTCAGCACATTTAGAAATTCCACATCCTAAATTTAATGGCAAACAGCAAAAAAATTCTGCTGCGGATATCGAATCTGTAGTCGATATGAAACGCTTGCACGAAATTTCTGGCGCTGATTTAGAGTTTGAACGAGAAATACTGCAAACTTTTGTAGTTGATACTGGCAGTTATTTAGCAGCAGCTAAAAGTGCGATTGCTTCGGGAGATGCCGAAGCAGTAGCCCGCTGCGCTCACCAAATTAAAGGTGTGAGTGCTACAGCGGCGGTGCGCCTAATGCCTGAGATTGCAGCCCAGCTTCAAAGTCACGCTGAATCAAACGATTTGGAGGGAGCGACTCAAATCATCGCTGAATTAGACATAATCCTGGCGAACGTTGTAGGGGCGGTGCCAGTCAATCGATTTTAGATTTTAGATTTTAGATTTTGGATTGCTTCCATTTTTTTGGGAAGCGGGCATCCTGCTGGCGCGCGATTTTTTGTGCAGTGGGCATCCCGCTAGCTTCCGCAAATACCATAGGTAGCACCGACTCTAGATATTGTGTAAAGAAATTTAACTTTTCCTCAAGGTATTTATCCTTATATGACGAGATTGGGAATTCTCATAACATCTTGTGTATTTTAGCTTTTGCCACTACTATATTGAGTTATCGTGTGAAATATTAAATGATCATTAAGCAGATCGCTCTAAGGGTGCTTTTCGTATATTGGCTAAAAACACGAAGACCAGCTTATCGCTCAGCCAGCCCATTCAGTGGGTATTCACGCTCAAGGAGATTGTATGACTCCAGTAATGTTACGTCAGCTCTGGTCATTAATTGAAACCACACAAGCCACTCTGTTAGTGACTTTGGACGATGCCACCCTGGTACAGTGGTTGCTCAAGCAGTTGAAGACGAATTCTGCGCTCAATGGCAAAGAAACAGACTTATTAGACGAATACATCCAGTCTCGGCTGTCCCTAATCCGCGATTTAGCTGAGCAGCGGCTAGCCCCAGAACGATTGTGAGTGCATTAAATAAATCAGAATCGCATAAGTATTACACCGAAGGGCGATCGCTCGCTACCGAAAAAACAGGTAGGTTAGTCAGCGCAATTGCTGCGCTGCTGCACGGCTAATAAACGGTGAGAATCTGTAACTAAATTTCCGATCAATTCCGATCGTGTTTTGGCAAAGTTGGTCTGTGGACTCAGTGAAGCCAACTTATCCAGTCCGATGAATCGTCAAGAATCACGCCACTTTTAGAGCGGTGAGTATGTCAAGTAACCGATGCGTTCTACTAAAATTTATGCGTAAATGTGCATTTCTGCTGCTGGCAACTATGTTAATGGTGCCACCATTAACAGCTTGTAGGGATCGATCGATCCCCGCAGGACAAACAGGACAAACAGGACAACCAACTGCTACCGGAGGCACTCCGCAACAAGGTTCGAGTCGGATAGATACAATTTTGAGCCGCGGGAAACTAATTTGTGGCGTCAGCGGTCAACTACCTGGTTTTAGCTTTGTAGACGAAAAGGGTAAATACTCGGGATTGGATGTAGATGTATGCAGGGCGATCGCCGCAGCAATATTTGACGATCCAGAAAAAGTTGAGTACCGAAATCTTAATGCTAAAGAAAGATTTACAGTTTTGCAAGCCGGAGAAATCGACATTCTCAGTCGCAATACTACCTACACCGTGAGTCGCGACAGCACTACCGGACTAGAATTTGCCCCTGTCATCTTTTATGACTCTCAAAGCATCATGGTCAAAAAAGACAGCGGTATCAAAAGTTTAAAAGATTTTACAGGTAAATCTATCTGCGTCCAAACAGGTACGAGCACCGAACAAAACTTGTCCGACCAAATGCGAAAATTGGGTGTTAAATACACTCCCGTCGTGTTTGAAGATGTGAATGCTACCTTTGCCACCTATCAAGAAGGTAGATGTCAGGGAGTCACGGCCGATCGATCACAACTCGTATCCAAGCGCACAACTTTGCCGAATTCAGCAAATAATGTGATTTTGCCAGTAGTGATGTCAAAAGAACCTTTAGCCCCAGCGGTGAAAAGTGGCGATCCTAAATGGTCGGATGCGGTAAAGTGGATCGTCTTTGCAGCGATTGAAGCTGAAGATTTGGGAATTAATTCGGCAAATGTAGACCAAATTGCAGCCAGCAGTACAGATCCGAACGTCAAACGTTTGTTAGGAAAAGAAGGAGATTTGGGTAAAGGTTTGGGACTCCCGAACGATTACGCCGCTCGCATTGTGAAAAAAGTGGGAAATTACGGCGAAATGTACGATCGAAACATCGGCCCGAAAAGCACGCTCAAATTAGACAGAGGTCAAAACAAACTCTGGAAAGATGGCGGTTTGATGTATTCGCCGCCTTTCCGCTAATTTTTGTTAGTCATTAGTCAGCAGTCAGCAGTCATTAGTCAGTAGTCCGTAGTCATTAGCTGACAGCAAACGAAGCTAATTAACAACAGCCAACATTCAACTGCCAACAGTCAATATTCAACTGCTTTCGGGTCAAGTGTCAACTGTCAACTGTCAACTGTCAACTGACTAATAACCAATGATTAAACTGCTGAGGGACGATCGCTTCTGGAAAATTGCCGGCCAGGCGATCGCCCTAATTTTAGTAATAGCTGTCGCGGCAATTTTATGGGACAATCTCAGTGCCAATTATTCACAACTAGGTATCGCTTTCGGATTCGACTTCCTAAATTCCCAAGCATCCTTTGATATTGGCGAAAAAGTAATTTCTTACAATCCCGAAAACAGTTACAGACAAGCTTATCTTGTTGGTTTAGTTAACTCACTGCGGGTGATGGGAATTGGCATAATTCTAGCAACTATTGCTGGCTTGACAGTAGGAATTTCTCGCCTGTCTGACAACTGGTTGCTGCGAACTTTAGCAGGTTTGTATGTAGAAATTATCCGAAATACGCCGTTATTGCTGCAATTGTTTTTTTGGTATTTTGCAGTTTTCATTTCCCTACCAAAAGTGGAAGAAAACCAGCAGATGAAAGGGCCAATATACTTGACAAATCGCGGTATTGCAGTACCTTGGCTTGCGACTTTGCCGGGTTGGGAAATTTGGTTTATTTTGCTAGCGATCGGATTTTTAGCGGCGGTTCTTCTGTGGCAGTGGCGCGCCCGCGTTATGATAGAACAAGCGCAGCCGGGAAGACAGTTGCTTTGGGCTGTAGGTGCGATCGCCCTCAGCGCAATCTCAGCATTTATGCTGACCAGAAATCTACCTTTTCGCTTAGATTTTCCCCACCTAACATCAGAATTGCAACTCGAAGGTGGATTGAAATTAACTCCAGAATTTGCGGCTCTAGTAACAGGACTCAGCTTGTATACTGGAAGTTATATTGCCGAAATTGTGCGAGCCGGAATTCAATCAGTCCCAAGAGGGCAGTCGGAAGCGGCAAAGTCTTTGGGATTGCAATCCGGGATTGCGATGCGACTGGTAATTCTGCCCCAAGCTTTGCGGGTAATTATTCCGCCTTTAACCAGTCAGTATTTGAACTTAGCTAAGAATTCTAGTTTAGCAGTGGCGATCGCCTATCCCGACGTTTACTTTGTGGTGGCTTCCCCGACATTGAACCAAACCGGGCGGGCGATCGAAGCCATGTTAATTATCATGGTAACATATCTAACCATTAGCTTAATAATTTCTTTGTTCATGAATTGGTACAATCAAACCGTACAACTAAAAGAGAGATAAACAGTAACAGCTCGCTCTGAAATGATTACTGCACCGAATTAGGAATTTTAGCAAGTGCAATTCAGCAGGAAATCTCACATCTAAAATATGGAAACCATACCCGTACTGCCGCCCCCAGCCACCGAATCGCCTACCCCTTGGAATTGGACGCGCAAAAACTTGTTTAGTACCTGGTACAACAGCATTCTGACAGTAGTTTGTCTAATTGTTAGCTTCCAAGTCATTAAAGGAATTATCGTTTGGGCAACTACAAAAGCTCAATGGCGGGTATTAGAAGCCAACTTGCCGCTATTTTTTGTTGGCAGATTTCCCAGCGAATCCTACTGGCGACTGTGGGTAGTAACGGGAATAATTACCTTGCTAGCAGGCTTAAATTGGGGAAATATTCAGCGAGAAGAAAGGCTGTGGAATCCGCCATTATTGATTTTACTCGGTGCTGCGGTTGTGGGTGCGCTAATTTCGCCGATCGACCTAACATCTCGCCTTTACCTTTTAGGAATTATTATCGCAGCCGCCACCAGCTATTTTGTGGGTAGACAAATCCACCCCAAAATAATGGGCTGGCTGCCCGGATTTTGGGCTCTTTCATTCCCAGTAATTTTGTGGTTAATCAAAGGCGGATTAGGTTTAACAGAAGTCTCGACCAACGATTGGGGAGGATTAGTGCTGACAGTGTTTTTAGCAATTATTAGTATTGTGCTTTCCTTTCCTTTGGGAGTATTGCTAGCACTCGGCAGACAAAGTTCTTTGCCAGTGGTCAGACTGTTATCAACATTATACATTGAAATTATTCGCGGCTTGCCATTAATTGGCATTTTGTTCTTAGGTCAAGTAATGCTGCAACTCTTCTTGCCGCCCGAATATCCCAAATTAGATAGAGTAATTAGAGCCATTGCCGGATTAACATTATTTAGTGCGGCATACTTAGCAGAAAACGTGCGCGGTGGCTTGCAGGCCGTACCCAGGGGACAAATAGAAGCAGCAAGAGCGATCGGGCTAAATACACCCTTACTCACAGTCTTAATTGTACTACCTCAAGCATTACGAACAGTCATTCCCGCGATCGGAGGTCAATTCATCGGCTTATTCATGGATACATCCCTACTTTCCCTATTCGGAATGCTAGAATTAATCGGCATATCCCGCGCAGTTTTAGCAAATCCATCCTACATCGGCAGATACGCCGAAGTTTATATATTCATCGGCATCATCTATTGGGTATTTTGCTACTCAATGTCCCTAGCCAGTCGCAAAATCGAGAGAAATTTAGGAGTAGGTCACAGATAAAAGTCATCAGTCATTAGTCATTAGTCATTAGTCATTAGCACCATATCGCATACTTGTAGGGTGCGTCGCTAGGAGAATCTCAAACACCCAACGACCATCTCACAGCGACGCACCATACCACATATTGCAAACGCGAACATCAATCAGCGTTCGTCAAGCATTCATCAGCGGTAAAAAAAAATATGCAAACTCAACAAACAGCCCCAGAACAAGTAATTATAGCAGAAAACGTCCATAAATGGTACGGACAATTTCACGTACTGCGCGGCGTCAGCATGAACGTTAACCGAGGCGAAGTCGTCGTCGTGATGGGCCCATCAGGTTCCGGAAAATCCACATTTATTCGCACATTTAACGCATTAGAAGAATACCAACAAGGTAAAATTACGATCGACGGCATCGAACTTTCCCACGACTTGCGCAACATCGAAGCAATTCGCCGGGAAGTAGGAATGGTATTTCAACAATTCAACCTGTTTCCCCACTTATCAGTCTTGCAAAACGTCATGCTAGCCCCAGTTTGGGTGCGCCGCTGGCCGAAGAAAAAAGCTGAAGAAGTGGCAATGCAACTGTTAGAAAGAGTCGGAATTTTGTCACAAGCACAAAAATATCCCGGACAACTTTCTGGCGGACAACAGCAGCGGGTAGCAATTGCGCGTTCTCTAGCGATGCAGCCGAAAATCATGCTGTTTGACGAACCGACATCAGCATTAGACCCGGAAATGGTGCGGGAAGTTTTAGATGTAATGCGAAATTTGGCTCAAACTGGAATTACCATGGTAGTGGTAACTCACGAAGTCGGATTTGCCCGCGAAGTTGCCGATCGAATTGTGTTGATGGATGGAGGTGTTTTAGTTGAAGAAGCGGGGCCGGAACAGTTTTTTCAGAATCCGAAAGAAGAACGCACTCGCAAGTTTTTATCTCAGATATTGTAGATCTCTTGCATAAGTCTTTGATTGATACAAAAACCGCAGATGTCAAGCAGATTAATACAGATAAACGCAGATAAGTGAAGACATTCGCTCTTCTTGAAATTATCTGCGTTAATCTCCGTTAATCTGCCGATATCTGCGGTTTCTCAGAGTGCATCAAAGATTTAGGCAAATCGACTGACTCGGACGATCGCGTTACAATGGTATATATAAGTCAGAAAATTTCAAATTTATATGCCCGCCACAAAAACTCTGCCACTAGTTAAAGATGCAGAACGCCTGGAAAGCCGCCTCAAAGAAATTCCGGCGGTTCCTGGTGTATATTTAATGAGAGATGAGAGCGATCGCATCCTTTACATCGGCAAATCAAAAAGACTCAGAAACCGCGTCCGTTCCTACTTCCGCGACAGCCAAAATCTTAGTCCTCGCATCGCAATGATGGTGCAGCAAGTGCGGGAAATCGAATTCATCGCCACCGATACAGAAGCTGAAGCTTTAGCATTAGAAGCAAACCTCGTAAAACAGCACCAACCTTACTTTAATGTCCTCCTCAAGGATGATAAAAAATATCCATATTTGTGCATAACTTGGTCGGAAGAATACCCGCGCATTTTCATCACCCGCAAACGTCGCGCGGGTAATGCCAAAGACCGCTACTACGGCCCCTACGTCGATACGGGCGCGCTGCGGAGTACGCTGCATTTAATCAAGCGGATTTTTCCTCTGCGACAGCGCCCTCAGCCGCTGTTTAAAGACCGTCCTTGTTTAAACTACGATATCGGCCGTTGCGTCGGTGTTTGTCAAGGCTTAGTATCGCCGGAAGATTACCGCAAAATCATCCAAAAGGTAGCGATGATTTTTCAGGGAAGGACTCAAGAATTGCTAGATATGCTTGAACCGCAAATGGAACAAGCTGCGGCGGATTTAAACTTTGAAACAGCGGCACATATTCGCGACCAAATTAAAGGTTTGCAGTCTTTGAGTGCTGGTCAAAAAGTATCTTTACCTGATGATACGGTTTCCAGAGATGCGATCGCCCTTGCAGCCGATAGCCAGCACGCTTGCATTCAATTATTCCAAATTCGTGCAGGTCAATTAGTCGGCAGATTGGGATTTATGGCGGAAATACCCAGGGCGGGCACAGGGACACCGCCCCTACATTCCGGGGAAAAAGAGTTATCTGAACTTTCTCTTTCCTCTCCCCCAAGGCTTGGGGGGGAACGAGGAGGGGTAGAGGCAGGATCGATTTTGCAGCGAGTGTTGGAGGAACACTATCAAAACGTCGAATCCGTAGAAATTCCCAGCGAAATCTCAGTGCAATATGAGTTGCCAGAAGCGGAAATATTAGCAGATTGGTTGAGTTCTCGCAAAGGTCGAAAAGTTATAATTTTGACGCCACAGCGACAAACGAAAGCAGAGTTAATTGAGATGGTAGAACGCAATGCTGAGTACGAATTGACGAGGATGCAAAAACTGGGTGATCGTAATTCTCAAGCAATGCAAGATTTAGCAGAAATTCTCGATTTGCCAGAAGTTCCGCACCGCATTGAAGGTTATGATATTTCTCACATTCAAGGTTCTGATGCGGTAGCTTCCCGCGTCGTATTTATTGATGGTTTGCCCGCCAACCAACACTATAGACACTACAAAATTAAGAATCCTGAGATTAAATCAGGTCATTCTGATGATTTTGCTAGTTTAGCAGAAGTCCTCGGTCGCCGATTCCGAGATAAGAAGGAAGAAGGAAGAGGGAAGAAGGAAGAAGGAAGAGGGAAGAAGGAAGAGGAATTTAAAGATTTTGAGGAACCAGAAGAAGTCAGTGGGAAAGAAAAAGAATTTAGCGGTTTGGCAGAAGTGGAAGCAATTAACAGTTTTGCTGCGGTCGATCGCATTTCCGACAAACCAGACTTAATTATGATAGATGGTGGCAAAGGTCAACTGTCAGCAGTTGTGGCAGTTTTGCGGGAGATGAATTTGCTAGAAGAGTTGCGAGTTGTCAGTTTGGCGAAGCAGCGAGAAGAGATATTTTTGCCAGGGGAATCTTTGCCACTGCCAACTAATTCAGAGCAACCCGGAGTACAATTATTACGTCGGGTGCGGGATGAAGCGCATAGATTTGCAGTCAGTTTTCATCGGGATCAGAGAAGTGGGAGAATGAAGCGATCGCGCTTAGATGAAATTCCCGGATTGGGGCACCATCGACAAAAACAATTGTTAGCACATTTCCGGTCGATCGACTATCTGCGCCTAGCTACTCCCGAACAATTGAGCGAAGTTCCTGGAATTGGCCCGCGTCTGGCACAGCAAATTTACGATTATTTTCATCCATAAAGCAATTTTGGGCGATCGACAGCAAAATAATCCCCTAAATGTACCGCAAGTGTTCCGAGACTGAGAATTACCGTTGGTAGCGGTTGCCTGTTTTCTTTAAACCGTTACGGAGAGACAGTCTCAGCCATTTTTTGAGAGGCTATGAAAAAAATTCCAAAATCTCTTGCAATTTTCAGAATTTTAGCGTATCGTTAGAGGTTGTGCGGGCATAGTTTAGTGGTAAAACTTTAGCCTTCCAAGCTAACTATGCGGGTTCGATTCCCGCTGCCCGCTTACCCAGAGAAAAGCCTCAAACCTACGAAAAAACAATGGTTCGAGGCTTTAAAATTATTGCAGCTAATCCGGTCTAGAAATACATAGCCGTTGCGACAGCTCGCTGACAACTTGGCTCCAAATTCATTTGACCATTTTTTCGTTGATTTTATTGATTAGGTTGACACCTATTCTTTGTCTAAAATGAACGAACATTGATGAACTGTCAACTGCTATATATTATCTAGTACGCGATCGCCCGAACCTATGGATGCGCTAATCGGCAAAACTTTACAGGGTGGAAAATACACCCTAGAACAAGAATTGGGAAGAGGTGGCTTTGGAATTACCTTCAGAGCAAATCACCGCTATTTAGGACAGCCTGTAGTCATTAAAACCATCAACGAATCTCTGCGCCAGCAACCGAATTTTGCTGAGTTCGATCGCAAGTTTCAAGACGAAGCGAGGCGGTTGGCTTCCTGCGTTCATCCCAATATAGTCCGCGTCAGCGATTTCTTTGTGGAAGACGGGCAGCCTTACATGGTAATGGACTACATTGCCGGTCAGAATTTGGGCGATGTCGTGCTGCCAAATCGACCGCTACCAGAAGAACTCGCAATTTCCTATATAACTCAAATCGGCGCTGCTTTAAAAGTTGTTCATCAAAAGGGTTTGCTGCACCGAGATATCAAGCCCCAAAACATTCTACTGCGCCAACATACCCAGGAAGTTGTATTAATTGATTTTGGGATTGCCCGCGAGTTTACTCCCGGTGCAACTCAAACTCATACTAATATGGTGTCCGACGGTTATGCGCCCCCTGAACAGTATTTTGCCCAAGGAAAATACACGCCGGCAACAGATGTTTACGCTCTCGCCGCCACGCTTTATACTTTGCTGACAGGACAAGTGCCGATCGCGGCAATTCTTCGCAGTCAGCCGATACCAACACCCCGCGATTTGCAGCCTCAACTAAGTGCAACAGTCAGTCAAGCGGTGATGCAAGGGATGACTGTAGAAGCTCAAAATCGCCCTGCTACTGTCGATGAGTGGCTGTCGCTGCTGCGAAATTCGCAGGCGTCCGTTACCGGGCCAACGGTGGCGGTGCTTCCGGGACACGGAGCTCAGATGCCTGCAGAAGCGAGAACAACACCTGCTGTCGTGCCTTCTGGGGAGCGTAATAGTAAGATTTGGTTGATTTTGGGGTTAGTGGCGATCGCCGTTATTTTGGGTGGATTTGTCGCTATTGCGAGGATTTTGCTTGATCGCCCTTCTTCTCAACCTTCGCCGGTGGCCCAAGACGATCGCACTTCAGCCCCCGCAGATCCAGAAATACGCGATCGGCCTTCGCCAATTCCCACGCCCCAAGAAACTTCTAAACCTCAGTTAAAAACTCCAACTCCTGTACCAACACCAACTCCCAAAGCAACTCCGTCCCCTGTGGTAGAAACTCCAACCCCAGCAACTACACCTTCTGCTGTGGTTGAGTCACCCACACCAAATGATCGACCAATTGAAGAACAAAGGCCGATCGAGCCGCCCGCACCCACGCCCAAGCCAGAACAACCGGTAACAGGCGGACAAATTCCCAGAGTGCCTGGTTTTGCGGTTGGTACGCCGGAAACTCAAGTAGTAGATGCCTTGGGAGAACCCACAGACACTCAAGCCAAGGGTTATTGGCCGAATACTCGCACCGCACTTTACGATTTAGTGCCAAATCAGATTACTCTGGGCTACATTTACGATCGCGATTCCGGGCAGCTAGTGCAAACAGAAGGTTCTTTTGCCCAGTCGGTGGACGATTTGGTAGTGCGAACCGCGTTAAACGGGATGTTGGGCGGGGCCGACGCGAATGTGATGCAAGGTTTCCAGGAAGTGCAGCAGCGCCGTAGTAATCGGTTTACCTTTAGGAAAGGTTCCCTCGAAGGTGTGATCGAACGTAACGATCGCGATCGAATTTACATTGCCGTCTGGGACGATAACTTGCATTAAACAGAACTTACGCACGGGTTGCCATCAACCGGGTTTTTGCGAGAAAACTGCGTCACAAGTCGTAGAAACCCATAAAACCCGGTTTCTTTGGTGATGGGATGGGACTTACGCACGGGTT
>JAAUPI010000118.1 GCA_012035135.1 Microcoleus sp. CSU_2_2
GTACGCGGGGACTTCGCGAAACCAAGGGCATTGACCCTTAGACGCTTGAGGAGCTTGTTGAAAGACAAGGATAGCAGCCTACCATTTTTGGCAACAGGATTGCGCCCAGGAACCCTAGTAATAGGGATATTAAGACCGCAACGTCTTAAGAATCTCAGTGTCTTTAGACCTGAGAGTGTCAATTATCAATTTACCCTTAATTTCTTGATTTATTAGCCGAGTTCTGGCAGGATGGGCAATCTGCGTTCATCTGCTCGATCTGCGGTTGCTAAGGTTCAAACACTGGCGCAGCTTCGATGTCCTGGGGGAGGGGAAATTCATTAACGAGACGGGCGATCGCAGCTATCCTCTCGAAGTTTACCACAACACCAGGGCGATGTTCCGGGTGGAGGGGTAAGTTTATTAGTTCGGCAGTGCGATCGACATATTCTTCTATATTTATCATTTGTTTGGGATCTTCGCTCATATTTTGCAACTCAAACACTGACAGTTTCCCGCAACTTTTCAACGGCGACATCCAGGGGAGGCCAATCAAAATCCTCAGCATCCATCAATTCCTTAACTTTCTCAAAAATCTCCACCTCTTCCTCTTCCTGGTCTGTCAGCTTATCATAGAAATAAGGGTCAGTAAACCACTCCTCAAATGCGATCGTCAACAATCCATTCGGCGAAACTTCCAACTGCCAATACTTAGAAACCCTGCGATCGACCACTTCAAACATCGGTGCAGGAGTCTGTATGGGATAATAGGTGTAATTATCATTGCAGATATAATACCAAATAGTTCCTTGCCATTCTCGAATAGCATAAACAACATATTCCTTGCCTATGGTTAGTGGCAGTTTAATTTTGTGAGTATAACCGCGCGGCGGGTCTATATAGTTCTCGGGAAGAGATTCACCCGTATTAGCAATACAACGAATTTTCATAACTCGATCGCCTACAATTTGTTAGGTGCTACTTTAGGATACTGTCGCTTGAACTTAAACTCCACATCTTGAAGAGTCTGACTGTTCCGAAACCAATGGACTTGCACGGAAGCCCCATTAATTTCAAAAGCCTCAACGCTTGTCATTTTATCCCAATCTTGAGGATTTCCGCCATAAACAGCAACAAGCCTCGGTGCATCCCCCAACAATCTATCTGTACCGCAATGAATTACTATGCAATTACCAGCCTTAGCATCTTGCAGGAGTAATTGCTCTGGCAAATTGCTCGGATTCTCATCAGGAAGAGTACCTAGATTCATAATTTAACAGTTTGAGTGTCCTTTGTTAAAAAATGATGTAAATCACAGGGAAAAAAATAAATACACATTCACTCTTTCTCAACTCAAACACTAACAGCTTCCCGCAACTTCTCAACGGCGACATCTAAGGGAGGCAAATCGAAATCTTCTGCATCCATCAATTCCTTAACTTTCTCAAAAATCTCAACCTCCGCTTCCTCCTGGTCTGTCAATTTATCATAAAAATAAGGATCGGTAAACCACTGTTCAAATACCATCCTCACGACCCCTTTTGGATCGAGCATAAACCGCCAATACTTAGAAACTCGGTGATCGACTACTTCAAACAGAGGTGCAGGAGTCTGTATCGGATAATAGCTGTAATTATCATCACATATATAATACCACACTCTTCCTTGCCACGATCGAATAGCATAAACCACATATTCCTTGCCAACAGTCAGCGGCAGTTCAACCTTTTTAGTATAACCTCTTGCCGGATCGATATAATCTTCCGGTAGGTGTTCTCCAGTATTAGCAATACAGCGAACTATCATAAATTGTCTGCCTAGAAATTCTTAGGTGATATTTTAGGATATTGTCGTTTGAATTTTAATTCCACTTGTTGCAAAATTTGCTTGTTTTCAAACCAGTGTACTTGTACGGAAGCTCCATTAATTGTAAAAGCCTGAATGCTAGTCATCTTATACCAGTCTTCTGGATTGCCTCCATAGAGAGCAACCAGTCTGGAAACATCCCCTAACATATCATCAGGCCCGCCCTGAATAGCTCTACAATTACCAGCCTTGGCATCTTGCAGCAGCAGTTGCTCTGGCAAATTTCTCGGACTCTCATCGGGAATAGCACCTCGATCCATAGTTTAACAGTTTCAGATGTCAGTTGTTATTAGCGAGTTTTTTGTACTCCTCAGATTGGCGGATGTCATCAAGAATAGATTCCGCTTCTGCTGGTTCATCAGGACAAAATTCTAATTTAATTATCTCGACACTGTAGTTGTAGTTACTGCTTGTTTTATAGCTTAGAGATGCTTCTATTCTGAGTTTTCCTTTTTGCCAGCCTTGAGAACCAATTTTTAGAAGCTGACACTCTATTCCTTGAGAAGGAAAACTCAATTTACTCTCAAAAACTCTAATATTTACTTCTCCTATAGAACAATCAGAAAACAGATTAAAAAATATTGAATTACTACTAGAGTAACTTGCTCCGTCGGGTCTTTTATTTAGTTTGTCTGTAACTTTATTTCTCATTAACTCCTTAAATCTTTTAATCGTAAAAGTATCTTTCTGAATTAGCAAAATATCTGTGTCGCACTCTAGAGTTTTCAACTTATAATTCATACTTGCAGGCGGGTGTGGTATTTTGATGAACTAAAAAATATCATCTTTTGGGGTATTAGTCAATACATAATTTCAAACTAGATGTATTTAAGTTTGACATCGCGAATTCGTTTTTTTACTGTACGACTCATCTTTAAAAGAAGCGACAACCTGACAATTAAAGAAAACTTGTTTTTGCTGGTACAGTTTCCGCCAGCAACTTCCCCCGCGAAATGACATACCGAACCGCAGCGCGCCTCCTAATTGCATCGTAACAACTATCGGCATCCAATACAATTAAATTAGCAGGCTTTCCCGCAGCTATCCCGTAATTTTCATCTCCCAAAAACAGAGTTTGCGCGCCATTTTCAGTCACCATCTGAAAACAAGCTGCAATCTCCTCCATCCCCGTCATCTGACAAACATGAACCGCCATGTGAGCCACATCTAACATATTTCCCGTACCCAAACTGTACCACGGATCTCGCACGCAATCGTGACCCAAACTTACATTCAATCCTTGCTGCCACAACTCCTTAACTCGCGTCATCCCGCGACGTTTGGGATAAGTATCCGCACGCCCTTGCAGGGTGATATTAATTAACGGATTGGCGATGAAATTGAGCCGCGATTTTTGCAAAATTCCCATCAGCTTAAAAGCATAGGCATTGTTGTAGGAACCGAAGGCTGTCGTGTGGCTGGCTGTCACCCGCGAACCCGCACCGCTTCTAATCGCGCAAGCTGCTACAACTTCCAAAAATCTCGACTGTTCGTCATCTATTTCATCGCAGTGAATATCTATTAATCTATTGTATTTTTCGGCAAGTTCAAATATTCGCTGTACCGACTTCACCCCATCTTCCCGCGTTAACTCGTAATGCGGAATTCCGCCCACAGCATCCGCACCCATTTCCAGGGCTGTTTCTAAAAGTTTGTCGTTTTCAGGACTTCCGTAAATCCCGTCTTGGGGAAAAGCCACAACTTGCAAAGTCATCCAATCTTTAACCGCTTCCCGCACTGACAAAAGTCCTTGCAAAGCTGTCAGCGTCGGTTCGCTAACATCGGCGTGAGTTCTAACAAACAAAATTCCTTGAGATGCTTGCTGCTTTAAAGTTTCGATCGCCCTTGTTTTTACATCTTCCAAAGTTAAACTCTGCTTGCGTTCCCCCCAAATTTGAATTCCCTCGAACAAAGTTCCGCTGTGATTCCATCGCGGTTCTCCCGCAGTTAAGGCTGAATCGAGATGGATGTGCGACTCGACAAACGGAGGACATACTAATTTACCTTGAATGTCGATTTCCCATTCACCGAGTTCTGGAATTTTGGGAGATATGGCTGCTATCTTATTATTGTCGATCGCGATATCTACTGTCGATCGCCCGTCCGTACCCAACAACCGACATTGGCGCAGGATTGTGCTATATTTTGTTTGAGACATGACTTGTTTGTGTGAAAATTAGATTTTTTTGATTAACCGCAGAGGACGCAGAGGACGCGGAGGAAGAGAAGCAAGAGAGAGATTGTTCGTAGTGAGGACTTCAGTCCGCTTTCAAATTAGGTAACGCAAACTGTATCAAACAATCTCGAATCTTAAATTGCAGTTTTTCACCAAATCAAAGGTAAAATGGTCAACGACATTAGTATCGCTCAACTCAAGATTGTAAAACTCCACAAAATCCGCATCAAAATACGGCCCAGCGTGCCAAGTCCCCACATCTAACTTAATAAAACAATTCCCCGGAATCCGAAAAGCAGCAATATCCGCCAAACAGGGTTTATCCTCTTCCGAAGGAGGCGCAACCGCCATCAACCAATCCTTCCCTTCCAAAGAACCCAAACACTGCGTGCATTGAACGTGTCGCGTAATTTTACCAAACTTGCAACCTTTCTTTTCCAACCGCATAATGTAAAATCTAGGAATACCATTTGCCAAGTTTAACTGAGCATCATCAGCATCAAAAGATTTGCCGTCCGCACTCGCAAAAATAATTTGACCGTAATTCCGAAAATTCTCTGCTGTTATCCATTGCGCCAACAACTGCTGAGTCAAAATTGATTCGCTCATAAATCCCAAAATCCCTAACTGCTTTCATCAAAAACATTTTAATACAGTAACTTCTCTCTCTTCTCTTCTCTGTGCCCTCTGCGCCCTCTGCGGTTAATTAAATAAAAAAATCTAGTTCCCTTCCCCGATCGCCCCCAAAACCATTACAATAAAAATCAACACACTGCTGCAAAAATCGCATCGGAATATCCGGCCTCGCACCCCAGTGTAAATGCAAATAAGCAGCATGAACTCGATAAATTCCCCAACCTTCACCCACAGCCTCAACTTCTCCCCGCTTCCCGTACCTCCAACTGCGATAAACAGGATCGATCGGCTCTATACTTAAGTGCGATCGGTGAAATTCATGTCCCCAAACCTCATCCCCCTGGGCTAACACCGAACTATCCCTCGCAACAACAGCTTCTCGGTATCCCAAAGTCAACCGCTTTCCCATCACCGCAGCCGCCGGCAAAACACCAACCCCTTGCCAAGAATTGCCCTCGAAGTCTACAATAGAATCGCACAAATACATCAAACCGCCGCACTCCGCATACACCGGCATTCCCGCAACAATCGCATTTCTTACCGCATCCCGAATTGCAACATTACCGCTTAATTCCTTCGCAAACACTTCGGGAAAACCGCCGCCAAAATACAACCCCCGCACGCTGTCGGGAAACACAGCATCATCCAGCGGACTCCAAAATACTAACTCCGCACCTAAATCGGACAGCAAATCAAGATTGTCCTGATAGTAAAAATTAAAAGCCCGATCGCGCGCAACAGCAATCCGCACCGAAAACTTTTCCCCCAAGCAGTTGACAACAACATCTTTTTGAGTCTTAATTATATAAGGGAGACTGTATCTACCCAAAAGTTGCTCAGACCCCTCACCCCCCCCATTGGGAATTGTGGCCAACAAAGGTAAAAGTTGCTCCCAGTCAAAACTAACAGCAGCCAAATCAGCTAATTTATCGATCGCAGCATCAAGATTAGCCAACTCCTCAGCCGGAACCAAACCCAAATGTCGATCGGGAATAGTCACCGCCTCATCCCGTCGCAGCACCCCCAAAACAGGTAAATTAAGCGGTTCCAAAGCATCTTGAAGTAATTCCAAATGTCGATCGCTCGCCACTCGATTCAAAACCAAACCAGCGAAATTAAGACTTTGTCAAAAGAGCGAAAACCATGTGCGATCGCAGCCACAGAACCAGACAGCCGACTGCAATCTATGACTAACAATATCGGCAAATTTAGCAAAGCAGCAACATGAGCCGTAGAAGCAAAAGAAAAATCATAATTGCCTTCTTCTGTTCCTTCTTCCTTCTTCCCCCCAAGGGGGGGGTAGGGGGGGGTTCTTCTTCCCTCTTCCTTCTTCCTTCGACTTACCCCATCAAATAGTCCCATCACCCCTTCAACTAGGGCATAATCAACATCTTGAATCTGAAGATCGAAACATTTTTGTATATAAGATTCAGACGTTAATATAGCGTCTAAATTCCGACAGGGGCGACCCGTAACAAAAGTGTGAAACATCGGATCGATGTAATCCGGGCCTACCTTAAAAGACTGAACATTTAAGCCACGACGGATTAAAAAAGCTAAAAGGGCGATCGTTACAGTAGTTTTACCCGCCCCGCTACGTTCGCCCGCAATTACTAAACTCATAGTTGTAGATTATTTTCGATCTTCTTGAAATCATCTGCGTTAATCTGCGTTAATCAGCGGTTTCTCGATCGAATATTACTGTTAAAAAAGTAGGGCAGACCTGGCCTGCCCCACTTAATATTAACTCAATCCTTCTTCCTTCGTTTACCGCTTAGCCAACTTCAGAATTTGAGCCGTCACAGCCAAAGTTTCCTCATAAAGGACATCCCGACCCCAACTCTGTAAGTGCTGACCAAGCAACTGTTCCGTCACCTGATCGAACAGAGGAGTCACCTGCTTAAATCGATCGGTTTGAGCGCCACCATGAGTTTCCATCCGCATACAGCCTCCGGTTTCCGAACACAGAACCGTACCGCAGTCAGCATTCTCGTTAGTAGAATTCAAACGCAGAGCAATCAAATCCCCCGGTACATCGCCAGTATCAGCAGTTGGAATAGCAGCCAACTCCGCTTCCACAACCCGTCCATCAACACCAGCGAACTGAATTCGTTTGATTTGGTAATCGCCATCCTCTTGCTTGTAAGCAACAGGATGCCACTGAAGTCGGCTTGCCAGCCAACCCAAATACATCAGCGCTTGAGTAGAATTATCCTGTTCGTAATCGATCGTCACCCGATCGATTTCCCGAATTGCCGCGCGACGTGACGGCGGATCGAAAGCCTCAGCAGCCAATTCCTGCCACGCGGCCAGCCGACGCCAATTCAGATCCGCGATCGGAATTCCATCTTCGATCAGACTTTGCATCAACAGCAATTCAGCTTCAGGCTCAGAAAAGCAACTAGAATCGATAATTACAGAACTGCTAGTAGCAGCCAGTTTTTGGAACAAATCTCGATCGGCATCGGGAGTCGCCTTCCACCACAGCAGCGTCGGTAAATCCGAGATTGTCAGCGCTGTCACAATACCACTCACCCGTTCCAGGGCCGCTTCTGTGCCCCTAAGTGTAATGTATTCGCAGCAAATCAGATTGCCGCTGCCCCGCTTGTGAACCGGACAATAAGCGGCGACTTGAGCTTGCACGCCCGTATCTTCGCCCAGCATCGGGCAAAGAGCAATAATCCGGCAGGGATTAGCCGCAACAATCGCGTCAGCTACGCCGGAACCTCCTGAGGCTAAACCAGTCGAACCCATCTGCTCGCCCTTGGAATTTTTGCGGGCCACTTCTTCCCGCAAAATGGCGAGCAATTCAGCGTTAGGTTTGCCGGTTCTCGGCAATCCGTAAGCTTTTTGAGCAGCCCTAATGCTGGATGCAGTCATCGGCCCGGTAATACCGTCAACAGGCCCGTCGTAAAATCCCACATCCGCCAATAGCTGCTGAGTTTCTTCCGGTTCGTAGACGACAAAAGTAAAAGTTGTTGCTCTAGTTGCGATCGGAAAATCGCCCTTCGACCCAGAGTCTCTATAACTTTCCCAAATCTGACCTAATTCTGCCTCTATTTGGCCCATTGAAACATCTTTAGGATTTTGCAACGAAACCAGAGGTGGAGCTTTCATCGGTGTCATAGTCATCGGTTTTCTCCTTTATTATTTGTCGGTTGACAGTTGACAGTTGACCTGTGAGAGTCAAGCAGTTGACCTGTGACAGTTGGCCTGTGGCAGTTACCAATTACCAAGAGACTGTTGACAGTTGACCTGTGGCAGTTACCAATTACCAATTAGCAATTACCAATGCCCCATGCCCACTTACTCTTAAAGTCTGCGCCACTTACGACCATCTCTATTAATCAGCAGTTCTGCCTCCGTCGGTTCCCAAGTACCCGCTTCGTATTTAGGAACCAGATCCTGTTCGTTGGGAGATTCCCAAGCCATCAGCGCTGGCGTTACCACCCGCCAAGCTTCCTCCACTTCATCAGAACGAGTAAACAAAGTTTGGTCGCCTAACATACAGTCAATTAAAAGGCGATCGTAAGCATCCGAAGAAGTCACCCCAAACGAAGAACCGTAACTGAAATCCATATCCACCGTCCGAGTCCGCAAATCCGGCCCCGGCATTTTCGCCTCAAACCTCAGCGAAATCCCCTCATTGGGATGCACGCGCATCGTCAAAACGTTAGGGGCAGTTTGTTGGGCGGCGGATTGAAAAATCAGTAACGGCACTTCCCGGAATTGAATCGCAATTTCACTGACTTTTTTCGGCAACCGTTTCCCGGTACGCAAGTAGAAAGGCACGCCCTGCCAGCGCCAGTTGTCAATCAAAAACTTCATCGCCACATAAGTTGGCGTCGTCGAGTTGGGGGCGACCCCCGGTTCTTGGTGATATCCGGGAACGGGTTTGCCCTTCATCCAGCCTGCGGAATACTGCCCCCGGATTGCAGAATTTTCTAAGTTGTGCAAGTCAGCCAAGCGAGTTGCTTGCAGGACTTTCATCTTTTCCGTGCGGATGCTGTCAGCATCGAGGGAGTTTGGCGGTTCCATCGCTGTTAGACAGAAAATCTGCATCAAATGGTTTTGCAGCATATCTCGCAAAGCCCCGGAAGATTCGTAATAACCGGCTCTATCTTCCACGCCGACAGTTTCTGCCACTGTAATTTGTACGTGATCGACAAATTGGCGATTCCACAGCGGTTCAAAAATTGCGTTGGCAAACCGGAACACCATTAAATTTTGAACAGTTTCTTTACCCAAATAGTGGTCGATCCGGTAAACTTGCTGTTCTTGGCAAACCTGCTGCACTACGCGGTTCAGAGCTTTTGCCGAACTCAAGTCGCGCCCGAAGGGTTTTTCAATTACCAAGCGGTGTTTTACCGGATCAGCGAGCAGTTGAGCAGCCCCTAATTGCCGAATTGCTTCGGGGAAAAAGTTCGGGGAAACTGAGAGATAAAATATGTGGTTGCCGCGGGTTCTTCTTTCTTCGTCGAGTTCTGCCAAGAAAGCTTTGAGTTTTTGATAGCTTTCGGGGTTATCAATATCTCCGGGACAGTAGTACAAACCCTGAGCAAAATCTTGCCACAATTCTTCATTGCTAATGCCGCCGCCAAATTTCTCGACACCTTCCCGCATTTGCTCTCGGAAGTAATCGTGACTCCAAGGGCGACGGGCTACTCCCACGACAGTAGTTTCTGGTGGCAAGCGTCGATCGAGCTTCATCTGATAAATTGCAGGTACAAGTTTGCGCTGCGTGAGGTCACCGGAAGCTCCGAAGATGACCAGAATTTGTGGTTCCGGCACTCGTTCTTTTCGCAAACCGACCCGCAGTGGATTTTCTAGTAGCGTTACCATTTATTTTCCTTGTTCTAGTGCTGTTAATCTTGCCAATACCGCGTGATAGTTTGCCGTCATTTCTGCGAGTTGTTGGGTAAGAGAGTTAATCTGTCCGATACATTTTTGCTAACATTTGTTAACAAACGGATAAGTTAAGAGAATCTCTTAACAAAGGCGTATCAACCAATGCCCGCAGGAAAATCCCGCGAGCACCATTTAGATCCCTGTCCATCTTCAACCCAGTAGCTTGGGATTTGATAATCCTAGCTCCACCTAGATTTTGAACAATTTCGCCCGTCCACGACACCGTTTTTGACGTGTAAGCTTCGTTGCAATCAATTACAAGTTTTGACTTTTCCCAGGCTTTCCACTTCAGGAACGTCTTGAAGTCGTAATGACTTAAAGTCAACATCTGTCTCACCGTTTTATTCCTTAATTTACGGCGAGACTTAGAAACCATTTGGGAAGTCTCGAATGTCGGTAACAGAATTACATCAAAATTGTCAGCCAAGAATTTAGCGACTTTGTGATGCAACTCTTTAACCAAGTTCTTGATTTTGCTGCGAAGTCTGCTAGCCGCTTTCTTGAATCTTCTTTTTTGCCGACTGGTCGCGCGAGAAATCTTTGACACCAACTTGTCCAACCGGAAACACAATTTCTGAATGTGCAAATTAGAATCAACTCCCAGCCAACCGTAAGCGTCCTCTGAGAAAAAAGTCATGAACGTGCGAACACCCGGATCTAAGGCAACCAGCTGACCTTGGTTATCGGTCTTAACTTGCTGCACTTCTTCAGAAACAATTAGGTAATACTCGCCATAGGCAAGCGTCAGCCTTCCATCGCTGAAAGCTATAGGCAACGATTCTTTGAGCAGGCATTTACCGAGAATTGAGTGGTAAACACCACAGCCTTTGATTGCCGATTTTGGTACATAAATAGACTGCTTGGTGTCTTTTCTGTTTCTAAATTTACACCTGCGGATTTGACCGTCTTTACCAAATCCCTGTTTGGCTGCTTTAACAGCCGAGCAAGCATCTTTAATAGCAATAGATTTAATCTGGAAAGGTACAGTTTTCGCCCATTCTGGCAAATTGTTGAGTATTCCTGTTTTAATTGTCAGCCAACTTGCTTTCGTGCCTGGTTCTTGCAGGTACTTGATAGTCGTGTTGTAAACAAAACGACTTACGCCAAACCACTGCTTGATTAGCGCTTTTTGTTCAGGATTTAGGAATAGCCGGATCTTCCTTGATTTTCTTTCTGTAGCTCCTGAGACCGTGCATTCGGCAACTGAAGACGTGAAGGATGGCAAGAAGATCGGCCGTGAGTTCGGTTTCTGGGCAATGAACAGGGTTTGAGAGAACCACGATTTTTCCACCGTTTTGTTGTGCCATGAACTCGAATAGTTCAAATCCGAACCGGCACAATCTGTCGCGACAGGCAACAGCAATCGTGAGCTGTTCGCCGCGCATAAGTCTGACCAATAGGGCTTGCAGTCCTTTCCTCTGGAAATTGATTCCTGAGCCGATGTCTTGGATGATTTCGGCGTCTGGGTACTGCTGTTGCATAAATTCAACTTGTCGGGCGAGGTCGTCTCGCTGCTTGGTTGAACTGACGCGACAGTAGCAAATAACGGCAGTTCCAATTGCACCGTGCTGGTAGGACTCGACATCGTAGAGTCTTTGTCCTGCTTCATTTTTGATGCTTTTGATTTTGCCTTCATCTGCGTACTTTCTTAAGGTGTTGGCGTGCAAGCCTAGAAATTTGACTGCTTTTCTGAGCGGTATGTATGCCATTTACTCATTTTATGGCATTTGTAAGCAAATGTACGTGTTTGTTAGAAAACAATACGCTGAACTGTGGCACCAGTAGGCATCCCGTTAGGCGATAAATCCAGAGCCTCTTGCCAAATTTCCAGTTGTAGCTCTGGCGAGAGTCTTGCTAGAGGACGGACTGGATTTTCCTCTGTCGGATTTTTGAGACCCATGGGTCTCAAATTTTCCCGATTTGGGATTCTCAATTCATGATTCAAGAACCAAAATAATACTAGATTTTCCTCTGTCAGATTTTTGAGACCCATGGGTCTCAAATTTTCCTGGTTCGGGATTCCAAACTCAGCACTCAAAAGCCAAAACAATTATCTATTCCGACTCCTAAGTGCTTCTGCCTTCAAGGATACAGATATCTGCTTAAGCCACGGGTGAGAGCTTCTGCACTTTCTCTTCCAGGGAATCCATCAGAGATTGGAACGGGCTGACAAATTTCTCAATCCCGTCCAAGAGCAAGTCTGCCATCACATCGTCCAAGTTGATGTCGATATCTGGATCTTTGAGACTTTCGATCGTCCTGTAAGCTTCTTCTACGTTGTTCTCAATCCGGGGTGCGACATCGCAGTGATCGAAACAAGCCTCTACGGTGTTCGGCGGCAAAGTGTTCACCGTGTCGGGGCCGATTAATTCATCGACGTACATCACATCGCTGTAGTTGGGGTTTTTGGTGCTGGTGGAAGCCCACAGCAGCCGCTGCACTTTTGCTCCCTTTGCTGCTAATGCTTGCCAGCGATCGCTCGCTACGATCTCTTTATATTTCTGGTAAGCTACTTTGGCATTGGCGATCGCAATTTTTCCCTTCACCGCTTCGAGTTTGGCTTTCGTGGAAATATCAGTGATATTTTTGAGTTTCGCGTCAATCTGGCCATCGATGTTACTGTCAATCCGGCTCAAGAAGAAACTGGCAACTGAGGCAATATTGCTCACATCCAAACCTTTAGCCGCCCGTGCTTCCAAGCCGCGAATGTAAGACCAAAAAGCTTCGACGTAGCTGTCAACCGAGAACAGCAAAGTCACGTTAACGTTAATTCCTTCACTGATGACTCGCTCCACAGCCGGCAACCCTTGAGCAGTTCCCGGAATCTTAATCATCACATTTGGTTTACCGATCGCCCGATAATAGCGTAATGCTTCGCTAATCGTGCTGTTTGTATCGTTGGCGATCGTCGGTGGCACTTCAATGCTGATGTAGCCGTCCAAACCGTTGGACTCTGCGTACACTGGAGCGAAGATGTCGCAAGCATTGCGGATATCTTCAAAAACTAGAGATTCATAAATTTCGAGTACAGATTTACCCGCCCGGATGCCAGCTTCGATATCCGCATCGTAAATCACATTGCCTGCGATCGCTTTCTCGAAAATAGCGGGATTGGATGTAATCCCGCGCAGTCCCCGACTTTCAATCATCTGTTTGAGTTCGCCGGACTCGATCAGATTGCGAGTCAAATTGTCCATCCAGATACTCTGGCCAATTTCTTTGATTTGTAACAGGTGATTCTTTGTCTGATCCGTCATTGATTTAACTCCTAAATTAGGGTAATTGGTAATTGGTAATTGGTAATTGGTAATTGATGATTAGTTTTTTCGTGGGGGAGGGCGGGTTTCTTGAAGCTGTTTGCAACCCGATCGGCTACTCGCTTTCTCCGCCCCTACAGGTTGTTGAGAATAGTGCAAGATCTCAGACAAAACCAACAACACACTAATGACTAATGACTAATAACCAATAACCAATAACTTCACTCTCCAAGTGTTATGGGATTGCGCGATCGTTCTTGAATAAAAGACTCTACAAGCGCTACATCTTCTTTGCTGCCAATAATTAAAGGTGTGCGCTCGTGAAGTTTAGTCGGCACTACATCCAAGATGTCTTGAATGCCCGTACTTGCACGCCCGCCGGCTTGTTCCATCAAAAATGCCAAAGGAGCTGATTCGTAAAGCAAGCGTAATTTGCCCTCCGGTTTTTTCACTGTTCCGGGGTACAAAAACACACCTCCCTCAAATAAAATCCGGTGGAAATCTCCCACCAAAGCCCCCCCATACCGAGCGGTGTGGCCTTGATTGCGGTGTACGTATCGAATGTAATCCCGATAAGATTCTTCCCACTGCCAAAAGTTACCTTCATTGACACTGTAAATCGGGCCTTTTTCTGGTGTCTGAATGTTTTCAGTTGCTAAAATAAACTCGCCCAAACTGGGGTCTAGGGTAAAGGAATGAACCCCTTGTCCGATCGAATAAACCAGCATGGTACTGGGCCCATAGAGTACGTAGCCGGCGGCGATTTGTTTGTGTCCGTGTTGCAGCAAATCTGAGGCCGAACCGTCTTCGTCGTCTCCTTCTTGCTTGCGGATACTAAAGATCGAGCCGACATTGAGATTGGTATCAAGATTGGAAGAACCGTCTATGGGGTCGTAGAGCAGACTGTAGCGCCCGATCGGACAATTTTCGGGAATGTAATAGGGTTTTTCCATTTCCTCGGAAGCCAAGCGGCAAACCAGTCCGCTTTGCTGGAATACCGAGATAAACACTTCGTTGGCATAGACATCCATCTTTTTGACGGATTCTCCCTGGACGTTCACACCTCCTGTAAACCCTAAAGCATCTTCCATTAACCCGGCTCTGCTGAGTCGCCTCGCGATCAGTTTGGCTGCTAGTCCAATGCGATTCATCAGGGTACTCAGATCCTGAGCATCTGCTGAAAAGCTGTGGAGTTGCTGGAGTACGTGACGGGATAGAGTCGTGCAATCGCGATCTAAGGCTTGTCCCCGATCGATCTGGCCCAGGCGGGCTTCCCCTGTCGGCGCTTGTACCATGATTTTGATAACCTCCCTGTCTTGCGGCTCTGGATTTGGGTTCTTCAAGTGCTTGACACTTGTCTCTGAATCGGCTATGAGACCGATCATCCCCTAACTTCTATCTTAGGAAGGGTTTTGCGAAAGGGCGTCGAACTTTAGGGGAATTTTAGATCCCCATCGAATTTTGAGGTGTTCGATCGATTGTTTAGTCCGCAATTGTATCCAAAATCACTAATTTTTTTGATTAACCGCAGAAAGTGTTGGTTTCGGGATTTCGGTTTGGTGTATAGCAGAAAGAAGTTCGGCAACGGATTTAACGGATAGAAGTCAATCGAACCCACTGCTAAAATGATTTTAAAATCAATACATCGGAATGCTGTCCTATGCCCTCACCCTTTCCCGGAATGGACCCCTACTTAGAACACCCCGATTTCTGGCAGGAAACTCATCATTGGTTAATTTCCGCGATCGCGGCATCCTTAGTTCCCCAAATTCGCCCTAAATATGAAATCGCGATCGACAAACGCATCTATGAAATTACCGATCCAAATGACAGTAACGGCGACTCGCTTTTAGTTGGTATCCCCGATGTGGCGATCAAACGTCAATCTAATACCCCCGATGTTCCTACCCGTTCAGTTACTACTGTAGCGATCGCGCTTCCTACTATGGTCAAAGTGCCTATTCCTGAAAAAATTAAACAGGCTTACCTAGAAGTGCGAGAAATGGCAACTAAACAAGTTGTCACTGCAATTGAAATTCTTTCTCCAGTCAACAAACGCAGTGGAGAAGGCCGAATGACTTATCTCAAAAAACGCCAGAGTATTTTAGGTAGCTTAACCCATTTAGTTGAAATCGACTTGTTGCGAAGTTGGGAATCGATGCCGACACTTAACAGTTCGATTAAAAGCGATTATCGGGTTTTAGTCAGTCGCAGCGATCGCCGCCCCTTTGCGGAACTTTATGCTTTTAATCTGCGCGATTCTTTACCTGTATTTTTACTTCCATTGCGCGAGGAAGATGTAGAACCTATTGTTAACTTACCAGAATTGTTCGCAGGTGTTTACGATCGCGCCGGCTATGATTATCGGATTGATTACGATCGAGTTCCCGTACCGTCCCTGTCAGAAGAAAATCTGGTTTGGGCAAAGGAACTTTTACAAGCAATAGGATTGCGAAATAATTAAATTTCTTTTACCCGATCGGCGCGAACAACCCACATCATCAGACACCTAATCTTCATTTATGGTAGTTATCTGCATTGTCGCTACAATCCGATCGATGCACAGCTCAAACCAATGCCTGATCGCCAGGTTTCGATCGATAGTTTCGGTGGTGACAGAGCAGCCTACAAACTTTGGCTAGAATCTCAAAAAGATCTGCAACCGGCTGAGGTTTAGTAAGGTAAATTTAAGGGCGAGTTTTGTAGGGGCAAACCCCCCGCGATCGCCCCGATCGCAATTCGATCGAGTTGCGAACTTGAATTCTCAAAAAGCGATCGCCCTTGTGACAAGATATTTAAGTGCGAGCGCGCACAGCCTAAGCAACACCATAACTCGTAAACTGCCTTGCATAGGGAGGCTGAAGCCCCAAAACAATATCTTCCCGCGCCACACCCATCAACACTAACTCCTCAGCAATCAGTTCATCAGTTTGATTGCGTTGAATCCAGACTTTTTCATGCCGGATATCTAAGTGGATCGGGCAGCTATAAATCCGGTTGTGACCGTCCCAACCTAAATCTACTATCTGATAATGGTCATGTTCTGTGTCAAATAATACCTGGGTTTCAATGTCGTCATTGATGAGTTGAGTTTTGCTATATTCCATCAGGAAAGTGCGAACAATATGCCGATATTTAGCTAATTTATCCATTCCACAATCACCTCGTTAGTAGGGTCGTATACCAACAACTTCAGATCGTACTCAGCGATCGCTGCTTGTGGGAAAGCACGAGAGAAAAATGAATTATAGGCTGCGATCGGAACTGCCAAATAGAGCGCTCTATCTGGCTCCAAATTTCTGAGTGCTAGTCGATAATTCAGAAATTGACCGAGGGCTAAGTGGAAATCAAACATCGCTGATTCACTCAAAAAGCTTTTAACCTCCACCGCAATCTTCTGCACACCTCGCTCTGCGACTAGAAGCTGTTCCGCTCCCAAGTCAATCCTGAGTCGATCGTCTTCACTAAACTTTAGCTTCAGCGGATCGTGGGTAATCACCCAATTATCCTTCAGGAGAGCGGATTTCACCGACTCATGAAAAACATCCCTAGCCGACATAGACTTTACTCAAATATCTAGTTTCTATTCTATAGCGATCCTAAATGATTCGCAAAATTTGTAGGGGTAGTGCCAAGAGTGCCTACCCCTAATCTATCGGGCAACCACGGGGGGGATTGCCCCTACAATAATTACGCAAATGATTTAGGATTGCTACATACACTGTCAACTGTCAACTGTCCACTGCTATATCTGTCCAAAATGTTAGATCCCCGACTTCTTAAAGAAGTCGGGGA
>JAAUPI010000119.1 GCA_012035135.1 Microcoleus sp. CSU_2_2
GTTCTCGACCGTACCACTGGCATTTATAGGTAAGCTGTCTAGTTAATTCACCCCAAGAAGCATCGCTGATAGCGTTAGCCAACTTGTGATTTTTAACCATGTTTTTGATAGCCAAGTCCTCAATTACGGCTCTCCTGGGATTGTGGTGCAAACTGTATCTTAAGCTACAAAATTCTCCCGGTGCAAGTATTGAAACTCATACCAGGAGTCATATAGGCTTCACTTATCACCGAATACCCAGGAGAGCCGATTTTTTAACTGATTAACTGATGTCATCTCAAGTAGTTTTTGGAAATGCGGGCGCTGAAGGTGCAAGTCGAGGCGGTTGGTTTGCGGGTCACTTTATCATCCCTGAAGATGATCCCCGATCGACCTCTATTTTAGAAGTAAAATGGGGCGTTCACAAAGCCGGAGAGTGTAGAACAGAGTGGGCTGTAAATGCCGAAGCAACCACACTTTCTATCCTGGTAAAAGGGCGTTTTCGCCTGCAATTTCCAGAGCAAGAAATCTTGCTGTCTCGCGAAGGAGACTACGCTTTGTGGAGGCCTGGAGTGCCTCATTATTGGTCTGCAGAAGATGATTCTGCGATCGTTACTGTGCGTTGGCCTTCCCTCTCGAGAGATAGTTCGGGAATCAAGAATTAACTTGAACTTGTGGCACCAAAATGCGGCCCGTGTAACCAGCACGCTGGTAACGGGCGATTGCCTCTGAGGCGATAACACCCGCTTTTGTGCTTTCAACCAGGGCTACGCAAGCACCGCCGAAACCCCCGCCCGTCAGCCTTGCGCCGAATACTCCGCGGGTTTCCTGCAATATTGCAGCCAGCGCGTCTACTGCTGGTGTCGAAACTTCATAGTCGTCGCGCTGGCTGGTGTGGGAGGCATTCATCAATTGACCGAAACGCTCTGCTGGCAATGACTTCATGGCTTCAAGGACGCGGTTGTTCTCGGTAACGACGTGGCGAGCTCGCTTCTTGAGAGGTTCTGGTAATACTTCCACTGCTTGTGGCTCGTCGATATCTCTGAGGGCTTTCACTCCTAGCAGTTGGGCGGCTGCTTCGCACTCGGCGCGGCGCTGGTTGTAACCACTCCCTGCTGCTAATTTGTGGGTTTCGCCACTGTCAATTACTAAAATTTCTGTGCCCGTCGGAAATGGCAATGCGCGGTATTTGAGGGTGCGGGTATCGATCAATAGCATCGAGTTGGTGTCAGCTAAACTAGATGCCATTTGATCCATAATTCCACAGTTCAAGCCGGCGTATCGGATTTCGGCTAACTGTCCGATTTGAGCGAGTTTCAAGTCGTCTAGAGGAATGTTAAAAAGTGCACGCAATCCTCTGAGGGTTGCTATTTCTAAAGCAGCGCTGCTGGACAAACCAGCTCCGATCGGCACATTGGAGGTAATGTACAAGTTTATAGGCGGTATTTTGTATCCTTCTTTTTCTACTAGTCTGATGCAGCCACAGATATAACTAACGAATTTTTGCGGTATGGTATCGTCGTCTGAAACATTTATCAGTTCGTCATATTCTGCTGAATAAAAATGGTGTCGATTGTCGCTGCTGAAGCCGATTTGTACGAGTGTGCGTTGGGGAATCGCACTGGGAAGTACAAATCCGTCGTTGTAGTCTGTGTGTTCGCCCAGCAGGTTTACTCTTCCGGGTGCGCTGGCGTGGGTTTTGGGTAGTGTACCAAATACTCGTTGGAAATTCATGATTTTTGGGTAATTGGTAATGGGTAATTGGTAATGGGGAAGCGGGGAGAAATATTTTTTTTTTGATTGTTGATACTTTTATTTATAATACATATTTTTTCTTGACTTGGCCGCGGTTAACAAAAAGCAACATTATCCTAGTCTAGCAAAAATAATAGGGCTGTGATATAATTGCCAGTTCTGATTGCGGTGGAAATTTAAGAAATGCGATCGACCAGACCTCGGAAACAGTTTGCTCAACATTGGCTCAAAAGTGAAAAAGCTTTAGATCGGATTGTCAAAGCGGCTAATCTCGATCGCGCGATCGCGTTTTGGAAATCGGCCCTGGTACTGGTATTCTGACTCGGCGCTTGCTATCTGGGGCTGAGTCTGTTGTCGCTGTAGAGATCGATCGAGATTTGTGCCTCCAGCTAGCCAAGCAACTTGGTAAAGCAGACAACTTTTTATTACTGCAAGGCGACATCCTAGAGATGGACTTAGAGGCTCAACTCACTGCATTTCCCAAATTCCAAAATCCCCATAAAGTTGTTGCTAATATTCCTTACAATATTACTGGCCCGATCCTGCAAAAACTGCTAGGAACGATATCTGCTCCTGCTGCTAAACCCTTCGATGCGATCGTACTTTTAGTGCAGAAAGAAGTGGCGGAAAGACTCTATGCAAAACCGAGTTCGAGAGCCTTCGGCGCGCTGTCGCTGCGGGTACAGTATTTAGCAGATTGTGAGTTAATTTGCGACGTGCAGGCTAAAGAGTTTTTTCCACCACCCAAGGTGGATTCGGCGGTGGTGCGGCTGCGTCCGAGATCGATCGAAACTCCTGCTGTTAATCCGCGTCATTTGGAGAATTTAGTTAAGTTGGGATTTGGTAGCAAGCGCAAGATGCTGCGAAATAATTTGAAAGGATCTGTGGATTTAGATAAATTGATTCAATTGCTAGAAAAGTTACAGATAAATCCTCAATCTCGCGCCGAAGATTTAAGCGTGGAGCAATGGGTAAATTTGAGTAATAATATACAGCAGATTCCACAGTTATGAAGTACAGTGATGTAGTAGGCGTAGGGAGGAAACAACATATAGAGCGGTACAACAAACCAGTAGTAAGCTAGTGCTAAGTGCTGTGCCAAAAAGCGATCGCCCCAAGCATTATTTCCACCCAAAGATTCCATAATCAATAGGTGATGCAGTTCATTCCAAGTTTCGGCGAAATGCACTTTCAGCCAGTCTGCCTTGCGCCAGTAGCCGACGGTTTCGTAGAGATGTAAGACAGACAGATAGGCGAAGTAGGGAACGCGGGCGATCGTCTCAAGTACATAAAAGCGTGGATAGGGACGATCGCGGTACAGAATATCCGTTACGAAAACTAGAATGCCGACGAGAAAACGAATTACAACTTTCATGGTAAACCTCCAATAGTGTTGTGAAAGCAAGGATTTTCGGTGAGTTATTGTCGAAAAAACTTCCTTGCAGAACTTAATTCAGATATTTTTGCAGCTATGTAGCATGACGACTCCTTCACGAGACTTTGTTAGCGACAACATGAATTCCCAGCATTGAAAAGACGATCGTAACGATTTGGCAGATAAATAACATCACGATCGCCGGTTCAACAAACTGTGCGCGATACCATTGTCTGAAGACATCCATCACAGCTAAATGGGTTTCTACATTCCACAATGCAGTGATAAATGCTTGGGCAAGTTCTTCGATCGGCATTGACTGCATTTTTTTGCTGAGTGGCGATCGCACATCTTGACTAAATAATCGACGATCGCTCCTAGAACATCACCATTATATGACTCTCTCCTTGGGGGGCGAGGGGGGTTGTCAACCCAACGGCCGGCGAGCGGGCAAGCTGTCAACTGTTTATTGATTCCTCGATCGACTTGAGAACAAAATTAAACTCGGTTTTATAGACTGGTTTGCTCCGATCGGATGTCTGGTGTTTTTGCAATTGGACGATCGCAGAACGAACCGCAAACGTTGTGTCTGAATCGAGATATTGGTCTCCGTCAATGAAAATCTGAGTCGTCAATGGTTCATATCCTGAAGCACTAAGTTTAAAGTGGATATGAGCTGCTCGCCAAGTATGTCGTCCCAGAAGCCGCAGCATCTCACCGGAGGGCCCGCTAGCTGGCACTTGGTATCCCATTGGCACGACGGTTTCAAAGGCGTATTTACCATCGACATCCGTCTGGAAACGACCCCGGAAGTTACCATTAGGCTGAGACGGATCTTGAATGTCGTAGAGTCCTTGAGAATTGGATTGCCAAACATCAATTAGTGCATTAGCGATCGGGCGATCGTGCAAATCTAAAACACAACCTGATAGCCAGAGAGTATCGCCGTCGGCATCAATACCGAGCCGATCGCCCATTTGACGCTGCGGTGCATTTGGCACATACAGAGGGCCTTCTAGGTTGCATTCTGTGCTGTCATTTGTGTCGTTTAGCAATTCCACCAACTCCGAAATTCCCAGCAAATCTGTCAGCATATGAATCTCTCCACTGGGAATTTCTTGGGTGTGGTGACTTGCCCGATTGATGAAATCACGTCCCCACTCCAACTCTTGTTCGGTTAGATTCACCTCCCGCACAAACCCATGGAGATGCTGAATCAAACTGCTGTAAATTTCGGAGAGGCGAGGCTGAGTTTTAGCGCGATCGCCGTGATTAATTACTGCTTCAGTGATCGTATTGATGGTGATACTTTTCATGGTCTTTTTCCAATTTTGCAAATTGTAGTTTTTTCGAGATTTTGATGAGGAATATTCAACTTGTAAAACCCTATATTTAGGATGGTTGGGTATTACTCAACTGAGTTACAAATGAACTGGGAGGACGGAGATTGCTGCCGTTATACAGAACAACAAAGCTGATAAAGTTTCAATCATGGCAACGTGCTGAATTTTGGTTGTGCAGTACCATTTTCGTTGCCAGAGAATGCAGCCAACTTTACCCAATACGATGCCAAAGGTGAGGGCTGTGAACAGCGATACAAAACCGAAATTATACAGACTAATTACAATGCCAGTGGCGAACAAATGGTAAATAATTAGTCGTTGAAATGAGGCATTAGGTAGTTCATCTTTCTTGATTTTGCGGAGTTTAACGGTAAAGATCGAACTAGAGAAAAACAGTGTATTCATGAGCCACAGTCCAATTGCCACCCCAGAAATATGTCCCGTTGTCACGATGTAGGCGAAGGGCGCAACCAAACATACGGCTGCAAAAGTTATCAGTTCATTGAAAATCGATTTCTGTTCTCGATACAAGACTGAAATGCTGTCCACAATTAAAGTTACGATCGCTCCCAAATAAATCCACAATAGTGGCGAGAAAGGCTCTCCAGTTCGCCAGTAGAGATAAAGCGCGATCGCGGATGCTGTTCCGCCGTAAATCCCGCCCCACAGCAAAAAACGGGGTTTTAATGATTTGCGTTGGCGAATTTGAACCACCACAGGATGCTCTGCTTGAAATCCACAAAACGCACAAATCAGAGCCAATGTAGTTGCCCATGTCCAATGCTGAGCAGCCGCGGCTCCGGTGAGAAATGAAACCAAAAGTACCACATAAATCCCGTGTTCTGGAGAAATTGTGGGACGGTACCAAGTTGGAATTCCAGCAGGATTTGGCTGAGTATATTTTAGATCTATCCGAGTGATGGGTGGTATCATAATGCTTTCCTCGGTGAGAGTTAAAGTGAGTAGTTAAAATTAGGAAAAAAGCCATGAAAGCGGTGATGCCTCGGTTTGAAGTTTCTGTTTGAAGTTAACGATCGGTAGATTTCAACTGATCGCGGCTAAAAAACCTTCAAATGCTTAAACCGCCGTTCGATTCAGTTGTATGTTTTTAATCTAAACGCTACGTAGCGTTGTATCTATGATGTAGCTCATATTTGGAGGTAAATTTTTCTCTACACTATGTATCGACCTGCTGTATGAGCCAATTTATACAAAATCCGGGTTACTCATCCCCTATACGATCGTATGGTGCGTCGCCAGGAATTTCTCAAAGTAGATGAGATTATCGCTGCGACGAACCCTACAACTTATAACGGGTACGAACACCCTCCGCTTCGCTCCGCCCGGATGTGGTATTACTTGCGGTTGCTGGTCGGTCATGCACCCCTAAATGCAGAATTTGCTGAACATCTGGTTGAGCATTGGTTAAAAGGAATATTGAGTCGGGAGGAATTATCCGATGTCTAGTGCCACGAAACCTAGAATTTTTTGCAGTTAAATTTAGGTTTTTTGTTGATTTTTCAAGCTTTATTTGAGATTAATTGGAATTTTAATAATAAATTCCGCACCTTTCCCCGGTTCTGAAATACACTCCAAGTCACCTTTGTGTCTTTCTGTGATAATTTGGTAGGCGATCGACAAACCAAGCCCCGTGCCTTTACCTACTGGTTTTGTAGTAAAAAAAGGATCGAATATTTGCTCAATCACCGATTCTGTAATACCGGAACCATTGTTAAAAATTCGGATTTCTACCCATTTACTATCGAAAATTTTGGTGGAAATTTTGATAATTTTGGGATTGAGTTCGCGGAGGGCGATCGGCTGCTTTTCACTATCTTCCTCTAAAGCATCAATAGCATTATTAATGATGTTCATAAATACTTGATTGAGCTGTCCGGGATAGCACTCGACTTTTAGTAGATTGCCATAGTTTTTGATAATTTCAATGCCGGGAGAATCGGGTTGGATATTCAGGCGATTTTGCAGCAGCATCAGCGTGCTGTCAATGCCTTCGTGGATGTCTGCTAATTTCATTTCTGCTTCGTCAACGCGAGCAAAATTCCGCAGTGACTTGACAAGATCCCGGATTCTATCAGCCCCTGTTTTCATGGAAGATAAGATTTTTGGCCAGTCTTCTCTAATAAAATCTAAATCTACAGACTGAATTTTTTCTTTAACTGGCGGTAAGGGATTAGGATACTGCTCTTCATAGATATCTGCCAGTTCCAATAAATCATTGGCATACTCGCTAGCGGGAGTCAGATTGCCGTAAATAAAGTTGACGGGATTGTTTATTTCGTGAGCAACTCCAGCTACTAATTGTCCCAGCGATGACATTTTTTCGCTCTGAATTAGCTTGGCTTGAGTGCGCTGTAATTCTAACAAGGTTTGTTCGAGATTTAGAGTTTGTTTTTTTAACTCTGCGGTGCGCTCTTCCACTCGAATTTCTAAATCTTCTTTCGCTTTTTTGAGTGCTGTTTCTGCTAATTGGCGTTCGACAATTTCAGCTCCTAGGAGTTGGTTGGCGAATTCTAACTGTGCGGGACTGGGAAGCGCTAGTGCTTGAGGTACTAATTCTACCAAAAGTATGGCTGTAGTAAATGAAATAATAGCAGTAATTGCTTTCATTGTTCCTGAAAGCCAATAGGTTGGATGCCAAAGGGTCCAGATTTCAAATATGTGAGTGATCCCACAGGCGACGATAAAGGCTCCAAACATGGTAAATATCCAGTTAAATGGCAAATCTTCGCGTTTGGAAATAAAATATAGCAATGTAATCGGGATCGAAAAATAGGCGATCGCAATTAGAGAATCTGAGGCAACGTGAAGCCACACTAACTTGGTTTGCCAAAGATAGCAGTGACCGTGAGGAATGAATGACCCCGAACTAAAAAAAGTTTTCCAGAATTCCAGCATAATATTTCCTTTGAGTTGTGAGAAAATGGACTCTGACTGGTGTCAATTAATTTCAACCAGGGGTTTATTTCACCCGCGGCTTATTTACCTATGCGTTCATATTCTCTGCAAGCTTCTGCAAAAATCAATCTGTATTTAGAGATAATAGGCGATCGCCCGGACGGATATCACGAACTGGCGATGGTACTTCAAAGCATAGATTTAGTCGATCGCATAGACTTGCGCCCGATCGGTACGGATACGATTCGCGTGCGTTGCGATCACCCGCAAGTCCCTCCTGATAAGAATAACTTAGCGTACCGAGCAGCAGATTTGTTGGTAAAGCAATTCCCCGATGCTTTGGCGAAATACGGGGGAGTCGAGATTTCCATTCACAAGCAGATTCCGGTGGCGGCGGGGTTGGCTGGGGGTTCTGCAAATGCGGCGGCGGTTTTAGTCGGGATGGATTTACTATGGCAATTGGGACTCACTCAGTCGGAGTTGCAAGAATTGGGGGGAGCTTTGGGTTCTGATGTGCCTTTTTGCATTGCTGGGGGTACGACCCTGGCAACTGGCCGCGGGGATGAACTCTCGCCCCTGGCTGATTTGGGGAGTTTTTGCGTGGTGTTGGCGAAGTACCGAAATGTCAGTATTTCTACTGCCTGGGCGTATCAAACTTATCGCCAACAGTTCGGTAGTTCCTATTGTGCGCCGGAGGATTTGGACTGTCGCCGGGAACGGCTGCATTCGGGGCCGATGGTGGGGCAATTGCCAAAAGATCGATCGAAAATTGGTAAATTGCTGCATAACGATTTAGAAAAGGTGGCGCTACCTGTATACCCGCAGGTGTTGCAGTTACGAGAAGCTTTTGAGTCGGCGGGGGTTTTGGGAACGATGATGTCCGGTTCTGGGCCCACGGTGTTTGCGTTGGCGGAGTCTCGGGCCCAAGCTGAGGAGGTTCGGGATCGGGTTAAAAGTGCGATCGCCTCTCCTGATTTGGATTTTTGGGTAGCAAATTTTAGTAATACTGGAATTCGGATTGTGTCGGATGGAAATGAAATGAAACCGCAGATCAACGCAGATCAACGCAGATAAATTTGATTTGGTGGGTAGCCTAATGAGAACTAAAAACTGGTACAATGGAATGAAAGACGAATTTTAATTTTGGTTAATTAATATAGTAAGGTGCGTCAGATATCGAAATCATCGATAATCGTTCTAGAAATTCGCCTGACGCACCCTACAAGTTGATAGTCGCGTGACAGTTAGGTAAGTCTTATTTTATTTTGCTCAATTAACCCAAAATCTCAAATCTCAAATCTCAAATCTCAAATCGCAATGGCCGATATAACTAATCCCAATTCTAGTTCTCAAACTCCAACTTCTGCTGTGGATGCAGTGCCTGCCAAGTCTAAGCAGCCGACTGTATTGCGGTGTATGACTGGTTCGTTGATTGCGGGCAGCGTGGCAGTGCCTTTGTACGCCCTAACTATGTCGATCGCTCAAAGTTTTGCCAGTAAACCGGTGCATTCAGATAATATTACTGTAATTAAAATTACGGTAGCAGTGCGAACTTTGGTAGTAGGAATGGCAACTTTAGCGACTGGTATTTTTGCGATGGCGGCTGTGGGTTTGATGCTGTTGGGTTTGCAAATTTTGATTCAAAAATTGACAAAAAAAACGGATACATCTTCTGGTGTTTAAGCCTTATGTGTCTGGTTAGGTAAATATCAGTGAAGTTATTTATTGTTACGGCAAGTGCTTAATTGGTAATGAAACTAATTTGGCTAATTTCTCGGCAACAGCTACCCTGTGACATTTATTGGGATTCATTTCAGCACATAATAATAGGACTGTGCCTTTCTGAGTGATTTCTGCAACTTCGCGCAAAGCAGCTTTGGCTTTTTTTGATTGGGAGGTATCCACTTTTGAGTGCCAGATGTATTTCCTAAATCGATTTTGGAAATGTATTGAATGTTTTTTGACAAACAAAATTCTTGAATTTTATCCCCATACCATCTGCGAGTCCAAGCGCGAGGATTTTTCCTAACATCAATTACATATTTAATATCGTTATTTTGTAGATATGCAAAAATAAATCGTAGTTTTGGCGATTTCCATAGCCAAAGGTGAATATGTATTCATTTTCAAGTTGTTCTGATTGATTAAATTTTTCGCAAAAATCTTCAACTTCCTCTTTATTGGTCGTACTAAGAGAAATCTGAGCTGATTGAGAGGATTCATTATTCTTGCAAAGAAGTTTGTTCATCATAATTGATAATTAGAACAAGGAAATATGTTTATTTATAACATAAAATATAATTTATGGCAATAGCCAAGACATTCTTTATCGTGAGTAGTAGTATGTCCCAAAAGATGTTGAGTGAGGATTTGTGCAAAAAATCGTTAAAAACGCTATATATATGATAAGGCACGTAGCGCGACCATACATTTAGAGATTTTGCTCAATTTTTAAGATTGTTTGTGCTATAATTCTGCGGGACTGTACCAGAAAGGGGTGCTTTTTTATGAAAGCCGAATTTTACTTTGACAATCGCAGATATACTTGCAGTTTAGTTCAAGTTGATTTTGTCAAAGAATTAAAAATTAAAAATCATCAGGGTTTTGTCTTAGCTGTTAAGCAAGGACAAAAAATTGGACTTTTGGGAAAAACTCGCCAAGATGCTAAAAAAATTGATGTATCTAAGCCACATTTTTATAATCTGATTAAAGCAGCAATGAATGCTTTAGAATTAGAAAGTAAAAATGAGTTGATTTTAGATAGAAATCGGACTATTGCTGATGCCGAGGCCATGATTCAGCAGCAAGGTAGAGAAATCCGCGTGCTCAACGAACAGATCAGAACTCTTACTGATCGGGTGGAGGAGTTGGTAGTGTTACAGCAGCAGTTACCTATGCAGTTAATAGAGAATGAAATCATAGAAACTGAGATTAGTCAAGGCCTTAGTCAAGGAATCGATCGACTGTCAGCCGCACCTGAGTTGGTAATGCAGCTAGTTGAACATCAAACTAGAGAAACTGACATTAGCCAAGCAATCGATCAGCAATTTTCAGAGGAAGCAGAAGATTTATTAAAGCAAGAAACAGATAATAAAAGCGAACAAACAGAACTATTGGTGGTTCCAGACTATCGGTTAGCTTTCCAGGGAATAGACGATGGGTTACTGGAGTCGGAAAGCGAGTTAGATGTAGAGGTAGAAAGCGCTGATACTAGTGATGAAATTGTCGATTTAGAAGTTGTAGACTCGGAAGAAGAGGGTGAAGATCGTATAGAATTAGAAGTGCGATCGGGTGACAGTCAAATCAAACAATTGCCTAAAAGAGCTTCCAACAGAAAGATGAGGAAGAAATCTTGAGAAGAAGGCAGTTCGGCAGCGGATTTTGTAACGGATGTAACGGATGAAGGAAATTCGGCAGCGAATTTTGTAATGGATGTAACGGATGAAGGAAGAAGGAAGAAGGAAGAGGGAAGAAGGGAAGAAGACCTACACGTCAAGCTTTTTGGCGATTCATTTTACATTTAATGAAGTGGATTTATTTAGGGCTTGCGGAAGCGCTGTTCATAAAATAAGATTGTTTAGTCGATCGACTCACTGTTTTTCAATATCTCTCTAATGCTTGTCCGAAATAAACGGACTGCCGATCTTTGTCCAATTTCCCTGCTTTGTTCAATAAATCCAGGTATTTCGGCGATCGGCAAAAATGGAAAAGCTAAACTTTGAGTAACTGGTTCATATTGTCCCTCTACAAGTTGATAAACTTCTAAGGTTTGCCGACGATACCTCCAAAGTTCTGGAACGCCAAGGGAAGCATAGATGGTGAATTTATTCAAAGAAGAGTTCGTGTAGTCTGATTCTACAGCCAAATCCGGTGGCGGATCGGTTTGCAAGTCAATATTTCTGCTTCTGACTAAAGCTTCATTCTGGATGTAGAAACAGGTATCCGGTTCGATTGCTCGAGCTAAATCTTCTCGTTTAAGCAGCAGAGAACGGAGTTTCATTACCTCAATTTCTAGCTCATCTGCTAGGGCTTCCACAAAACTTTCTAACATCCCTGTGGGGACTTCATGTTCTTGGTACGGCATCCTGATTTCTAACACTCCACTATCATAAGCAATTCTCCACGCGCGATCGTCTCCGACATCAGCCAGCAATGCCTGAAAAGTTTGCCAGGTAACGCCTTTTAAAATAACCTTTGACTCGTGGATAATTTGCTCTGATGTGGGAACAGGCGGAGTTATTGTTTGCGCGTTCATCTGGCGATTTCCTCTCTAACGGTTTGGCTAGCCAACTCTGTAAACTACTAGGACTAATAATTCTATTATAGCGTTTCTCAAATACATGAAGTAGGTTGGTTGAGCGATCGCGAAACCCAACACTTACAGCAAATTCCACGTTTATGAAGTACACTCGCTTGTCGATTAATCCCCGTAGGATACGGCATTGCCCTTCATCGTGTCCACTTAATCCAAAATATCGATCGGATCCCAAATACCGCCAGGGGTTTAAACCCCTGCCGGAATGCAGGTTTGACGTTTAAGTTGACACGAAGAGGGCGAAGCATTCCGGTATATAACTTATTGGTGTTCATCTCATATTTACTGCCGGAATGCTTCGCCCCTACGGTAATCACTGGTGAAAAAACAATGATTTTTTGCGTAATTATTGAATACTATTATACTAGCCGTTTAAAATCATTTTTTTCTCAGCAATCACGTACTCCGGCACCCAAAATCTGTCTGCCGACATCAGGATAGCTACAGGCATAAAAATATCAACATCCCTTCCCATTTCTGATATTGGTAGCAAACCAAATAATTCGTCAAATTCTTTGACATCTGCTAAAATGTTTTCCAAATCTTCTAAAACTTCATCGGGGTATATGCAGTGGATTGCCCCTTCATCTGCATAATATTCCTCTTCTTCAGGCATGAATTGTGAGGGCTTGATTTCTGCCATCCAATAATCTAGTTTGTGAAACTCTGCTTCTGGAACGATCGCACCTACATCTTCCCCTGCTTGCTGCAAAAGAAAACGATCGCCATTAAACATCACTCGTTTAATTATGTCGATCGCGCTTTCCTGAAACTCTTTAGTAGTTAAGCGGATAAATCCCTCAAAGTCGATCGCCCGATTCTCTCCCGCCTCCGCACGCACTACAGAATTCTGACAATTCTCTGGCATTTCCCGCGTACTTACAGGTACGATCGAACTATGGTCAGTAGCCTTGTGTCTTTCAGCCATTACTCTTTTCCCAACACTCGCATAATTGTTGACAGTATTGCACAATGGATAAAATTGTAAATATATAGCACCTTCGTTTTTTTAACCGCCGATGAAAAGTCTCTTCCTCGATCGACTCCACCACCCCTCACGCCCCGTCATCGTCTTCGACGGCGCAATGGGAACCAATCTACAAGTCCAAAACCTTACCGCAGAAGACTTCGGCGGCAAAGAATACGAAGGCTGCAACGAATATCTCGTCCACACCAAACCCGAAGCCGTCGCCATAGTGCACCGAGGATTCCTCGAAGCAGGAGCCGATGTCATCGAAACAGACACTTTTGGCGGTACTTCCATCGTGCTCGCCGAATACGATTTAGCAGACAAAGCTTATTATTTGAACAAAACTGCCGCCGAACTCGCCAAGGGTATCGCTGCTGAATTTTCCACGCCAGAAAAACCGAGATTTGTTGCAGGTTCGATCGGACCTGGTACGAAATTGCCAACCTTAGGACACATTGATTTTGACACACTCACCGCCGCTTTTATCGAACAAGCTGAAGGACTTTATGACGGTGGCGTTGACTTATTTATTGTCGAAACTTGTCAAGATGTCCTGCAAATTAAATCAGCATTAAATGCGATCGAAGCAGTATTTAAGAAAAAGGGCGATCGCATTCCGTTAATGGTATCGGTGACAATGGAAGCCACCGGCACGATGTTAGTCGGTTCCGATATCAGTGCCGCCCTAGCGATTTTGCAGCCTTATCCGATCGATATTTTAGGATTAAATTGTGCCACCGGCCCCGATCGCATGGCCGAACATATTAAATATCTTTCGCAACATTCACCTTTTGTCGTTTCCTGTGTTCCCAACGCTGGTTTACCCGAAAACATCGGCGGCCACGCGCATTACAAACTAACGCCGATCGAATTAAAAATGGCATTGATACGCTTTGTCGAAGACATGGGCGTACAAGTCATCGGTGGCTGCTGCGGCACTCGCTACGATCACATCCGCGAACTATCAGAAATTGGCAAAACTCTGACACCCAAAATCCGCGAAACTACTTGGGAACCTGCCGCCGCTTCAATTTATACTGCCCAACCCTACGAACAAGATAATTCTTTCTTAATAGTCGGCGAAAGACTCAACGCCAGCGGTTCCAAAAAATGTCGCGATTTACTCAACGCTGAAGACTGGGATGGTTTAGTCGCAATGGCTAGGGAACAAGTGCGAGAAGGCGCGCACATTCTCGATGTCAACGTCGATTATGTCGGCCGCGACGGCGTGCGCGACATGAAAGAATTAGTTTCCCGCGTTGTCACAAATGCAACTCTGCCTTTAATGCTGGATTCCACCGAATGGGAAAAGATGGAAGCGGGATTAAAAGTTGCAGGCGGCAAATGTTTGCTGAATTCTACTAACTATGAAGACGGAGAACCGCGTTTTTATCAAGTTTTGGAAATCGCTAAAAAATACGGCGCCGGTATAGTGATCGGCACAATTGATGAAGATGGGATGGCCAGGACTGCTGACCAAAAATTTGCGATCGCCCAACGCGCATACAACGCCGCTATCGCCTACGGAATTCCCGCCGAGGAAATCTTTTTTGACACCCTAGCATTGCCCATTTCTACCGGGATTGAAGAAGATCGGAAAAACGGTAAAGCCACCATTGAATCCATCCGCCGCATTCGCCAAGAATTACCAGGTTGTCACGTAATTTTGGGAGTTTCTAACATCTCCTTCGGCTTGAATCCGGCGGCGCGGCAAGTTTTGAATTCGATGTTTCTGCACGAAGCAATGCAAGCCGGCATGGATTCAGCCATTGTCAGCGCCAATAAGATTTTGCCTCTCGCCAAAATCGACCCCAAACACCAAGAAATCTGCCACAAACTGATTTACGACGAACGGGAGTTTGACGGCGAAATTTGCGTTTACGACCCCTTGGGCGAGCTGACAACGGTGTTTGCGGGCAAAACTACCAAGCGCGATCGGACAGAAGATGCCAACCTTCCCGTAGAAGAACGTCTCAAACAGCACATCATCGACGGCGAACGGATTGGACTCGATATCCAACTCGCCAAAGCATTAGAAACCTATCCACCTCTCCACATCATCAATACCTTCCTATTAGATGGGATGAAAGTAGTCGGAGAACTGTTCGGTTCGGGACAAATGCAATTGCCTTTTGTGTTGCAATCAGCAGAAACCATGAAAGCCGCAGTTGCCTATTTAGAACCGCACATGGAAAAGTCCGAATCCGGGGATAATGCCAAGGGAACATTCATCATTGCTACTGTCAAAGGCGACGTTCATGACATTGGTAAAAACTTGGTGGATATTATCTTATCAAACAACGGCTACCGCGTCATTAACTTGGGAATCAAACAGCCAGTTGACAACATCATCGATGCTTACGAAAAACACAAAGCTGATTGTATCGCGATGAGTGGCTTGTTGGTAAAATCCACCGCATTCATGAAAGAAAACTTGGAGGTATTTAACCAGAGAGGAATTACCGTTCCGGTGATTTTGGGTGGTGCAGCTTTGACGCCAAAATTCGTCCATGAAGATTGTCAAAACACTTATAACGGCAAAGTTGTTTACGGCAAAGATGCGTTTTCGGACTTGCATTTCATGGACAAACTCATGCCTGCCAAATCTGCGGGTAAATGGGAAGATTTGCAAGGATTTTTAGGCGAGTTTGCCGAAAATGGAAATGGGGCGGTGAAATCAGCTAAAACTTCCGAAGAAATCGCTGTTGAGGATGCCAAGAAAGCTGCCAAACTAGAAACTCCGGCTGTTGTTGATACCAAAAGATCCGAAGCAGTGGCTGTAGATATCGATCGACCAAATCCGCCTTTCTGGGGAACTCAGTTATTGCAGCCGGAAGATATTCCATTTGAAGAGATTTTCTGGCACTTAGATTTACAAGCATTGATCGCGGGGCAATGGCAATTCCGCAAACCCAAAGACCAATCGCGAGAAGAATACGACGCTTTCTTAGCTGAGAAAGTGTATCCCATATTGGAGGAATGGAAACACAAAATTATCACCGAAAAGCTACTGCATCCCCAAGCAATTTATGGCTATTTTCCCTGTCAAGCGGCAGGCAATTCTTTGCATTTGTACGATCCAGAAATTATGAATAACGGGCAAGATGTATCGACCCCCGCAGCAACATTCACATTTCCCCGGCAAAAATCGGCACGTCGCCTGTGCATTGCTGATTTCTTCGCACCCAAAGAATCGGGTAAAATCGATGTATTTCCGATGCAAGTAGCGACGGTGGGAGAGATTGCTACAGAGTATGCACAAAAGCTATTTGCTAACAATCAATATACCGATTATCTCTACTTCCACGGGTTAGCGGTACAGACGGCAGAAGCAATCGCAGAATGGACTCACGCGCGGATTCGCCGGGAATTGGGATTTGGTAGCGAAGAACCGGATAATATTCGGGATATGCTGGCACAAAGATATCGCGGTTCGCGATATAGTTTCGGCTATCCGGCTTGTCCGAACATGGCGGATCAGTACAAGCAATTGGAATTGTTGAAGTGCGATCGGATAAACTTGTATATGGATGAAAGCGAACAACTTTATCCCGAACAATCAACAACCGCAATTATCACCTATCACCCAACCGCGAAATACTTTACCGCTTAATTTGTCGGGTGCGCAATGCGCACCTTATCTATACCAATAGTGTCTCATATCGTGTCCGGTAGCATCGGTTTTGTATATTTGTAGGGCTGAAGCATTCGGGCGATAATCTCTGCCATCAATTACAGGTTTTAGATCCGAATGCTTCACCCATGCCCGGAGCGATTCAAACTTGCCCCATGTGCGATACACACACTCCCAAAGATTTAAGTGTCAGGATACACGATTGTGTTTGTGGATATCGAACCGATCGAGATGTGGCTGCGGCCCAAGTAGTGAAAAAGAGAGGAGTTTTCAACCTCAACGCCGCAGGACAGGCGGTGAAACAAAATGTCTGTGGAGACG
>JAAUPI010000120.1 GCA_012035135.1 Microcoleus sp. CSU_2_2
TTTTATAATCTCGTAAATGTAGTAAATGTAGGGTGCGTCGCTACGAACAACTCTCGTTGCTATTGGCAGATCTCATAGCGACGCACCATACCAATTATAACGGGGATGGGAAACCCGGATTTGGTATAAGTCATGTTATATTAATTTTTCCATGGCAAAGTTGATGAATTTTTGTCCTCTCCGCTCAACTTCTTGCTGTTTAATTACAATAAATCCTTTATTTGCAAAGAAAGGTTTAGCTGTAATGCTGGCTTCTGTAAATAACTTGTTAATCCCTAAATTTTTGGCTTGCAACTCAATTTGTTCTAAGATTTGCGTGCCGACCCCTTTTCCTTGAAAATCTTTATGACAGTAAAATCGATCGATATGACCATTTGCTTCTAATTCTCCAAAACCTACAATTTTAGCGCCTGCTTCTGCGACAAACGTAAATTTACTACTTAAACTTGTAGTCCAACTGGCGATATCGATATCTGCTGGCGCCCAAGCATCTACTTGTGCTTTTGTGTAATCCCGAATATTTACTTCGTGTACGGTGTCGTAAAACAGTTTGACAATTTGTTGGGTATCGTTGATTTCGTAGGTTCGGACTTTCATAAATAGTCTCCACTGCTAATTAAATAAGACTTACGCACGGGTGGTCAGAAACCGGGTTTTATTTATAACTGTTTGGTTCGTAATTCCGATGACTTGTTAACTGCGGACGAATGTCAGGAATTATTGAATGCGATCGCCTCATTGCTGAAGAAGTCAGCAGTCAGTAGTCATAGCAAATCCTAGTTAGCTACCTCCTTGATGATGTGGTAGGGTGCGTCGCTACTAAATCGTTGCAAATAGCTATAATTGTCGATCGCGACGCACCCTACTTGGTTAATCTCCGAGGCAAATTCCCAAACCGCGAGCTGTTTTCACTAGTGTAGAATCAGGTTCTACAGCCCTGTATTTGGAAATCGCATCTTCCAAAGGAACGCTCATGACTTCCCGCTGTTGCCAAGTTACTATGCGATCGTATTTCTCCTCAGCAATTAGATCGACTGCTGCTATCCCAAAAGCGGAAGCAATCAATCTTTCTAGTGGCGAAGGCGTTCCTCCGCGCTGAATGTGACCCAAAACAGTAACGCGCGTTTCTGCACCACTACAATCAGAAATTGTATCCGCTAAATACTGACCGATTCCACCCAACCGACTTTGACCTAATCGATTTGTGTGCATCACTAATTCGCCGGCTTCAGTGCGAACTGCCTCCGCTACTACAATTAAACAGTAGTTTTTTCCCTGTTCTTGACGTTCTCGGATTTTTTCGCAGATTTGGGAAATTGTGTAAGGAATTTCAGGAATCAGAATTATATCAGCTCCCCCAGCAATTCCGGCGCTAATTGCAATATGTCCGGCATCGCGTCCCATGACTTCAATAATCATCACACGACTGTGACTTGCGGCGGTGAAATGCAGGCGATCGAGTGCTTCTGTGGCAATATTGACAGCAGTGTCAAAACCGATCGATCTTTCGGTAATTCCCACATCATTATCAATAGTTTTAGGTATAGCAACTAAGTTTAAATTGCCTTGTTTAGCAAGTTTCCTGAGAATGGCGAGACTGCCGTCGCCACCAATGCCGATTAAGGCATTAATACCTAATTGATGATAGCCTTCGATTATTTCCTCAGAACGATCGAGCAATGTCCCGTCAGACATCGGATAAGCAAAAGGATTTCCCTCATTTGTCGTGCCTAACATTGTGCCACCAATGGTGAGCCAAGGGTCTACTTTCTCAATATCTAAGGGGATTCCTTGAGGAGGGCGACTCATCAATCCTTTGGTGGCTTGACGAATTCCCAAAACCTTCCAATTGTAAGTTCCGACTGCGCGGTGCACGACGGCTCGAATCACTGCATTTAAACCTGCACAGTCACCCCCGCTGGTGAGGATGCCGATGCACTTTTGTTGTTCCATATATTGTTGTCAGACTTTTTTGGGAATTCTGATTGTAAAATCTCTGCTATTAGTTATGAGAATATTCATAATTTCGATAGAATTGGGAGTTTTGGGAACTCGATCGCACTTTCAAGGCCTCCTCTAAATTCCTCGTAGGGCGATCGACCAAAAAAAAATTCCCTACCCCCTTGACAAAGAATACTAATCTGTGTTCTAGTAAATATAACGATTGTTCGATATATATTAAACATTGCCTGGAAGCTCAAAATTTATTTTGTAGTCTTTTGTATTTGTTTATACTATATCGCCCGTTCGATATAAAAATATTCCACCAATAAATTTTAGACTTTAGATCATCTAAAATCTAAAATCTATTGAACCATGCCAAAAATAGTTGACCACGATCGATACCGCAAAGAACTACTCAACAAATGCTTTGAGATATTTGCCGAAAAAGGTTACTCATCAGTAACTATGCGCGAAATTGCCTCGGGACTCGGAGTTTCTACAGGCACGCTTTACCACTATTTTCCGAGCAAAGAAAGTCTGTTCGAGCAATTAATTGAATACTTAAGCTATGAAGACACAAAAGAGGAAGCACTGGCAGAATTGGGAAATCCATCAACTTTAGCAGAAAAAATCGAAAAAATGATGGATTATGTCTGCAAAAAAGAGGATTACATTCTTAAAGATTTGTTGATTACCTTTGATTTTTGTCAGCACAAAACCCGCAAAGAGATTGAAGATAATCAGGCCCTCCAGCAAGCAGGAAAGCGTTATGAAGATGCCGTTTGTTGTTACTTAGGTATTTCCGATCCAGCGATTGCTAGATTTATTATCTGTTATGCTGACGGTTTAATGGTGAGGAGGTTTTATCAAGGAGAAAGAATATCTTTTAGTGAACAAGCGAATTTATTAAAAAAGCTCCTGTTGACTTATTTAGAATAAAAATAACTGCAAACAAAGGAGGAGTATGAATTTTCAATCTTTCATCAAGCCGAAAAATCAATTGGGAATTGGATTAGTAATTGGTGCAGCTTTAATTGCCACAGGCACAACTTTTTACGGCATTTATCAGTTTGCACCTTTAGCTCAAAATGCCGCACCTTTGCCAGTAGAAACACCGCTGATCAGGAAAATAACAGCATTGGGCAGATTGGAACCGCAAGGGGAAGTGATTCGCTTAGGAGTACCGCAGAATTTAAATGGCGATCGCATTGCAAAACTGTTAGTCAAAGAGGGCGATCGAGTCAAAGCAGGACAAATAATTGCGATTTTGGATGCGCGCGATCGGCTACAATCTGTTGTAGAGGAAGCTCAAGAAAAAGTCAAAGTTGCTCGAGCAAGTTTAGCACAAGTAAAAGCTGGTGCAAAGTCGGGAGAAATTGCCGCCCAAGCAGCAACAATCGGCAAATTAGAAGCGGAAGTTGAAGGCAACAAAACCGCGCAAGAAGCAACAGTCGATCGCCTGCAAGCCCAGTGGCAAGGTGACAGAATTTCCCAAAAAGCAACTCTTAACAGAATCACTGCCCAGTGGCAAGGAGAAAAGAAAGCACAGGAGGCAACAATTAGCCGTATAACTGCTCAATGGCAAGGAGAAAAAACTGCTCAATTAGCAACAATTAATAAGTTAAAAGCCGAATTCAATAATGCGGGATCTGAAGCTCGGCGGCATCAGCAACTCGCTGGGGAAGGTGCAATTTCTAAATCTGTAATGGACAGCAAAAAGCTAGCATTAGAGACAAGCCACCAACAAGTAAAAGAAGCAGAAGCAAATCTCAGCCGAATCAACAGTACAGCAAAGCAAGAACTCGCAGAAGCGATAGCAAATCTCGATCGCATCAACAATACAGCCAGACAGCAAATTAACGAAGCCGAGGCAACTCTAGCCCGAATTAACAGTACAGCAATTCAGCAAATTAACGAAGCCGAAGCTAATCTTAAACGCATCAAAGGTAGTGGTAGTGAACAACTTGAAGAAGCCAAAGCAAATCTTGACAAAATAGCCGAAGTACGACCCGTAGATGTGCAAGCTGCCGAAGCTGAGATTCAAAGTGCGATCGCCCAACTTAAGCGCGCCCAAACGGAACTAAATCAAGCTTTTATTCGCACGCCAAATGCCGGAAAAATCCTCAAAATTCATACTCGTTCTGGTGAAAAAATTAGCGATAACGGCATTGCAGACTTGGGAGAAACCGACCAAATGGTAGTTGTTGCTGAAGTTTATCAAACCGATATTAGCAAAATCAAATTAGGACAAAAAGCAGCTATTACTAGCCAAGCATTTTCTGAAGAATTGTCAGGAAAAGTTCAAGAAATTGCGTTAAAAGTTAGCAAACAAAATGTGTTTAGTAACCAACCAGGAGAAAACTTGGATAGTAGAGTTGTGGAAGTAAAAATCCACCTAAATGCTGAAGGTAGCAAACAAGTTGCAGGCTTGACAAATTTGCAGGTACAAGTAGCAATTAAACAGGACTAAAGTCCTGACTACGAACTTTTGAGGACTGAAATTTATGACAGAATTTGGACCCGATCCAAACCGACCTTATCCGATCGCTAACCAACCCCGAGTATGCTTCATCAAAAACCTGATTAAATCACCCAATATTATCGTCGGCGATTATTCATATTACGACGATCCAATAGATCCAGAAAACTTTGAGAAAAACGTACTTTATAACTACGGCAACGAGCGATTAATTATTGGCAAATTTTGTGCGATCGCCACTAACGTCAAATTTATCATGAACGGTGCAAATCACAAACTAGACGGGATTTCAACTTATCCTTTTCCCATCTTTGGGAATGGTTGGGAAACAGCGATGAATTTATTAATAGAGTTGCCAAGTAAAGGCGATACCATCATCGCCAATGATGTTTGGATCGGCTATGAATCCCTGATTATGCCAGGAGTCAAAATCGGCGATGGTGCGATTATTGCCGCTAAATCAGTTGTAGTCAAAGACGTTCCTGCTTACACCGTTGTCGGTGGAAATCCTGCACAGATCATTAAACAACGTTTTAGCGATACTGAAGTTGCACAACTATTAGAAATTCGGTGGTGGGATTGGGAGATTCACAAGATTTCGCGAAATATAAAGTTAATTATGCAATCTGATATTAAAGCGCTTAACAATGCTGAGTAAACTCACAAATACAGCGATTGTTAATCAACAATAAATAACCAATCATCAATTCCCAGTTTTCAATTCTCAATGCCCAATGCCCAATGCCCCATGCCCATTCGCCATTCCCAAAGTTTATGTTTCGCAAAACACCCCTTGCTTGGTTGCAAGTAACTAGAGAAAAAACTCGCCTTGCTGTTGCTATAGCAGGAATTGCCTTTGCAGATATTCTAATTTTTGTGCAACTGGGATTTCAAGATGCACTCTTCGACTCGGCAGTTAAGCCACACCAAAGTTTACAGACAGATTTAGTTTTAATCAATCCTCAATTTGAGACTTTTGCTGCGGTAAAAGATTTCAACAGAGAGCGACTTTACCAAGCACAAGGAGTAGAAGGAGTCAAGTCTGTCACCTCCTTATATATTGGGATGGGACAGTGGCGCAATCCCACAACTCGCACTACTCGATCGATTCTAGTTTTTGGCATCGACCCCGGAAACATAACATTTAACTTGCCAGATGTCAATCAAAATTTGCATCAAATTCAAATGTTTAATCAAGTGTTATTCGATCGAGCTTCCCGTCCTGAATATGGCGAGATTGCCAATATTTTTCAGAAACAATCTACGCTTGAAACTGAACTCAATAAACGCAATATTCAAGTAGGAGGAGTTTTTACTCTGGGTACTTCCTTCGTGGCTGACGGTAATACCATTGCTAGCGATTCTACATTCATGAATTTATTTCCTGAACGCAAACCCGATGAAGTTGATGTCGGCTTAATCAATCTAAAACCGGGAGCTGACATCCTAAAAGTTCAGTCAATGCTCAAAACTATCTTGCCAAATGATGTCAAAGTTTTAACTTTAGCAGAATTTGCAGAAATTGAAAAAGCTTATTGGGCAAATGCGACCCCGATCGGCTTTATTTTCGGATTCGGTACAATTATTGGATTCGTTGTTGGTCTGATTATTGTTTACCAAATTCTTTACTCCGACGTTTCCGATCACTTAGCAGAATACGCGACTTTAAAAGCAATGGGATATAGCGATCTCTATTTAGTCGGCGTCTTAATTCAGGAAGCTTTACTACTAGCTGTATTAGGTTTTATGCCCGGAATTGTTTTAGCTAACGGGCTGTATTCCTTAGCACAGTCTGCTACACTGCTGCCAATTACGATGACAACAAATCGAGCAACTTTAGTATTAGGTTTGACTATCTTTATGTGTACCGGTTCCGGTGCCCTAGCCCTCCGCAAACTCCAATCAGCCGATCCCGCAGACATCTTCTAATCCAATATGGTTCTGTTAAGCCCGATCCCATTTGCTAGTAACCCACGACAACCGCATTCTCGACATAGCCGATCGAATTATTTACATAGAAGACGGACGTTTAGCATCCACGAGTGCGAACGGGACACTAGCACTTAAATAAAGTACGTGCGTCCAGGACTAATTAATTTAAGTTGCTTGTTGATTAACTCCCTTCTCCAAAGCGATAGCCTTTCCCGTAGACAGTGTGAATTAACACAGATTCGCCTGGGGCTTCTATTTTGCGGCGCAGCAAGCGAATCTGGGCTGCTAATACATTGCTGCTGGGTTTTTCAGTCTCGTTCCACAAATATTGGTGAATTTGTTCGTGTGTCATCAATTGACCGGGATGGCGCATTAGATACTCTAACAACTGACATTCTTTTTCTGATAAATCAATTGTACGATCGCTCCTATAAGCTAACTGATTGTCGTAATCTAGTTCTAAATCTGCAACTTGTAGTCGCCCGATCGCAACATCGGCATCAAAAGTAGGAGGTCTGCGCAGCAAGGCCCGGACTCTTGCTAGCAATTCTCGCAATTCAAAAGGTTTTACCAAATAGTCATCTGCACCTGCATCGAGTCCTTGCACTCGATCGTCTACAAGATCTTTGGCAGTGAGAAATAAAACTGGTGTACTCCGTCCTTGCGATCGCAATTGCTGACAAATTGTCAGTCCTGTTTGTTTCGGCAACATCCAATCTAGAATCAGTAAATCGTAATTGCGTTGCATTGCTAAATTGCTACCAGTTGCCCCGTCAAAAGCCACGTCAACCGTGTAACCCTCGCGAGTTAATACTCGACTCAAAGGGTCAGTCAACTCAACTTCATCGTCCACTAAAAGAATTCGCATTCTGATTTGAGATTTGAGATTTTAGATGAAGTAAACTGACTTTTGCTACATTTACTAAAGTCAATTTTGTCATAATTGTGTTTCGGCTATCGTCTCTGCTGTTAAATAGATTGAATCGCTCATTCTGTGAGTTCTTCGATCGATCCTGCTTTAAGTCCCGCTAAATACAAGCGATTACCAATTACCAATTACCCAATTCCCCCTTGGGGGGGGCCCTATTCCCCCTTGAGGGGGTTCCCATTACCAATTACCCATTACCAATCGTACCTTATTTTACTGATAACTGCTCTATTTGTGTTATTGTGGTTTGGGCAAAAGCTTTTGACCCTAAAGCTGCGTCGATCGTCAATTATGCAATTTACAATTTCAAACTAGTATGATTACCGTAGCAATTCCCAAAGGTGGACTGTTAGCAGATAGCATTCGGGTATTTAAATCGGTTGGATTAGATTTCAGTGCTTTTTTGGATTCATCTAACCGACAACTGCAAATTTACGATCCCACCGAAACTGCTAAAGCTTTGCTAGTAAGGGGGCAAGATGTGCCAGTTTATGTAGAATACGGTCAAGCCGATCTGGGAATTGTCGGCTATGATACTTTGCGCGAAAAAAAGCCGAAAGTTGCTCATTTAATCGATTTAAAATTTGGTCAATGCCGACTGTCTGTGGCAGTGAAAGCATCTAGTTCTTATCGACGCAGTGTGGAACTACCACCTCACGGTAGAGTTGCTTCCAAATACGTGCACTGTGCGAGAGAATATTTTCAAAATTTGAATTTGCCTGTAGAAATTGTGCCGCTTTACGGTTCTGTAGAATTGGGACCGATCACTGGGATGTCGGAAGCGATTGTCGATTTAGTTGAGACGGGCAAAACTTTGCGGGAAAATGGTTTGGTTGAGATTGATATTTTGTTTGAAAGTACGGCTTATTTGATTGGCAACCCTCTGAGTTACCGTTTGAATGCGGGGGGAGTGAATGAGTTGATTGGCAAGATCAGAGAGCAAATTTTGACAGCAGCTTAATATGATTATTAATGGGTTTTGCTTTGAAATTTAAGTCTGGTCAAATTGTCAGTTTAGAATGTGGAGATGCTTGCCTGCATTCAGAAGTAATTCAGGTAGTTGAAGCACGTCAAGTTTGTTGGGTGCGCCCTTTGATGTTAGTTGTATTAGCATCGGGAAAGGAGTCATCGGCAGAATATACTTTATCCGATTTACGGGATGGTGTCGATTTACTTTGGCCGCTGAGTTTGTTTCGGGCCGCTGTGGATACGGAGGTAATTTCACTGTTGACTCAGTTGCATTCTCTGGACTCTAAAAAAAAGGATGCTGTTATTGCTTCTAGGCAACTTAGGGATTTTGTCGATCGAGTTTGGGAAGCCTATCGGAGTGCTTTTAATTAAACTCGATCGCGTCCTCCTGACATCAACACTCAACAGATCGGCTCTCTCGGATGTTTGGTGCAAAATGTAGCAATAGATACTAAATTTTTGAATTATGAAAGCTGAAATCCTTGATTTTCCAAATTATAAGTATTAGTTATCACCATAACTACGAGAGAGCCGATTCAATTAATTCAAGAGGCGACACAGATCGACTTCGTATACTTTATCCGATCGATCGTCCTGAAAATAAAGAGCTGTCCATTTAATCAGTTTCATATAGCAGCAGTTGACAGTTGACAGTTGACAGTGGGCAGTTGGCAGTGGGCAGTTGGTAGGGGCGGTGCCCCCGTGCCCGCCCGCCCGTTGACAGTGGGCAGTTCAAGTCTTCAATCTAAAATCTAAAATCGCTCATATCCACCATCACCACCGCAAATGTAAAAATATGTTGCAATATTTCTGTCAGTATGTTAAGTTTAGTTACATAAGGTTGAAATTAAACGAGGTTTCTAGTCATGGAAAACAAAGACGCAAAAGTAGGCTTCACTGAGTTCGCTGAAACCTGGAACGGTCGTTTGGCAATGCTGGGCTTCGTTATCGGCCTAGCCACCGAATTTTTGACCGGTCAAGGCATTCTCTCTCAAATCGGCTTGATGTAGTCCGCTTAACTACAACAGCTACAACTTAGGCGGACCATCGCTCCATTCTAAATGCGATCGTCCAATCGAAAAGCCTCCTTCACACCAGCCGAAGGAGGCTTTTGAATGGCTATGTCAAAATCTACATTTATTATTAAAAATCCACACACAATGATGACTAGTTCACCTGAGAGGCGAATTTTAATCGCTGATTCTCAGAAAAACTTAGGAATTTTACCAAGTTTAGACTCTCAGTCCCCGACAGCAGTAACCAAAACAAACTAGGCAATTCCTACCGAATCCAAAACTCTCGTTTTAGGAGTCAAAGCAGGAAACTTCACTAAACTGTCTAGTTTGTGAGTTCGTTGGTTCCCACTTAAAATCATCTCCGATAGATCCGGCATTTCTTGCCAGCAGTGGGAACAGAACCAATAAACCCGATTGTGGCGAGCGTGGCGGAGTAATTGAGAAGAGCAACAGGGGCAACTATTCATGATATTTTAAACCTTTTTTAAGTAATGGATTGATAACGAATTCAGGACCAAAATTTATCAATGCCGATCGCGTCTCAAATCCAGAGACAATCATCAAAAAGCTGGTTTCACTCCAAACTTTTAGTATCTTGCAAGTAGAACTTTTGAAGACCTAACAGCAACACTACAATTAGAAGCTGAACGCTCCAGGGGGCGCAAGAAAAACCGCAAATAAAACAACCCAATCCTGCCAAAGCTACCAGAACAAAAATATCTTGAGAGGTTTGCCAATAGACCCAAACTGCTCCCAGAGCAACTATCAGTAGCAAAATATAAGCTGAGGGCATAGTCATTTTCTCCCAAGGTGTCCGCTAACAGTCAGGATCGATCCCTGACGCTGTGCTTAAATTTAAAACTTAAACGTGAAGAAGTGATGAAGAGAGGCAAATTGTCACAAAAAGTCAAATACTCCCACCAACTTATATTTATCCAAGAAACTAAGCAGGAATAATTTGTTTTTAAAGCTACAGAAATCAATGGGATATCAATTCCGGTTCTCAAACCCTATTCTCGATCCCAGCCCAAAACATCAGCCACCTGACTGGCCAAAGACAGAGGTTCAAAAGGCTTAGCAATCACGCTCACCACCCCCAAATCGGCAAACATCCGCCTGTCGCTAGCCAAAGCCTTCGCCGTCAGCAAAATAACCGGAATGTGCTGCGTAGCACTATTAGCTTGCAACTGCTGAAAAGTAGTAGGCCCGTCTTGGTCGGGCATCATCACGTCCAAGAGAATCGCATCAGGCTGTTCGGCAAGAGCCTTAGCCACGCCCTCTCGACCCGAACTCGCTGTCAGCACCTCCCAGCCCCCAACCACCTCAAGACTGACTTGAGCAACTTCCCGAATATCTTCTGCATCGTCAATAACTAAGATGCGCTTGGCAGTCAAAATCAACATTTTTTTTTAAATATGATAACTGAGATCAGCCTAGATCTAAAATGTGAATGTTTTGTAAAGTAAACACTTGTACCCGATCGCACTTTACAGAAAATTGTCAAAACCGTCAAAGCCAGGTATCTCAAAAATCCGCTTTTCGACAAGCTAAAATCTTTCGATCGTCAGTAAAAAAACATCTCAAAACTCAAATTTCTACAACCTTGGTTTCCTCATCTCTAAGAACTGGCAGAGTTAAGAAAAAAGTGCTGCCTTCCCCCACAACGCTTTCCACCCAAATCCGACCCCCGTGCTGCTGCACAATACTCCGACAAATAGCCAGACCCAAACCAGTTCCTCCCTTCTGGCGACAATCAGAAACATCAACCTGTTGAAAACGTTCAAAGACAATCTCCAGTTTATCTACCGGAATACCCCGTCCTTGGTCTTTAACAGCGATCAGGATTTCCGAACTTGGGACTGGCAAGTGTGGATTGGCGGTGGCACAGGCAGGAGACAATAAAGATGGAGACGACACCGACTTGAACTCAGCTTTTTTTGCCAAGTCTCGATCGTTGGAAAACTCCCCACTCAGCCAAACTGTAGCGCCTGCGGGAGAAAATTTGATCGCATTGCTGAGCAAATTAGTCAGGGCCTGGATGATGCGGTCGGGGGCAGCTTGCAGTTGGACGCTGATGGGTGTCACCGACAGGGTAACTCCCGCCTGCTGGGCCATTGCTTGCATCTCGTCTATCGCTCGCAGCATCAACTGAGCCACATTGCAAGTTTGTTTGACCGCAGTGCTGTAACTCGACTCCATGCGCTCTAAATCGAGGATGTCGTCGATCAAGCGCACCAAACGATTAGTATTATTGACAGCAATTTCTAGCATCCGCTTGGCTTTGTGGGGTTGAGTCTCAAGCAGACCGCTGCTGAGCAGGCCGAGGGCACCGTGAATCGAGGTCATGGGCGTCCGCAGTTCGTGACTGACAACCGAGATGAATTCATCTTTCATGCGTTCGACGGCAAGACGATCGGTTATATCTTTAAACGTCACCACAGCCCCAATAATTTCGCCTTGTTCTCGAATCGGGGCGACAATGTACTCAACTGGAAAATTCGTGCCATCTTGCCGGCAAAACAGTTCATCGGTGACGCGACGCGCCTCTCCATCTTGCAAGGTTGCTAAAATTTGACAATTTACCGGATTCGGGGGCTGTTCGGCCAGAGTCGGCGACTGAGGGCTTTGCGTGGGAAGTTCATGGCCAAAATTGATGTTTGTTGCAGGTGACATTGACTCGATCGCCCAGGGGCAGTCCTCCTGTCTTCGATGCAGTCTTTCCGACAGAGGCCTATCGATTAATTCTTTCGATTCGCAGCCGGCCATTCTCGCCGCTGCCGGATTAACAAAAGTTACTTTTCCCTGTTTGTTCAATCCGCAAATTCCTTCTCCTGCGAAGAACAAAATCAGTTCATTTTGGTGACGGAGTTGTTCGAGGGCTTTTTCAACTCGCTTGCTGTCGCTGATGTCGCGAGCGATCGTCGAAACGCCAGTTATTGCCCCCGTGGTATCTTTAATCGGAGAAATGGTCAGCGAGACATCTATCTGTTTGCCGTCTTTGCGCAAGTGAACGGTTTCATAACGGTCGATGGTGGCTTCAGCCCTAATGTTTGCCAGGATTTGGGGCATTTCGTTGGGACGATCGGGCATGGCTAAAATCTCGATCGACTGCCCCTTGACTTCGGTCGCGCAATAGCCGTAAATTCTCTGTGCTCCTGCGTTCCAGCTCTGAATCGTCCCGTCGAGGGTTTTGCCGATGATGCCGTCGTCGGAAGACTCAACCATCGACGCCAAGCGGACGAGTTCGTCTTGTGCCTGCTTGTGTTCGGTTATGTCCCGCCCCAAAATCACAATGCCTTTCCGTATGCCGTCCGGGTAAAATAGTGGTACTTTAATTACGTCATAGACTTTAACCGTACCGTCCGATCGAGGAATCACTTCTTCTGCCCTCGAAAGAGTACCTTTTGCCCACGCAGCTCGATCGCTCACCTCGCACGCCTGCAAAGCCTCCCGGTAAAAAGGGCTGAGTTCTCCTAGTTGAGAATCTTTGAGTCCGTAGTATTCATCTGTTGATAGGTCGAACAGTTCCAATATCGCTTGATTTGCCGACCGCCAATTGCCCTCGCCATCTTTGAAGCAGACAATATCTGGCAGGGCATTCATCAGCGAGTCCAAATAGGAATTTTCTCGCACGGCTGCTTTTGCCTCAACCTGTTTGGTGATTTCCTGCTGCAACTTTTCGTTGGCTGTTTGCAAAGAATCGATCGACAAACTTTCTGCATTGAGGCGTTCTTTAACTACTTCCTGAAGTCTATGAATTTCTAGCGATTGTCGCCGACGTGCCAACAGATTCTCTACTCGGTAGTGCAGTTGAGTAGGATCGACTGGACTGACGATCGCATCGTCAATGCCGTGTTGGGGTTGTCCCGGAGTCAGGGGCAACGGTAGCTCTTTCCCCGCAGGCTTTAAAGCTTCGCTGACCAGCAAAAAGGGTAAAAATATCGGTTCAGATAGCGTTTTCAATTCTGCGACAAGCGGTCGAATCCGATCGAAAGTTGGCTCGTCTAGAATGCACAAGTCAAAAGGGATTTGGGAAATGGGAAATGGGGAATTGGCATATGAAGTACGATCGGGTACGATCGCCTCGTGTTCGCTGTTGAGGCATTCGATCGACAAGTATTGGTAGTGGCGATCAAGTAAGAACAAAATGCGACTCATAAAAATATCCTATATACAAACCCAGCGTCCATCGCCTAAGTGAAAGACCTTAAGTTGCTACGGTAATCACTCAGCAACGCTTGGGAACACCACTTTATATAAATCTTTGTTAAATACTGTAAGAGATTGAAACCGCTACCGACTTGTCCCCACGTCTAAAGCCGGGGCTTGCGTCTCAATTTTTGGTCAATACCAGCATACCAAAGTCTGACGACTTTAAGTTCCATTAACGCCGTTATTTAAATTTCCCCGCTCGATCGTTAATCCGATTAGCGGGGGAGGATGTCAATCTGAGGTCATTTTCGTTTTTTAAGTCATTAGTGTATTAATATCTTAATGACTAATGACTGCTGACTAAGGCATTCCGATCGGGATTAAAGCATCTTCCGGCAAATAGCTAGAGTAACGCTCCCCTTCCGATAAAACCGCAATCAGCCTCACCTGCCAATCAGGAATAATTTGTAAATCTGCCCAGGGTACTGCTACCTCCAAACATTTATCCAGCCCAACTTGGGCGCGACTAATTCGGGTATGCCACTCATCGCGTTCTCCGGCTTCCTGAAACCAAATTGATTTAGTTAGCAAATTAATTCCTAACTGGTGGTGGAATCGATAGTTTAGCGGTGCAACGTCGGGCAAATCCGACAGCGGAATCCGGCTGTTGTGCATCGTGCGATCGGGATAAAACCACAGCAAATTTAACTCCGGAGGGCAGTCAATTCCCGGTCGCACCCCTGCATTAAAGTCAGCCCGAATGTAAAAATTCAAGTGGTCAACCCCGTACCATAGCCGTTGAATTGCAGAACTACGGTGCATTGTCCCCCTCGCTCCCCCCACTTCAATCCGGCCGGCTTTGTCCCAATCCTGTTCGTTGCCGATACCGTCAATTACTGGATGAATAAAGCTCAGCGGTTGGTGGTCGCCTTGAACCTCGTGTACTTCTACTTGCCGCCTCACTTCAGTGGGCACGGGTTCGTTGAGGGCTTCGTAAATTGTCGCTACGTGTTCCCGGAAAAGCTGGTCGAACATGGCATCTTGGTTAGAGGTGTGGCCTTCGCCAAACCACCAAAACCAGTCGGAACCTTCGGCTGCATAAAGTGCTTCCCAAGCTTCGGGATTGCTTTCTTCTGTGGCCTCTGGATGGTTTGCCAATAGTTGTCTCGCAGGCTCTAACAAGTCCCAAGCCCGATTTTTCGCGGGATCGCCAATCCAAGTTGTCAAGGAACCGTCTACCCAGGAACCCGTGTGCAGTTGGGCAGCGGGAATAGTTTCTGTAGCTGGGAATTGGTCGAGAAATTCGGAGACTGTGACTAATTTAATACCTGGGTCGAGGCTGAGAGTTTCATAGAGGGCTTCTAAGAAAGGTTTGCCGTCTTGGGGATAGAATTCCCAGCAATTTTCGCCATCTAGAGCAATAGTAACTAGCCAAGGATTTTCTAAGGCAGTGCTGCCACTGGACTGTCGGTGTTTGAGACCTCGGGCGATCGCTTCTAGGTGTCCGATTAAATCTGATGCTGCTTGTTTCGGTTCCATCGAACCGTAGGTAAATCCGATCAAGTCAGACAATCTATGGTCTCGAAATACTATTGCCAAATCGCCGTCAGGCATTTCTAAACGATAAGGCCGATACAGCAATTCTGGTTCGTAGACATTCCCCGTCGCGTCGCGGTTAAAAAAGTGTTTAATTGTCCACCCCAATACTGCTTCGTCCGAAACAATCCACTTAAACCCTTGTTTGGCAATGTATGGCAAAATTTGCGGACTGACTGCCTGTTCTGATGGCCATAAACCGCGCGGTTTGCGATCGAATCTGTCTTCATACATTTCCCACGCTTTTCTGAGATGTCGGGGAATATCTTCTGCCCACTGAAACCGATGTTGTGGCAGCGTCATGTTGGGAATAGCTACGCGGCCGCAATTTGTATCCGCAAGCAGCGGCAAAATCGGGTGCGTGTAGGGGGTTGTGGAGACTTCCAACTGCCCTTGGTCTTGCATTTTCCGGTGCTGGGGAATGATGCGGGCGAGGATTTCTTTTTGTTTAGAGTAGATTTTTTGGCGATCGATCGAACTAAAATTTTGTCCTTGTTGCAGCCACCCTGCAATCTCCGGATCGTCCCAAAACAGGGGGTCAATCCAAGCCAAATTGTGCCACGCCAACAAATCGCTAAAATCGGACAATTTCCAGTTTTCCAAACACCAGTTAATCCCTTTTTCTTGGCGCTGGGTGTAGAGTTGAGCGTACCGGGGATGCGGCTGAATTAAGGTGTGGTAATTGGCATCAAAGAAGTGCTGTAAAATAAACTCTTGTTCTTGGATATTTAAATCCTCGGTTGGCTTCAAAGTTACGGCCAAATAAGGGTCTAATGCTCGGTCTGCTATGCAGTCTTCTATCTGCAAAATCAAGGATGGAACCAGGTTTACGGTTTGATGCAACTTGGGATATTTTGCCAGAATTAGGACTAAATCCAAGTAGTCTTTGACTCCGTGCAGGCGCACCCAAGGCAATCGATAGTGACCTTGGAGGTCAAAGTTTCTGGACTGCAATATCGGCGAATTTGACTTGGGGCTGGTGTTTGGCTCAGTCGCGGATGCCTTCGATTTATACAAAGGCTGATGCTGGTGCCAAATAAAGGCGACGTAGAGAGGGTGTGACATTGGTAAATGAGTAATTATTAATTAGTCAACTACCCACCATCAAGCGGAGTACCGCTATGATGGGGGCTTGTATCTGAACTCCACCGCAATTCCGAGAACCTAGATCGGATTTCAGCTTTGGTTTCAACGCTCGACACATTAGGGGATGCTG
>JAAUPI010000121.1 GCA_012035135.1 Microcoleus sp. CSU_2_2
GCAGTAAATCAAGTTTTGTTGAATACCCAGACGTGGCTTTTCTTTGGGAGCTTTCACGCTATGTTCTTGTCTCACTATACTATTTTAGTCTACCAGATTGAGTGACGCAAAGCGGGCAAAAAACTGACGCTATACTTGGGAATTAAAGCCGTCCTTTCAGGACGGGGTTTTCAACCCAGTTCTCTGATAATATCATTTTCCTAAAATAGCACTACACATTTACTCCCCAACCGGGACGGGCATAGGGACCCTGCCCCTACAGGGGGAGCCAGAAGTGCATCCACCTATACTTTCCGCCACAAAGCTAATCCGCCGCCTCTTCCCCTGGCGGCAATCATCCCATCTTCTACCAGAAAGTAAGTAAAAAATGCTTGCTTTCCCACACTTTGAGTGAAAAATTCTGCCTCCCGCGATTCACCGCCGCGAATATATCCTTGATACACAGTTTTTCCCAACAACTTGACAGTAATTTGGGTGAAATCAAAAGCTAAAATATTATTAGGCAAAAACTTAGTCGGCCCGGAAAGAGTTAGTTCGATCGCACCAACTTTTACAGAATTTTTCACCCTGCCAATTCCTCTATTTTCTGCCCCTTCTGCAACAGGTTGTGCCGAGTAAGCAATTTGAATTTTTGCAACCCATTCAGGGATGTAACGTCCCGCACCTAAGGCAATACCCGCTTTTTGCCGAGTCTTTTTCGTGCCGGTGATGAAGCGCAGTTGCCAATTACCGATTAACTGTTCAAAGGAATAGCGTACTTTGGTTTTTTTAGCGGTTTGCTCAGCTTCTAGGAGGACTGTAACTACGGCGTCGGGAGATGGTTTATAATTCGATTTAGTGACTTGTTCCAGAACAGATATGTTTTCCATACTTAGTTTGAAAATTTTATAATAACTATGATCGATCGCTGCAAATTATATTTTCGTCGCTGGAGCGGAGTGCTGCTGATAAGTGCGATCGCCCTCATCTTATTTTACCCCAAACCTCAGCCAGTTGATCGACCTTCCAACTATTTCCTGAGTTCTCAAGCTGCTTTCAATCAACCCAGTTACTACCCTTTAACCCAAAATGTCGCATCCAACCTCTATTTACCAACTGGTAATTGGACTGGAAGGCTTATTTTGCCAACTCCCGAACAAATGCAGGAATTTCCAGCGGAAGATTGGGTTTGGTTTGAAGTTTACCACGCTCCCGGAAATATTACTCAAAATTTGAGCGCAAAAAAAGTGCGCTTGACTTGGAGTAAAAGATCCAATTTAACAACCAATATTAAGTTTACAGATAGCACAAAAAATAGCAAACGTCAAGGAAACGTTCATCCCGATCGGCTAAACAACCGTTTGCAAGTCGGCCCGCTGCAATCTCTCGCCGGCGCCCGACCAAACGATGATGTTACTGTTAGTTTATCTTCTGTTTCTATTGAGTCCAAAAGTGACAAATTCCCAATTCTGCGTACAGACAGCGAACCAGTCCAGATCGCAGGCCGCTTTTACGGTTTGGTAGCTTTTATCGGCCCGGAAACTGGCAAAAATCAAGCCTTACCAAAAGTTTGTCCGGGAACTGCACCTTGTCCCAGCGAATACCTTCGGGTTCGACATTATAATCCAGTTTCAAAACAATTTGATGGTACAGAAGAAACTGTGAGATTTCCCCAACAGCCACCCAAGCGTGACGGGGTTTTTTCCTCGACTCCGCGACAGTTGGAAAAGTCGCCGGTGGGGAAAGCTGGCTGGTACATTTACGGGGCTAAAGATGCGGCGGGAATTTTTACAGTTCAAGCGATTAAACCCCGATCGCTCTTTCAACTTCAGCCGCAACAAGTTATTATCGGTAATCATAACGGACTCAGTTATATAAAAGTTAAAAACTGGCAAAATACTGAAAGTCGTAAAGGTACAGCTCAAACCGTACTTGTTGACGGGAAGGAACAAGGAAAAGGAAATAAAGACGAGCGATCGCGCAATTTAGTATCAGAATGGAAAGAGGGCGATTCCCTACGGGATAGCTACGGTTCACGGGCTTTATTAATTCACCTTTTCGGCGGTATTGGTGGCAAACAAGGTGAGTCAGTCACCGCAGGTACTGTCACCGGACATTTTGCTTATGGAATCGCCACAATTGTTCGCGATCCTTTTACTCAAGAATTGCAATTTGACATCGAATACGAACAAATTTATGCTAACAATCCAGAAGCAATTATTGCTGGGAAAACAACTTGGGCAAATTATGTCGGGAACTTGCAAAGAGGTTGGCTGGGGACTCGCCCGATCTCCGACGTTATTATCAAGTTAGATGCCATTTCTCGCGACTACAACTTTGGCGGGATTGTGGTTTCTCCCCTCGACGAATTACTCGAAAAATTGCAAACAATGGCCGCTCGCTATCGAACAGGAGATGGGACGGGAAGTGCGGCAGTTACTCCGGCTACTTCTTGCGTACAAGATTCTAATCAAGCTCTGTACTTAACGATAGAATCAATTACCAAAAAAGTCAATTCAAATCCAGCAATTTACGACTGGATGCAAGCACATCCTCAGGATTCAGAAACTGTGCGCTTCCAGCAACTCGTAGCTTTGGGAAACGCCTTAAAAAAACAATTGATTCCCCTCGGAATTGTGCGATCGGACTGGCAGCAAAATGCTAAAGTTTTATCGGGAACTGGCGAGGAACATAAATTTATCATCGGCAACAATGTATTTGCAGCTTTGATGAGTTGGCGAACAATTATTCCTCGCGGTGCCCAGGATGAATTGAGCCGAATTTTCCTGAAAGCTGGCGCTCAACTTTGGTTCATTCGTACCAATCAAGTCGGAGGATGGAACCCCGATATTGCACCAGTTGCACCTACTGTTCTGTTGGGGCAATTTCCAATTTTGTCAAGTTTAGTTTTTCGTTCTTTTGCCGGATTTACGACTTTCCCGGATGCGAGTGGATGGTCGATCGTACTTTGGACGCTCTTAGTTTACGGGGCGATCACAATTCCGTTAGGTGTATCCTCCGGTTTCTTGCAAGCAAGCACACCTATCGGCAATCTCTGGAGTCTGCTTTTTATGGCAATTAAAGTGTTAATTATTCCCGTATTCATCGAGGAATGGTTGTTTCGAGTTGTGCTGCTACCTCATCCCACAGAAGGATCGACTTTAACTGCTTGGATGTTGTCGATCGGACTGAGTTTATTGCTGTATGTTGTTTACCATCCATTGAGAGCGATCGGCTTGTTTCCGCAAGGATACCCGACTTTTTGTCAACCTATTTTTTTAATTTTTACAGGATTTTTGGGAGTCGCTTGTACTTTTGTTTATGCGTTGACGGGTTCTGCTTGGGCTGCTATATTTATGCATGGGATGGTGGCTGCAATTTGGCTGTTTGGACTCGGCGGACAACGCCAGCTTTTTGATAAAATCAGTAGAGTGAGTCTGTCATTATAGAATTAGATAGTTCGATCGCCCCAAAAATACCGTGCAACCTGTAGACTTTACAACATTAACCGCCGCTTGCAGCGAACTGCGAGCCGAATGGCTGCCAGCGCGCCTAGAACAAGTCTATCAGCGCGATCGCTTCACCGTAGCCCTGGCCCTGCGTACCATGAACCAACGTGGCTGGATCGACCTTTCATGGCATCCTGTGGGAGCCCGCATCTGCGTCGGCGACTCCCCGCCCCGTATTCCCGACACCTTCACCTTCAGTCAGCAATTGCGGCACCAACTCAGTGGTTTAGCCTTAGTTTCGATCGCGCCTATTTCTCCTTGGGAAAGAGTTATCGATTTGCAATTCGCCAAACGCCCTGGAGAAACTGCCCTCTGGCATCTCTACGCCGAAGTCATCGGTAAATACAGCAACGTCATCCTGACGGCACAAGATAACCTCGTCGTCACCTGCGCCCACCAAGTCAGCGCCAAACAGTCCAGCGTGCGCCCCATCCAAACCGGACAACCCTACGAATTGCCACCGTCGCTGACTGATGCAGCGCCGAGTTCGATCGAACCTCAAAACCGCTGGCAAGAAAGAATTAGCCTGGTTCCCGGTCAATTGCACCGCAATCTGTTGAAGAATTACCGAGGGTTGAGCAAGGCGTTAATTTGGTCAATGATTCGATCGGCCAATTTAGATCCGGAACAATCCACCTACAGCCTGAATCGCGACGACTGGGAAGAACTATTTCACCGCTGGCAATACTGGCTGCTAGCCTTAGAAAACTCAAAATTCCACCCCAGCCTTACCCCCGAAGGCTACACCGTCATCGACTGGCCCACACCGGATCGTACCAGAGAGGCAGAGCCTCTCGATCGGCATTCCCAGGCAGAGCCTGGGAACGAGTCTGTAGGGGCGGTGCCCCCGTGCGGGCCCTCTGCTTCTTCCTCGATCCAAACATCAGTTAAATGCGTTACAGAATCCGCTGCCGAACTTCCTTCTTCCTTCGTTTCGGTCCAAGAATTGCTCAACAGTTATTACACCGCCGAACTCAACGAACAATTATTTGCCCAACTGCGCCATCAACTAAGTCAAAAACTCAACAACCTGCTAGCAAAACTCAACCTCAAAGCCAACACCTTCAAAGAACGCTTGCAGCAATCCTCGGATGCCGACACGCACAAATCCCAAGCCGATTTATTAATGGCGAACTTGCACCAATGGCAGCCAGGAATGAAATCGATCGATCTTTCTGACTTTGAAACGAACCAACCAGTTACTATTCCCCTAAATCCCGAAAAAAACGCCGTTCAAAATGCGCAAGCCCTCTACAAACGCCACCAAAAACTTAAAAGAGCCCGCATAGCCGTAGAACCTTTATTAGCCGCCGTACAGGAAGAAATCAACTATTTAGAACAAGTAGAAGCCGCACTTTTAGTATTAGAAACCTATCGCAGTCCGCAAGATTTGCAAACACTCGCAGAAATCCGCGAAGAACTGATCCAGCAAAAATATCTTGATGCCCCAGATTACCGCAGCGGCGACAAAAATGCTGCGATCGAATTTCATCGCTACCAGACCCCTAGTGGCTTTGAACTGTTAATCGGTCGTAACAACCGACAAAACGACCAACTCACTTTTCGCACTGCCGGAGATTACGACCTTTGGTTTCACACCCTAGAGATTCCCGGAAGCCATGCTTTGCTGCGCCTCAAACCCGGTACAGTTGCCGAAGAAGCCGATTTACAATTTGCGGCCGACATGGCTGCTTATTACAGTCGCGCCCGCCAAAGCGAACAAGTGCCGGTGGTTTATACAGAACCTAAATATGTATACAAACCGAAAGGCGCGAAACCTGGCATGGTTGTATACAAACACGAGCGGATTGTCTGGGGAAGACCGCAGCAAGCGTCTGCTTAGGGCTCTCCTGGGATTGTGGTGCAAACTGTATCTTAAGCTACAAAATTCTCCCGGTGCAAGTATTGAAACTCATACCAGGAGTCATATAGCGAGAATTTCATCAAAACTAACTGGGTGACGAGGGGTTTTTGCTCGTTAGGTAGCTTGTGGGTATGGCAATTTCCGAGTTCAAAATCATAGGATTCTAGCTTGAATCTGTCTTTGAAGGATGTGTGTAAGTCTTTCAGGCATTTTTCTAGATGGGGAATCAGTCCTAATTCTTCGTCGCACAGCAGTTTCCGAATATTAGAGAGGTCGGTCATAATGTTTTTTGATTTGTGAGTTTAGTTTTTCAGAACTTAGGCACATATTGTATCGGAATGATTTAACCGCAGAGGACGCAGAGGACGCAGAGGGAGAGAAGAGAGATGAATAATTCCGATGCCAACGGAATTGATATTACAGCTTAACCTGCACAGATAGTGTAAAAATTGCTCTGCGTAAGTCCTATTCTTTTGATTGTTTATTCTAGTATACTGCGAAAGGCAGTTCTATTTAAATTATTTTTTGGTTACTTTCCAGAGATTGAGTTCAGCATTACTCGCGATCGACTCTATTTTGTAGTTCTGGTTTTGCTCAATTCCCGATCGCAGTGCTGAGGACGGTCTGTATAAAAATACTTCACTGAAACCATTAGGAATGATCGGGATTTTTGGCTGTGCTCGTGCCAATTTCCGATTTCTGTAGCAAGAAGTGTAGCAACGGGGTTCGATTAATAGTTTGACTGTTGGTTTGAGGCGATAACTTAAAGGCATGATATATGCTATGTTAGCATCGCTGATGATGAGAGGCTGGCTGGCTCGATCGACAATATTAGCTACTTCCAATTCCGTGCGAAGCCAACCGCTGCCTTTATTCCACCAATTGTCGGCTTGAGAACTAATCCCACAAGATATGATACCAGCCGAAAACAGTGCAACGATCGCTAGTTTCCACAGTTTTTGCTGCTGAAAGTTTGATTTGATGTTCTCCTTCTGGGGTAAGGTAGAGGCGAGAAGATTGGATGGGAACGCTTTTCTATTTATTTTCACAGACAACAGATAAGCAACTGCTAGCTGAATTCCCACATAGCAAGGAACTAAATATCGCGGATTTGTTGATCGCCTCCCGCCTTTTATTATATCTGGTACCGCTAAAAATAAAAAGGTTGTGGCAATTAATAACAATATGAATAACCAGACGCGCATTGGTGTCTGGCGATAGATAAAATAAATTGCAAATCCCACTAAAGCTAAAATGATGATAATGAAAGGAATTAGCAACGCTAATTGTGTTGCAGGTGCGCTGCCATCAATGCCAAAATCCAAAAATACTACGCTGACGGAACCCACCCACCTGGTAACTAATCTCAAGATACTTGTCTGTTCTGCCCAGATTGTTGTACTTCTAATTTGATTGAAGTTTTCTACAGTATTTAATAGCACAGGCATGAAGGCGATCGAGGCTGCTAAAGCTGCTATATAATAGGCAACAAATGACTTAATATCGCGCCAGTTAGCAACGACTGCCACGTAGATTGCGTGGGCAGCGGCGACGCAGGCAAATAACAAGTGGGTGTAGAGTCCCATTGTTAATGTGACTGCATAAATTGTCCAGTTAGAAACAAGGGCAATCGGGTTTTGAGTCTCGGTAGGGCGCATTGCTCGCAGCAAGGTTGCACTTGATAAAATAGTAGTTACCGTCCACAAACTGTACTGTCTTGCTTCTTGGGCAAATAGGACGTTGTAGGGGGAAATCGCTGCAAGTGCGATCGCAATCCACGCTACTATAGAAGAGTCAAATAATTCCCAAGCCAGCCAATAAATGCAGGGAAATACTAGCAAACTGATGACAGCGGGCAAACTTCTCATTGCTGTTACTGAACTGCCAAACCCCTGCGCCCAAAATCGCGCTAGTATGTAATAGAGTTGTGGGTGTTGGGGGTCTTCTATTGTTAAAGAATTCAGGGTATCTGTTAAAGTTTTTTCGGAATTTAGCTGCTGATATTTTTGTAAATCCGAGGGCGAGATTATTTGCTGGTACGAAATTTGTTTGAGCAGTTCGGCTTCAGTGTAGCCAGAAATTCTGAGAGAAGTATATGTTTCATCGATCCAGTAAAATTTGCGATCGAGATTTGCAAACCGAAAGAAAATGCCGATTACTAATACAGCTATAATTAAAATTCGCAGCCATTTGGGAGATAATTTCCAACTAACTTTATGTTGTGCCTCCGACGAATCTGTAGTAGAAACTGGTTGAATATTTGTTTCATATAGATTGTTTTCCTGTTCCATGTTTTATGAATACCTTCATTTAAAATTAACTGTTGTTAGAGAAAGTGACAGACAAAAAATTACCGATCGACAATTTTTTCTAAAAGCATTCCCCCATCCTTCAGAGTGGAGACTTTTTGTATTCTATACCGATCGTTTTTTTCTATTTGTGTTTTTAATTTTGGGGAAATGTCGTACAAAAATATCTCGTTAAAATTATTAGGGATTTCAACAGTTTTAGGCGCAGAAAATACTAATAATTTAGCGTTTTCATCGATTTGGTAACTCAGACCGAGTAAAATGCCGATCGTGTCTACACTATACACCGAAAAGTCTGCTACGAGCAATGGCTTAGAAGCTGAGTTGATGGTGCGGGCGAGCGAGATGTTAATAAAAGCTCGCTCCTTATTCCACCAAGTTTCTGCTGGTAAATAGAGGCAGTCAGACATAATTCCAATTGATAATAGAACAACTAGAGCCAACCTCCACAGCTTTTGTGATTGGATTATAATAACTGTAGTAAAAAAGTAAGCAACAGATATCTGCATCCCTAAATAACAGGGAATCATGTAACGAGTGTTGATAGACCGAATTCCTCCAAAAATTAAGTCCGCTGGTAAAAAAATCGCTACTGTGACGAATGTCAATGTGATAACAAACAACCAAACACGAATTTCTTTCTGAGTTAAAAGCAAATAAAACGAATACCCTATCAGTATTAAAATTGTCAAAATAACTGGCAAAGTCAACAGCATATATAGTCGTGGCAAAGCCCAGTACGCACCCACATCAAAAAATTGAGTGCTAATGTTCAAAATCCAATTTTTGATTAATTCTGAAACTGGTCTTCTTAGAGACTGCCATGAGGTTTTTTGGCTAGCATTTTGTGAGTTGTTTATAAAAACTATAGCCCAAGGAGACATAATCATCAATCCGGCAATTGATGCCAGCACATAGCTAATTACAGTCTTTTTTAAGCGAAAGTTTTCGACAATTACTACATAGATTCCATGTCCTATTGCAATCAGTGCAAATAAAAGGTGAGAATATAATCCTACTGCTACTGTGGCAGCATAAATTACCCAACTGCGATTATTTTTTAGCCTCATTCCTCGCAGCAAGGCCGCGCTTGAGAGCAAAATTACCATTACAAACAAACTATAAGGTCGAGCTTCCTGAGCGTAAACTATCTGAAAAGGCGATATAGCTAGTATGACAACTGCTAACCAAGCTGTCAGCGACGACTCAAATAATTCTAAGCACAGCCAATACATACAAGGTAATGCCAGCACGCTAAAAACCGCTGACAGACTTCTAGTTACAGCCACTGAATCTCCGAATAGTTGCACCCAAAATCTCGTTGCTACAAAATACAGGGGAGCAAGTTGAGGTTCTTCTAATGCCAATCCTTTTACGGTGTCAAAAACGCTTTTTTCGGAATTGATCCGCTGATATTTTTGTAAATCTTTTATTCTTCTAATCTGACCGTCACCAACCTGCTGAATAAATTCAGATTCTGTGTAACCGGAAACCCGCAGAGAAGTGTAACTTTCGTCTATCCAGTAAACTTTATTGCCGAGGTTGGCAAAGCGAAAACAGATACCAATGACTAATACAAATATAATTAAAAATCGTAGCCATTTGGGAAGTAATATCATAAGGAAGAAGGAAGAAGGAAGAAGGAAGAAGGAAGAAGGAAGAGCGAAGAGGGGGAGATGGGAGATGGGGAGATTGAGGTATTAATCAATTAATTAACAATTCCTCAATTCCCAATCTAAAATCTAAAATCGAATAAGGGGGATAATACCAATTTCCTAAATATTTGCTATAGATGAAGTCTTAGCCCCCGCCTTGTAGGGGCGGTGCCCCCGTGCCCGCCCTGGTTGGGGGGGTGATCTGTAGCGCTACTTAATGAAATTGGTATAACTGCAGAGATAGAGGACACGGCAGTGCCGTTTCCCTACAGTAATCCATCGCTTGACGGGTGTACTTCATCAACATGGAATCTGCTGTAACTAATGACCAATGACTAATGACTAGTCAACTCCTTCAATCGGGGCGAAACCTTGCCGCTGGATATTTTCGGTTATGGTTCGAGGTTCGAGGAATTGCAGTAAATAATCGGGGCCGCCAGCTTTGGAACCAACTCCTGAAAGTTTGAATCCTCCGAAAGGTTGTCGCGATACCACAGCGCCTGTAGTTCCACGATTTATGTACAGGTTTCCGACTTCAAAATCGGATGTGGCTCGATCGATATGCGAAGGTGTGCGAGAATACAATCCGCCTGTCAAAGCAAAATTTGTGCCGTTAGCAATGTCAATTGCTTCGTCGAAATTTTTTGCCCGAATCACTGACAAAACAGGGCCAAAAATTTCTTCTTGGGCAAGAGTTGCTGTTGGCAATACTTCGGTAACAATTACTGGACCGACAAAATAGCCAGTTTCCGGTGCCGACATTTCCAAGGCCATTTTAGCTTCGGCGCGGCCTTTTTCGATGTATTCGCGGATGCGCGATTGGGCGCTGGCATCGATAACTGGCCCCACTTGAGTGCTGGGATTTTCTGCTGGGCCGACATTGAGCGATCGAGTCGCTTCTACCAATCTTGCCACAAAATTATCATAAACCGATTCGACTACAATTACTCGCGAACAAGCGGAACATTTTTGACCGCTATATCCAAATGCCGAATAAACTACGCCTGCAACTGCTTGGTCTAAATCAGCACTTTCATCGACAATAATTGCATTCTTGCCACCCATTTCGGCAATTACTCGTTTCAGGTGTTTTTGTCCCGGTTGCAAAATCGCAGCGTCGGCATAAATGCGACAACCAACTTCTTGAGAACCGGTGAAAGTGATCATGTGAACGTCGGGGTGTTTGACCATGTAAGCGCCGACTGTTGAACCTTTGCACGGCACGTATTGAAATACGCCTTTGGGAATCCCGGCTTCTAGCAAAATTTCTGCTATTTTTGCTGCAATTACTGAGGAAAATTCCGCAGGTTTGAGTAAGGTACAATTACCAGCAACTAGGGATGCAACTGTCATTCCCACCGGAATTGCCAGGGGGAAATTCCAAGGCGAAATGATTAAAGAAATGCCGCGTGGCTGATAGCTGTAGCGGTTGGTTTCTCCGGCAACGTCGTAATTTTGCCCTTGTTCCAAGCGTTCCATTTCGTCGGCGTAGTAGCGACAAAAATCTATGGCTTCGGAAACTTCGGCATCGCATTCTCTGACTGGTTTACCGACTTCAAATACCATCCAAGCTGACAGTTCATGCCGCCTTTGTTCCATCAATTCTGCGGCTTTTCGGAGGACACCAGCCCGCTGTCTGACGGGGGTTTTTCGCCAACTGGTAGAGGCATCTTTGGCTGCTTGCAGGGCTTGTTTGGCTTGTTCTTCCGAAAGCAATCCGATTTTTCCAACTACTTCTATCGGATTGGAAGGGTTGAGAGAGTTGACTGTTGTTTCAGTATTTTGGTATTCGCCGTTAATTAATGGCAGATAGGTTTTTCCTAATGTGGCACGCACCAATTTTATGGCTGCTTCTGCTTGTTTCCGCAATTCAGTATCGGCGTAGTCGGTATCGGCGACATTCGGAAATACTTTGCTGTAAACTAGCTGGTCATTTCCACTAGCAACTGGTGCGGCTAATAATTGTTCGATCGGCATTTCTTCGGAACTTTGTCGCACGAAGGAACTGTTAGCTGTATTTTCCAACAAACGCCGGATTAAATAAGCCATTCCCGGCAGTAAATCGCCGTAGGGGCAGTAGACTCGAACGCGATAACCTCGATCGACTAACAGCTTAGCCAATTTGTCGCCCATGCCGTACAATACTTGCATTTCAAAGCGACGGCGCGGGATTTTGAGAGTTTCAGCAATGGCGATCGCCCTGGCTTGCGATCGCACGTTGTGGCTGCCAATCGCTGCATACAAATATTCGTGATTTTCTAGCAGCAACTGCGTCATTTGTTCAAAATTGGCATCGGTAGCTGCTTTGTCGTTGTAGACTGGCTGTGGCCAATCTTTTTGCATGGCTTTGATAGTTTCTTGATCCCAGTAAGCACCTTTTACCAGCCGCACTGTTACCGGATTTCCGCGCTGTTTTGCCCAAGCAATAATCTCGTGCAAATCTTGTTTACTGTCGCGCAAATATGCTTGCAGTGTGATACCAATATCCGTGCGATCGCGAAACTCTGCTTCTAACAGTAAATCTTTCAGAATGCTGAGAGTTAAACTCTTATAAACATACTGTTCCATGTCGAAGTGAACGGCTGCTCCTAACTCTTGAGCGCGACGTAGTAAAATACGAATGCGATCGCTCACTTTGGCCTCGCTGCCTTTAGCATCCAGAGGGTCAAACTGAGAATAAAAAGCTGTTAATTTTACCGATACTTGTACTCGTGGCAAAGTTTCGCCGTCAGCTTGATCGATTGCATCTACCTGCGGCCAATTTTTGGCGGCAATGCTCAATTCCTGCATCAATTCCAAATAGCGATCGAGATAATTTTGTGCTTCAGCTTCAGTAATTACAGCTTCACCTAAAAGGTCAACTGTAAAACCCATTTTATCTTTGCGAAGTCGCTCTAAGGTTTTAACTACCTGCTTGATATTTTCCCCAGAAATATACTTGTGTGCCAAAGTTTCCACAGCCGGCGCAACTGTTGTCGCCGCCAATTGTCCAGGAATCGAATCAGCGTTAGTAAAATTGAGCAATTTTTTCAAAGCTTCCGGCAATTCTACCTCTTCAGCAGTCAGGTATTCTTGCAAGTGGCGAGCAATTTCCGGCTTGCTGCGGAGGGCGGGCAAACAGTCAATAAATCGAAACAATTGTACCCGCAATCCGGGACTGGCCATTGCCCAGTCTAGCAGCTTATCATCCCAGCGCATCTGGTCTTGCAATTGACCGAAAAAAGAGCGCTTTTTCTCTTGAGTTGCCCGCAGGATTTCTCTGGCAATTTCTTGAGTTTTTGCTTCGTAAGTGGTATCAGATATTTGCGAAACCATAGTTAAATTTTCCCTTTACTTGCGTCAACATCCATAGAATAAAACACCATAACATTTTCCTACATATTCGTAACAGATACTTAGGCTCTATTCAATCATATACAGCAGATTCCGCGTTGATGAAGTACACCCCCAAGCGATATATCGCCGTAGGGACACGGCACTGCCGTGTCCTCTATCTTTGATATGTACCTTCCTTCTTCCTTTTCCCATCTCCCTTCTTCGGAAATTTGTCGCATTTGGTTACAGTACGTCAATTTTCACCGTATAACTTAACCGATCGTCCCCAGAAAGTTCAATAGTATAATCACCACTACTGGGTAATTGACCTTGCCACTGACTTGTGCTATTTGCAGTACCAATTTTTTCGCCATTAGGAGCAATAATTGCTGCGCTAACTCCGCTTTCTTGCACCTTTACTGTCATGCTTTGGCCGCTATTGCAATCGATTAAGTAGCGCTTTGATTTGTTGGCAGGCAAACTATTACTGAGAGTAGTTCCCGTAGCACCTGCTTCAAAGCTAACTCGATCGGTTATAGCGGTTTCAGCGCTTTCCGGCGCAGGAGAAGCAGCAGAGGGCAGTAGCGACGGCGAAGGGGAAGGCAGTTGCGGAACGCCAGACAGGGAAGGGATTGCAGTCGGATTGGAAGACGGCGCGTTGGCTGGTGGCTGTGATGATACGGTTCCGGGTGCTGGGGGAATCGCGGGCAGTCGATTAAGGGGCGCTGTTGCGATAGGTGAAGGGCTTTCAGGCAGGGGTACGTCAGCGGGCAACCTGATTTGAATATTGGCTCTTTCCTGGTACATTCTCCACGCTAGCAAAGTGCCAAGACTCAGCACAGAACCGACCAACATTCCACTCAGAAAAACCGCCAAAATTTGCCAAATTCGAGTTTTTTTCGGTTCGGGACTCCCGGTTTGAATTATTAGAGGCGAGTCACTTTCAGTTTGACTTGTTTCCGGCACGCTGTCGGTGGTAATCGGAATTGTTTCGGGTTCGGGAATTGCAGTTGAAATATCTTCTGGCGAGGAACTTGCAATGGGAGTTTCTACTGATTGGGGAGTTTCAGGAGTTTTAATTAAAAAATCTTCAATTGGGGTAATTTCAGTGGGAGTTTCTGCTGGTTCGGATGTGAAATCGGGACTGACAATAGCAGTTCGATCGAACTCATCGCTAGCAGTGGAAATTGTTTCCGGTTGCTGAGTCAAAATTTGGGTTTTTTCCGGTTCGTCACTCATGGGGCTAAATTTTTGCGATCGAGAGTCAGTAAACTAAAATGGCCGTCGCCAGCCGCGCCATCCAATATGTCAATATATAGTAAGTTTGATATAGCTGGTAAAAGTATAGTCATTGATAGACATGGGAGGCTTCAAGTTCCTCCCCCTTCGCTTTTACTTTGAGCGGATTCACCCGCCTCGGCTGAACTACGCAGCTCTCTATCCCATCGCTGAAGGCATTTGGGATTGCTTTTCTGAGGATATTGTACGAGCCGTTAACATCCGAATTGATTAATCGACCTGTTGATGTTTTGTACAAACCTCGTTTAATTCGCTTGCCCGTAAAAACGGGGTCTTTATCAGTTTTTCCGTAAACTGGGATTGGGTCTAAACCTAAAAAGCTGGAGCGGGATGTGTAAGACTCTTCCTGTACAATTACCGTGATTCCTACCAGCCTAGCTTTGTATTCCAACATCTCAATCAATCGAGAGTGAGGAATACTAACAAAGTTTTGGTTGGTTGGTTTCCCCAGTTCGATTCCGGTTTTCCACTGTGCATTTTTGCCGATTACTAACGTCCCAATTTGCTGGACTGTCAACAAATTGATAATTAGGCGACTGGTATGATGCAAATAATTATCAACTTTCTGGTTGCGACAGCGATTTAAGCGCTGCATCCGGGGTGAAGTTTGGCGATTCCCTTTCAATTGGGACTTTAATCGTGAACAGCGCTTGTTGTAGAACTGGTTAATCGATTTTAATGGTCGCCCGTTAATCAACAAAGGGATAAATCCCGGTTGATTTGAAGTTAGCGCTACTAAATTATCCAGCCCCAAATCAATACTGGCTACAAAGTTGGCATCGTTGATGGTGGACTCCGGTTCATTGTAAATTACCTCAACGACATAGGAATCGCATTTGGGAACTACTCTCACTTGACAAATCCGCTCGGGATTGACTTGGGTTTTAATTAAAAAGTCAGTACCAGAAAGCTTGATAATTCCTTTCTTCAACTGTTGGCTGCTCATCGCTTGCAGAGTGTAAACAAGAAGGTTTCGCCCTTTGACTTTATCTTTGTATTTTGGCAGTTTGGGGCGACCTGTGAACTTGGAAGCATCAGCCTTGTAAGCTTTAACTGCTTCAAAAAACGATTGCCAATTCCGATCTAACACCATCAAGATTTGCTGGCTTACTTTAGCAGGTAAAGCCTTGTAGGCTTCATGAGACTTCATCACGCGGTTGATTTCGTTGTAATTGACATAACCCCATCCATAAAGAAAGCTCTGACGAATGACATAATTAGCTGCATTGTAAAGGTTCTTCGATTTAAAGGCTAGTTCGTCTATTTTGGCGAAACGGTGTTCCGTTGATTTAATGACGTGCCTTTCTGTTAACTGCATTCAGAGTCTCCATCTTGTAACTCAGCAATTATTTTTTCCGTTTTTCTGCTAGCGCGACGTTGCCCATAAAGTCGTGCCGCAAAACTTGTGACTATCGCTACTAAGTCTTGCATTAACTCATCTTTTCCGTTTTCGGTAAGATTAACTATTTCTAGTGTGACGCCTAATCGAAAAAGCAATACGGTTAAATAATTTGTCCCAAATCGAGCCAATCGGTCTTTATGTTCCACCAGTAAAATGTCGTAGTCATCTTGTTGTAGCAGTGTTTCTAACTGCTTTCTGTGGTCGTTCAATCCGCTGCCGATTTCTTTGACATTTCTCATAATTTGATAACCGTTGGCAATTGCGTATTCAGTCAATCGCTCCGATTGGCGGTTGAGATTTTCTTGGTTTTCAGAGGCAGATACTCTACTATAAATAGCGACTCGATTCTTCTTGGCTTTGTTGGATGATGCTTGTGGCACGTAGTCAACGATGATTAAACCGCTTTCTGTCTGTCGTGCCGGATGTGGCAGCTTATTTGCTTTCCACCACCGCCACGCAGTTGTGTAGCTTATGCCTATTGCTTTTGCATAGTCAGGTAGTTTCATCTTCACCTCCTGACTACATATTACCATTCTTGCTTACTACTGCTTATAAGTTTAATGAAGTTTTACAATACTCCCCGGCCTAAAAGGCGCGGGGATCCTTGACACTTCATCGAGATGCGCTACAAGTAGTCTTACCTTCTCTCTGTGTCCGTTTAGAGTCGTGGCGATATCCCATCCCGAATTTTACTATATTTTTGGCGGCCCCACATGACATTGAGTTCTTAGGAGGGGGATGTGAACCCAGCCCGCGTCTTGGTGAGCACTTTTGCGCCGGAGGGCGAAGCATTCCGGCATATAACTTATGGGTGATTATCTAATATTTACTGCCGGAATGCTTCGCCCCTACGGTAATCACTGATGAAAAAAC
>JAAUPI010000122.1 GCA_012035135.1 Microcoleus sp. CSU_2_2
TCTTGGTACATGACGATTGGGAAAACCGAACCTATCTGTCCGGCAAGATTGCCTGGAACCGTGTCCGTTAGCTGCGATCGACAATGGTTTGACACCTTTAATGTTAAGAATTGGCGTTGATGCGCCAGTGCCTCCTTTCGGGTAACGTTAGCCTGGACAATGATTTAGAGGCTTTTTACGCTAACAGCACTGACTCCAACCCAATGATTCTGTTTAACTGTTAACCTTAGGGCTACAAACTGGCTGCGTATTTGTAGGTAAGATGACCTAAAAATCGTAGTACTCAAGGTACTTAGTCGGGTAAACTCGCTCGCTTTTAAAGCCCCCACCATATTGCTTTTAGCAATTGGTGGTGGGTAGTTTACTTGCAATCATCCCTTTCAGTGCCCGTTGTTATCCCAACCTGTGGTTTTTATACCACGCTCCACCCACCCCCACAGAAAAATCTAATTTTTGTCTAACAGGCCAAAAAGCCGATTTTTGACAAAGGTGCAAAATATCATTTTAATGGGAATTTCAATAAATTAATAGAGGGTTCAAATCTTTTTGGAAAATACAGTGAAAGAGGAGAATTGAGCGGAAAAACTCTCCTTTTTTTCTTCTATATTTTCCGTTTTCTATTTCCCGGATGCTGCAATATCTAATGTTAGTGCCAAACGCTCTTGGGCTTCTTTGAGGGCGTCTTGGGGGGGCTGGCCGAGAAGGGTTGCTTCGATCGCGCGGCCTAGGTTTTCTGACAAGCGGGAGTAACCTGGAATGATGGGTCGCGATCGGGCTGAGTTCATTTGTGCTAAAAATACTCGCAAAACGGGGTTTTTTTCGATAAAGGTTTTATAGGTTTGGCTGTTTCTCGATTGTAAGTTAATTGGCAAGTAACCTGTTCCTAATGCCCAGGCTGTTTGGAATTCTTCGCCAAGAACGTATTCTAAAAATTCTAGGGCTGCTTTTTCTCGTTCTGGCGAGGTTTTCATTAAAAATAGGTTTTCACCCCCGATGACGGCTGCGGGGCGTTTGAGGGCGGGTATAGGGATGACTCCGTAGTCGATTTTACTTTGCTGCAATTGTGCTAGCGTCCAAGGCCCGGTGATTTGCATGGCGACTTTGCCTGCAATAAAGTTGTCTAGTTCATAACCTCGTTCCGGTGCTGATAGTATTGCCGAACCTTCTTTTAATAAATCGCTCCATAATTGTAAGGCAGCGCGAGAACCTGGATTGTCTATTTGAGGTATGGAAGTTTGAGCTGTTTTTGCTACGAGTTCGCCACCTGCACTAAACATGAATGGCAGCCAGGTAAATACTGTCCATTCTCCTTTGCCTAGAGAGAGCACTATGCCGTGTCATCGACCCTGCCGTCTCCGTTGGTGTCTTTGGTTAGAGAGCGCGCAGTTTGCTTTAATTGTTGCCAATTCTGCGGCAATTCTGTGATTCCTGCTGCCTTAAATAAGCTGGGACGATAAAATATTGCTGCGTTATTTGTTGCTAAGGGAATTGACCAAGTGTGTCCGCCCAGTTCCATTGACTCGAAGAGGGCAGGGTAAATTTCGGCTTTGAGGGGCGATTTGTCTAGCCAGTTTTCTAAGGGTTGAATTGCTTGGAGTTCTGCTAATTTTCCGCCGATTGTGGGATTGTACCACAGCAAATCTGGTGGTGCATTTCCAACTACTGCTGTGAGTATTTTTGGTAATTGTTGGTCTGGCTGACCGATGTAAAGTGCTTCTACTTGGATGTTGGGATGTGTTTTGTTGAATTTGTCTGTCAGGGATTGAAACACGTCTCGATTTGGCGGGGGATTGATGCCGTGCCACATTGTGAGCTTGATTGTGCTGCTGTTTTTGGAGGTGTTTTGACAGCCGCTTAGTATGAACAGGTTGAAAATAAGTAAAATGCAGAAAGCGCGTTTTAATTGCAGTTGAATTGCTGTGGATAATTTTGATAAAATCATTTTTTAGTTGCACTTTGGGAAGAAGATTTTTTTAACCGCGGATGAACGCGGATGGACGCAGATGGTTAGACGTTGGTAAAACGGGTTGAATCTAAGAAGTCTGGGGGGAGCTGATTTATCTCTCCTTCGGAGGTGTTTTTAAACAAAACTGTGAATGCTCCTGCTCCTAGTCTATCTTGCGGCCACATCCGATAGCAAGGGATTTCTGTGAGGTGCGATCGATATTTTTCTAAGTGTGGAACTGTGACTGGCTGAAATTGCGGAAATTTGTTGAGCAACCATTCACCCACTTGTTCGTTTTCTGCTGTTGAATAGGTACAGGTCATGTAAGCAAGATATCCTTGTGGCGCTACAATTTTGGCCGAATTGGCTAAGATTCTTTTTTGGCGGTTGGCATTGTTGTTAATGGTAACGGGATGAAAGCATCCGGGTGCTTTGTCTCCTTTGGCTAGCAATGATTGACCTGTACAAGGAGCGTCAACTATTACTAGATTAGCAGTGTTGGGTGTTTTTTCTGCCAGGATTTTTGAATCGAGGTTGATTGTGCTCGATCGACTAATCTGGCAGCGTTTTAAGTTCGAGAGTAACATTCCGATGCGTTTGCCGATAACTTCGTTACACAAGAGCAATTTGGGATTTAATGTTTTCCAAGCAAATATACTTTTGCCTCCGGGGGCGGCGCACATATCTAAAATTAGTTCTAGTGGCTCTGGAATTGTCTGTAAGGCGGAAGCGGCGAAAATTGAGGAAAAGTCGAGGCAGTAGTAATGTCCGGCTTGATGCAAGGGATGTTTTCCTGGTTTTGTTTCTAAGGAAAGTCGATCGACAAATTCGGGTTGCCACAAAACTGGAATTTCGACATTAAATGGATTTTCTGTTGGTTTTGGTTGCAGCCACAAGATCGCAGGATTAAATGGTTGGGGATTGGTGACGGCGTGAATAAATTTTTCTTGTTCTTCGCTGTCTGTAAATAAGCTGTGGCTGAGTTTAAGTAGTAGGTTGGAGGGGTGTTTCATATATGGTAAGATATAAAGCAGCAGTAAAATAGGTAAATTAGATGATGATTCCTAGTGTAGAAAAGTTAGATCTAACTTTGGAAGAGTGGATGCAAAATCCTCCGGACGGTACGGAGTGGGTGGACGGTCAAGTTATAGTCAAACATCCTGTAGAATTTGTCAATGGACAAGTAGTGGGGAAACCGGGAATGACTGCAAAGACTCGTCGCATTCAATCAAAGCTAAATTATTACTGGAGGAGTTACATGATCTCAAGCGGCCAAGGCGGCGAGGTTTATGTAGAAGTTACTTGTCAAACTCTGAAAAAAGGGCGAATACCCGATGTATCTTATATTACTCCCGAATTGTTGGCAGAAGTTGGGGAGTTTGCTGTTTTGCCACAGAGTTTTCCGCTGCTAGCTGAGATTGTTTCGCCTAGCGATTTTGCGGATGATGTTTTTGCTAAGGCACAGGAGTATTTAGATTCGGGTTGTTTGGAAGTTTGGCTGCTGTTTCCTAAGAGTAGTTGGGTGTTAGTAATTACTCAAGGTGGGGTATGTTTGTTTAAGCCCGGTGAGGTGGCGAGGACTCAGGTTGTGCTGCCGGGATTTAGCGTGGTAGTGGATGAATTAATGGCATAATTTTGTGATTTTTATAAAATGCAAGACAGGATGAGCGAGCAACTCGTAGAATTTGAAATCGCTCTAAAAGTAGCAGATGTGGCGGTTTTTGCTAACGCCCAAAAATACCTAAAAAATATTGAAGTCGCAGTTTGATGCGGAGCTTGTTTCGGTCAAAGATATGATGAAATTGCAGCAGAGAGTGGCTACACATCTGATTATATTAAAAGCGATCGCTTCAGTCATTCGGCTTTACAGATTGTTGGTGGCGACGCACCCACGGCTGGTATGGTGCGTCGCTACCAGATATTCGATCGGCTTTACAGATTGTTGGTGGCGACGCACCCACGGCTGGTATGGTGCGTCGCTACCAGATATTCGATCGGCTTGATAGATTGTTGGTGGCGACGCACCTTACGATTAACTGTTATCATGTCGAAGGTGTAACTGGTGGCAAATCCGAATTGTTTTTAGCCTGATTTATCGCCGATCGATATTCGCTGCGAATTTTCGGTTTTAAGTACAAGTTTTCAATCAAAGCTGCTACGCCGGCAAACCAAGGCGGCACAATTACGGCCCCGATAATTCCTAATACTTGCACTCCTCCCAATACAGACAGCAGTTGATACAAAGGATGCACTCCTACTGAAGAACCAACTAACAAAGGATCGAGCACGTAAGTTTCTAAGTTTTGGATGATTACAAATAGCAGCAATACCCACAAAAGTACCCAGCCACCTTTAGCTAATGCTACGATTAATGCTGGTACTGCTCCCAATACGGGACCAATGAAGGGAATTAGGTTAGTAACACCTGCGATCGCCCCTAAACCAAGGGCAAATTCCGGCATTCCTAAAATGCTCAAACCTGTGGTAATAAATATGCCTAAAATTCCGGAAACTAACACTCGCCCGCGAATGTAACTCCCCATTCTTTGGCCGACGGGAGTAACTTGTGTTGCTAATCGAGCGTCCCAAGGTTTCGGGAAAAATTGCACCAAACTTTTAATTAAAGTTTCGCTATCTGCTACCATGTAACCGGAAATAAATAAAGCTAAAACTAAGCTGAAAAAACCGCCTAAAATTCCTCTAGTGAGACTGTACGATCGCAATACTAATTGTTGGCTAGATCGAATCAGCCAATTAGTCAAAGATTGAGTATCTAATAACTGACTCACCAAGGTAGGAGCATCGTCACTCAAACGACTTAATATATTAGTTGCCACAGTTCGCAAACTGTCTACGTAAACTGGTAACTGTCGCAGCAGTAACTCTATTTGTTCGATGACTGTCGGGCCAATTAACACTACCGTCCCCGTAAAGCCACCGATGAGAGTTAAATAAACCAAAATTACGGCCAGCCAGCGAGGAACCCGCATTGTTTCGGCCCAGTTAACTATTGGTACGATCGAAGCGGCCAGCACGACTGATATCATTAGAATTACTAGCAGGCTCCGCAATTGCCACAGGAGCACTAGCAGCAAGGAAGATGCTATAATTAGTAGCAAGTTAGGTAAAGAAATAGTAATCCGCTGTTCTGACATGATTAAATAATAAACGTTTTTATAGCAATTTTATTTGATTTGTGGATGAGATTTTGTCGAAAGTAACCGCAGAGGCGCAGAGAACACAGAGAAAGAGGTTCACGGGAGCTAAGTTCAAAATATGTAGGTTGGGTTGAGGTCGCAAAACCCAACTCTTGATTTAAAATACAGCATATTCCATGTATATGTGATACACAAAATCCTGCCGAGCTATGTAGCTGGTTAATCATCAGGTGTTGGGCGGAGCGTTTAGCGGAGGGTTCGCTATCGCTCAACCCAACCTACTTCATCTATTTGACAAACGCTTTGGTTTAGATTGTGCGGACAAATTTATCGAGCCTTTCCATAGCTTTTTTAATTGTAGTTAAATCGGTGGCGTAAGATAGGCGAATGTGATCGTCGGCACCAAAAGCAATTCCCGGAATAACTGCTACTTGTTGCTGTTCTAAAAAAGCGTCCGAAAATTCTAGAGAAGTCATTCCAGTTTTGCTGATGTTGACAAACATATAGAAAGCACCGTCTGGTTTGGTGCAGCTAATTCCGGGGATTGCATCGAGTAATTCAAATATTACCTGACGCCGATCGGCAAAAGCTTGACGCATTTTTTCTACAGATTCTTGGCTGCTTTCCAAGGCTGCGATCGCGCCATACTGTGCAAAAGTACACACGTTTGAGGTACTGTGTCCTTGAACGGTACTGGCAGCTTTGATTAATTCGATCGGCCCAGCCAAATAACCAATTCGCCAGCCTGTCATGGCGTAAGCTTTGGCAAAACCGCTGCTGATAATGGTGCGATCGAATATTTCTGGGCCGAGGGAGCCGATGCTGACGTGTTGGGCGCCGTCATATATAATTTTTTCGTAGATTTCGTCAGCAACGACTAAGATATCTCGATCGACTATCACCTCTGCTAGTGCTTTGATTTCGGCTGGACTATACACCATTCCCGTTGGGTTAGATGGCGAATTCAGTACAAATAACTTGGTGTCAGGAGTAATCGCTTGACGCAGTTGTTCCGGGGTGATTTTATATCCTGTAGAGGCATCAGTCTGGACAATTACTGGTTTGCCGCTGGCGAGTTTTACCATTTCTGGGTAGCTCACCCAGTAGGGAGCAGGGATAATTACTTCGTCTCCCGGATCGATCAGAGCCATCATCAAATTGTAGAGGGAATGCTTGCCACCGTTGGTAACGATGATATTCTCAGGTTGATAGTTAAGCTTGTTATCGTCGTGGAGTTTGCGGGCGATCGCAGCTTTTAACTGCGGTTCCCCAGCCGCCGGGCCGTATTTAGTCTTGCCACTGTCTAAAGCTTGCTTGGCGGCTGCTTTAATGTGTTCTGGGGTGTCAAAATCGGGTTCTCCCGTACTCAAACTACAGACATCAATTCCCTCGGCCTTCATGGCTTTTGCCTTAGCTGCGATCGCTAAGGTGATAGAAGGAGGAACCTCGCCCACTCGTGCTGCCAACTTGATCATTGGATTTTAGATATTAGATTTTTGACTTTAGATCTTAGGGTGAGAAATCTTGATATTCAACCCTATTGTTAGGAAATTATGACATTTGCTTAGGTAGTACGTACAGGATTCAGCAATTAAACAATAAAAATTGCAAAAGCTATTAATTTTAATTTTGATTTTTTAGTTTTTATAGGACTGACCCACGGGTGGTCAGAAACCAATTTCTTTTACATCATACTTCGTTACAGGGCGCAGATTTGGTAAAAAACCTGGTTTCTAGAGGTCAGAGTGGATAAGTCCTGTTTGATTTTTTGCGTTATGATTGTACCATTTTTGATGCCCTGTTACCCTCAACGCCGATCGGCAAGCTTATGGATCTCAAATCTCTGATTCGCGACATTCCAGATTTCCCCAAGCCGGGAATTATGTTTCGAGATATTACAACTTTGCTGCGCAACCCACAAGGATTGAGCTACACCATTGACAGTTTAGCTGAGAAGTGTACTGAAATGTCCGCTGACTATGTGGTGGGTATGGAATCGCGGGGCTTCATATTTGGCGCACCTTTGGCTTATAAAATGGGAATAGGCTTTATTCCCGTCCGCAAGCCCGGTAAATTGCCGGCAGCGGTTCATTTTGCTGAGTACGAGTTAGAGTACGGTAGCGATCGACTGGAGATGCACCAAGATGCGATGACATCCGGTAGCCGAGTGCTGATTGTGGACGATCTGATTGCGACTGGCGGAACGGCGACAGCAACAGCTAAGTTGTTAGAACAGGCAGGGTGCGAGCTTGTCGGTTTTGCTTTTATTATTGAATTGCAGGGTTTGGGCGGCAGAAAGCAATTGCCAGAAGTGCCGATCGTCACTCTAGTTGAGTATTAGTTAGTTAATAGTTAATTACTCATTGTAAGGTGCGCCGTGCGCACCCTGCGTATAGAGTTTACTCTGGAATCTAAAATCTAAAATCCTATGACTTCTATTAAATCTAATCAAAATTGGCGAGGATTGAGTTCCCTGTTTGGCAATGAGACATTAGCTTATGTTTTCAATAGACTGTTGCAGGCACTTTTTACGCTATTTTTGGCATCGATGCTTTGTTTTGCAATTATTGAACTTGCACCAGGAAATTACTTGGATACTTTGAGCCAGAATCCGAAGATTTCACCGGAAACAATTAAGCAACTAGAACAACAGTTTGGCTTAGACAAACCAGCTTTTATGCAGTATTTGCTGTGGCTACAACAAATTGTGACGCGGGGGAATTTTGGTACGAGTTTTGCGTATCAGAGATCGGTAGCGTCTCTGTTGTGGGAACGGGTACCGGCGACGCTGTGGATGGCGATCGCATCTATGTTTGTAACATGGGCTGTTGCACTTCCTTTGGGAATAGTCGCCGCTGTCAATCAAAACCGGACAGTCGATCGAGTTATGCAAGTAATCAGCTACACCGGACAGGGGTTTCCCAGCTTTATCACGGCTTTGCTGCTGCTATTTTTAGCACAGAATACTTCACCTATTTTTCCTGTAGGAGGAATGACCAGTATTGACCACGCAGATTTACCTTGGTGGGGTCAAATTCTCGATTACTGCTGGCACTTAATTTTGCCAACTATCGCCCTCAGTGTTACCAGTTTTGCGGGCTTGCAAAGATTGATGCGCGGACAATTATTGGACGTGCTGCGTCAAGATTATATCCGCACGGCACGGGCTAAAGGTTTGCCGGACGATCGAGTAATTTACGTTCACGCTTTGCGAAATGCGATTAATCCGTTAGTTACACTGTTGGGTTTTGAGTTTGCTAGTTTGTTAAGCGGCGCGTTTATTGCGGAATATTTCTTTAATTGGCCTGGTTTGGGAAAGCTGACTCTGGAGGCTGTGACTAATCAAGATTTGTATTTAGTAATGGCAAGTTTGATGATGGGTGCTGCGATGTTGATTGTCGGCAATTTGTTGGCAGATTTGCTACTCAAAGCTGTCGATCCGAGGATTAAATTGGAAGATTTGAAATAGTAGAAGATAAAGATCTGTTACCAGCGAGATTATCAATTAACAGTTAGTTATAAAAGTTTTTATATGCAGATTCCGCGTTGATGAAGTACACCCCCAAGCGATATATCACCGTAGGGACACGGCACTGCCGTGTCCTCTATCTTTGCTAGTACCTACTTATACCAAATCCGGGTTACTTACCCCTTTTATAATCTCGTAACTGTAGTAAATGTAGGGTGCGTCGCTACGAACAACTCTCGTTGCTATTGGGAGATCTCATAGCGACGCACCATACCAATTATAACGGGGATGGGAAACCCGGATTTGGTATTACCTGAAAAATGCTGTAATTTGCACAACTCCTGCAAAGTTAGCTATATATGCACACAAAGCCTATCTTCGGAGGCTTTAAAATGAAAGTTTAAAAATAATTTCTGACTGGACAGATCCAAAATTAGATATCCAGCGTATATCACTAATGAACGCAGTACAAGATTTCATAAATTCGCACGAAAAAAGTTCAGCTTGGGGATTTGCAGTTGGGCTGTCAGCAGCTCTGCTTATCCTGCAAACTGCCGAGTAGAAGCGAGTATATCTGTATCGGGGGCGATTTTAAATATCTCTGAAGGTAGATTTATCGATCGCTTTACCTCTGTACAATATTTCTCGTAAAATGGGCTCCTCAAGCCTAAAGAATTTCGGTCAAATTAGCCATTGCTGCGAATTTGTGATTGTTTGTCCTAAAAATCCCGCTGCTTTGAGGCACTGGGAATATCAAATTTAGATGTGCACTATATCATGGTAGAAATTAGAGGTACTATACAAGCCGACTCGCTCTCAGGTTCTGGTGAAGATGATGTGATTTTTGGGTTGATGGGCAATGATATAATTGCTGGCAATTCTGGAAATGATAGCATTTTTGGCGGTAAAGATAGCGATTCAATTGATGGAAATTCTGGTAGAGATTCTCTGTTTGGAGATTTAGCCAGCGATACTATTAACGGCGGTGAAGATAATGATTTTGTATTTGGTGGCAAGGACAATGATTTGATTTTTGGCAACTCTGGCAATGATGTTTTGTCGGGGGACAGGGGTGTTGATATCTTGGCAGGAGGAGATGGTGCGGATGTATTTGTTTTGAGTCGCTACGCTGATGCCGATCCTTTCCGTACTAGCGGCGGTATTAATTTGGGAAATGCTGATTCGATCGCAGATTTTGTCGATCGTATAGATTTAATTGGTTTGGCAGGAGGACTCAGTTTTGGTGACTTGAATATCCTTGAAGCTGGAAATGATACTGTTATTCAAGACCGGGTAACAGGAGAATTTCTCGCTATTCTCAAAGGTGTGAATCGAAACTCGATCGACCAAACAGATTTCACTACTAATATCGGCAGCATTGTTCCCAATCCCCCGCCTCCACCTCTGACAACGGCTTATGCCTTAACTCCTGCTAATCGGATTGTCGGTTTTAGCCTTTCTAATCCGCAAAGCGTACTCTCAGATTTCCCCGTGACTGGATTGGAAGCGGGAGAAAATTTGCTGGCAATTGATTATCGTCCAGCTAACGGCTTGCTTTACGGTTTAGGTAGCAGCAATCGCTTGTATAATATCAATCCAAAAACCGGGGAAGCAAGTCAAGTTGGTAGCGGACAATTTACTGTACCGCTGACTCCGGGGGCTGCGGGTTTGGATTTCAATCCGACAGTCGATCGCATTCGGTTTGTCAATCAAGCCGGTCAAAATGGTCGTCTCAACCCAGATACCGGGGCAATAGTAGATTTTGACACTATAGCGGCAGGAATTCAACTCGATCGCAATTTAGTTTATGCAACAGGTGATCGTAATTTTGGCACAACTCCGGGGGCTGCTGCGGCTGCCTATGTGAATAACTTTGCCGGGGCGACTTCGACAACTTTGTTTACGATTGACAGCAATGCAGATGTTTTAGTGCGCCAAGATCCGCCGAATAATGGAGTGTTAAATACGATCGGATCTTTGGGAGTTGATGCAACTAGCATTCTCGGCTTTGATATCAGAAGTGTTGGCGGCCGCGATGTCGCAGTGGCGGCGCTGGAAGTTGGAGGCATTTCTGGCTTGTACAACATCAATTTAAGTACAGGTCAAGCTTCCTTTGTCAATCAAATTGCTGACGGCAGACAGATTAACGGTTTGGCTTTACCTTTGCCTACAGCTTACGCCTTAACTGTTAGAAATGGCGTCGAAAGAATCGTCGGTTTTAACGAGGCGGCACCGCGGGCAATTCTTAATGACGTAGCAGTTACGGGATTGCAGCCGGGAGAAAGTTTGCTAGGAATTGATTTTCGTCCTGCTAACGGTTTGCTGTATGGTTTGGGTTCTAGCAATCGATTGTACGCGATCGATCCGGTGACGGGCGCTGCAAGTCAAGTCGGTAGCGGACAATTTGCTGTTCCCCTCACTCCGGGGGCTGCGGGTTTAGATTTCAATCCTACAGTCGATCGCATTCGGTTTGTCAATCAAGCCGGTCAAAATGGTCGCCTCAATCCAGATACCGGGGCAATTGTCGATTTTGACACGCTGACGGGGGGAATTCAACTCGATCGCAATTTAGTTTATGCTACGGGCGATTCCCTTCGGGATAGCTTCGCTTCACGTAATTCTAACAATCCTCCCGTAGGTGCGGGGGCTGCCTATGTGAATAACTTTGCTGGGGCGACTTCGACAACTTTATTTGTAATTGACAGTAATGCAGATGTTTTAGTGCGCCAAGATCCGCCGAATAATGGAGTGTTAAATACGATCGGATCTTTGGGAATTGATGCTTCTAGTGTTCTCGGCTTTGATATTAGGAGTGTGGGTGGCAACGAAACTGCTTTGGCTGCGATCGATGTTAGCGGAGTTTCCAGTCTGTACAGGATTAATTTAACCACAGGTCAAGCTGCGATCGTCGGTCAAATTGGCGACGGAAGGGGAGTTAAAGGTTTAGCGCTAACTTTGATTTAGATGCTATTACTCGCAAATATGCGATCGTTGCTTCCTTATTTCTTAGGAATGGCAATTAAATAACTTAAGCGACTTGCTTGTTACTTTCGCTCTGCCTGGTAACACAGATCCGGAGGCTCTGCCTCCTTTTACGAACCAGCTTGTAGGAGAGAGGAGTGTAGGAGCTGTTTAAGTTATTAAATTTTCGTTCCTTAGTCCGCGCAGGCGGACTTCTTTTGTATAGAATCGGTTTCAACCGCCGAACGATCGAAGGAGATAGCTTAGCGATCATTGGTGTCTGCTGTTTGAGGATTAGGCCTAGATCCCCCCTAGCCCCCCCTTAAAAAGGGGGGAAAAGAGGGGGGTGAAAGTCCCCCTTCGATCGGGAAGCCACTGCGATCTTGGGGCCTCCCCAAGTCGAGCAAGTGGCGTGGATTTAGGGGGATCTAGCCTTGGATCAAAGCGAGATTTTTTAATGGTTTCAGGCTTAAGTTGATACCAATGGCTTGCTAATTTAGTCAAACAAATTTTGGAAAGCATACCAACCATCACCGAGATAAAAAATATCTTGATCGCCATTATTACTACCCGGTGCAAAGCTCAAACTTATAGCCTTGAAACCACCTGGTTTGCGAGATAAATCCCGAACAAAACCCTGATGTGCCCAATTACCCTTAATCTCAATTGAGGTGACATTGGTCGTTGTCGGCGAGATTTCAAAATAATCTCCGGCCGAGTCAGATTTGTCGTACACTCTGTGAACACCCAGAATCTCAAACATTCCTATTTTTTGACTCGGATTAAACTCCAATACTTTGTTTTGAGAAGTTTCAACTTTTACTCGATCGGCTAGTTTTTCTAATGCAGGCTTATGCAGCATAAAATTTAACCATAATAAAAGATGTGTTGCCCAAATCAGTGACAAAATTAATGATAATAATGGAGTAATCCACCAACGAAACTGTTTCAGAGTTTGAGGTGCTTTGATGAGGCAATATCCGGCACGGATCGCCCAAATGAGCAAGAGCGAAAGCCAAAGAAACCAAGCTAAACTATCCCAACTAAAATTCAATAGTGACACTAATAAATTTAAAAGAACATACAAAATAAATTTAACAGGAGCTAGGAGAATGTGACTTAGATCGAGCGGATCAATAATTTGAGAGCTGGGTGATAAAAAGCTGAAGAGCATAGTAGCAAAAGAGAAAAATGCCAGACTATTGAAAATCTTCCCCGGAGGTGCTTTTAATTTTGAACTAATTTCCATTTTTGATGATTCCTACAACTAATGGTAAGGTGCGTCGCCGATCGATTGTCGCTTTTTTGAAGGATTCCAGGTGGCGACGCACCCGAAGACTAATGGTAAGGTACGTCGCCGATCGATTGTCGCTTTTTTGAAGGATTCCAGGTTGCGATGCACCCGAAGACTAATGGTAAGGTGCGTCGCCGATCGATTGTCGCTTTTTTGAAGGATTCTTTGTGGCGACGCACCCGAAGACTAATGACTACTGACTACTGCTATATAATCAATTCATCGCCAATATGAACAGCTAAAACATAAGATGTTATCTCAAGTTTTTTATTTGCTCCGTTCTCGTGCTGATGGTAAATATCTCGCTGCTTATCCCAATCCAGATTCGGCGGTAAGTTACCTGCTGATGTTTCGCGAAGATTATGACGCATTGAGCTATCTCAACGCCCATGCAGCCGATGTAGCCGATCGCTTTGGCGTAGAATCGATTGCCGGTTCTCAGGTAAAAACGCTGCTTCAGCGTTGGGGATTTAACGGTGTAGGAGTGGTTCAAGATCCGCTGTTGCCAAATATTGAGTTTTTAACGACTCAGTAGGGTCGCTTGCTTCAATCTCAAATCTCAAATCCCAAATCTAAAATTGAAATATGCCCCATATATAGTGCAAATTGCCATATTTGTCAACCTTTAACCCTAAATCTGAATCCTGTTGTATATTCTTAGTTTGATATATTCCGACACGACACGTCAGTACACAACCTATGGTTCGAGAATTAGAGCGATCGAGTGCCAGCGGGAAACGCAACCCGTCCGATTTTCCAGAAACAGCACCCGCAGCCAATCCAGTATTTTTTAGGACGTACAGCCGCCGTACCGAGACAGGGCGGGAGACTTGGGAAGAAGTGTGCGATCGAACTGTCAAGGGCTTGGCATCGCTCGGAAACCTCACCCCCGAAGAAACACAACTGCTGCACCGGATGCAAAGCCAGCTCAAAACCCTCGCTTCAGGGCGCTGGCTGTGGGTGGGCGGCAGCAAGTGGATCGAACAGCCGGAGAACTTTTCCGGTGCATATAACTGCTCCTCAACGAATATTCTCGATTGGCGTTCCTTTGGTTTGTTAATGGATTTGGCCATGATGGGCTGCGGCACCGGCGCAGTTTTGGAACCAAAATATATCAACCAATTGCCACCGATTCGCAACCGTTTAAACGTGAAATTGCAAGGCGCGATCGGCTCTACACCCGCCCTACAGCGCCGCCAAGAAACAGAAGTCAAAATAGCAGGAGAAACCGCAACAATATATGTCGGAGATTCTCGCCAAGGTTGGGTAAAATCCTATCAATCTTTGCTGGAATTATCCACAGATGAAAGATTTACCGGAGAAGTTCAAATCTTCATCGATTTGAGCGACGTTCGCCCAGTAGGAGAACCTTTAAAAGGCTTTGGCGGAGTCGCAAATCCGGTGAAATTGCCCGATCTTTATCAGCGGTGCGCGGCAATTTTGAATAAAGCTCAAGGGCGGCAGTTAAATTCAGTAGAATGCTGCGTATTGATTGACGAAGCCGCAGTCACAATCGTCGCGGGCAACATTCGGCGCTCAGCGGGGATTCGTCAGTTTGACTCAAGTGATGAACTGGGGGCAAATGCTAAAAACAATCTGTGGCAACAAGATAAAAATGGCAACTGGAGAATAGATCCAGAACGCGATGCTTTAAGAATGGCAAATCACTCTCGTGTTTTTCATTACAAACCAACGCGGGAAGAATGTATTGATGCCGTTCGCAAACAGTATTATTCTGGCGAAGGTGCAATTCAATGGGCTGGGGAAGCTGTAGCTAGAGCTAATGTTGACTTGCTTTCAACGCCGAGTCTTAAAGTTGAGTTTTTGCAAGCTTACGCAGAAGGAAAAGCTAAACAGTGGTTGCAGGAACGCTATCCCAAGCTGACTGCTGAAGAATTAGAACATCGGTTAGTTCGTTTGGGTTTAAATCCCTGTGGTGAAATCATCGGCTCTAATTTTTTCTGCAATTTGGCTGAAATTCACCTCAATCAAATTGACCCTTACAATTTCAAAGAACAAGAGGAAGCTTTCAAAGCAGGAGCTCTTTCTGTCGCGGTACTTCTCAATCACAAATTTAGCGAACCGCGCTATCAATATAGTCGCGAATTAGACCCGATTGTTGGCGTATCTTTCACGGGATTGTTCGATTTCTTCGTTCATGCTTTTGGCGTCGAGTGGCTGCGCTGGTGGGTAGAAGGCCGCCCGCAAACTCCCCAGGGAATCGCGTTTAAACAGCGGGAAGAAGAGTATTTGACTGGTTGGCGGGAGATTGTGAATCGCGTAGTATGGGATTATTGCGATCGGCATTCTTTAAAACGCCCAAATCGCTGCACAACCGTTCAACCATCCGGTACAAAATCTCTGCTGACAGGCGCTTCGCCTGGGTGGCATCCGCCGAAAGCCCAGCGTTTTATTCGCCGCATCACTTTCCGCAAAAACGACCCCGTAGCCCTCGCCTCTATCGACTACGGATACAACGTGATTCCGTCTCAATCTGACAAAGATGAAAACGGCAATTTGCTGAACAATCCTTTCGACGAACGTTGTACGGAATGGTTGGTAGAAATACCCGTTGCTGTCAGTTGGGCTGATTTGCCCGGTGCCGATGAAATTGACATTAACAAATTCTCGGCAGCGGCACAAATGGACTTTTATATGCAGGTGCAAAAGTTCTACGTGCGGCACAATACCAGCGCGACCATTGAGTTGCGGGAAAATGAAATTGAAAGTTTGGGTACGCGGATTTACGAAGCGATTCGCGACGACGAAGGCTACATTTCCGCCGCGCTTTTGTCTCGGTTTGATGCCCTGGAAACTTTCCCGCGTTTGCCCTTTGAACCAATAAATAAGGAAACTTACGAGACGATGTTGAAAGATGTTTTAGCGCGTCGCGAAAGTGAAATTTTTCACCTAGCTTTGAGGCGTTATGACATGGGTGAAATGATGGATTCTGGACCTGCGGGCTGCGATTCTGATAAGTGTTTGATGCCGGAGACTAAGACTATGTAATAGCATTGAATGATCTAATACCAAATCCGGGTTACTTACCCCTTTTATAATCTCGTAAATGTAGTAAATGTATGGTGCGTCGCTACGAACAACTCTCGTTGCTATTGGGAGATCTCATAGCGACGCACCATACCAATTATAA
>JAAUPI010000123.1 GCA_012035135.1 Microcoleus sp. CSU_2_2
TTCATTGACTGTGCTAGTATTGGTCTGTAATATATATCCTATATTGGTCTACAGGCAATGTCAACGCACTAAAAGGAGTTTCGAGCAGGCGTTACGGTCAAGCTGGCTTCCTCAAACCCTACGGTAATGACAACATTCAACGGTCAACATTCAACATTCAAAGGACCAATTAAATTTTTTCTAAATTCCTAGTCATTTCCCACAAGCGATTTAGAGGAAAATAAATCACCGGAGCCCAAAGACTGCTGAGAATAGAAGAACACAAAGCTACTCTTTGGTGATGGCTCCAAATTTCCAGCAAAGTTCGATCGCCCATCACAAAAAATTGCAGCCCCATCACCGTTTCCGCTACCACGGCCATCCCAAATACAATTAACGCGATCGGAATCGGATCTCTCTCAACAATATCTGCTGGAATCGACCAAGTTTTCAACAAAACAACAGTGAGGACTCCAACAGCAACTAGACTCACAGTATGGGTGGGATCAGGAGCCGTCATCGCATCTTGAAGCAACCCCAAAACCAGCCCCATGCTTGCAGCTCCCCAAACAGTACGTTTCCGTTTAATACTCCAAGCTACCACCCAAATTAACAGCCAGTTCGGGCCAATTCCCAGCAGTTCCATTCCCGGCATCCGAGTTGGCGATATCAGTATGCACAGCATCACAGAAGTAAACGTGACGCTGAAATTGAGAAATTGACGCAATCGCGAAGACATCCGAGGTAAAGTCTTCATTGCTTCTGTTCTCCTCCTTCGGGTGCAGAAGATTGACCTTCAGCAGTCTTTTCCTCAGCTTGTTTGTCGTAGGGGTAAACCACTGCCCACTCCAGAGAATTTATCGGTGCGGAGAACTCAACAACAGCTTCAGGAGCCGGAGTTTTGTTCATGTCAACCGAGAGGACTTTTCCTACTGGTAAACCAGCAGGGAACAACTGACTGAAAGAAGAAGTGGAAACTACATCCCCAGGCTTGACCTTGGGAACATTATCAAAAAACTCCATCACAGCCTGGTTTTTACTTTTCCCCTTCATAAAACCCATATGGCGAGTGCGAGTAATTCCCACACCTAATTGACTGGTAGGGTCACTGATTAAAAGCACCAAGCTAGTATTAGGAGTAACGCTGACCACCCGACCTACCAAACCACCCGTACCCATCACCGTAAAATCGGCTTTGATGCCATCATTACTACCGCGCCCCAAGGTGATTTGCTGCCACCAATGGTCGGCGCTGCGGCCGATAACTGGAGCAACAATCCCTTTAGTTTTCTTCGCAGAAACATAACCTAAAAGTTCTTTTAGCTTCTGATTTTGTGTTTCTAATTCTAATATCTGTGCCTGTAATTCTTGAGTACGCGCCAAGATTAACTGCTCTTGCCCAGAGCCGTTAGCATGAAACGGACGACTCACCCAATTGTAGACTTCAAACAGTGCAGCACCTTGTGTTTGTCGAACTCCCCAAGCAGCAGTTACAGCTAAACCTAAAAGTGCTATTTGTAATCGCAGATCCCACCACCTGCGGAATGTGTTCTTTAGCATAATCCCAGAAATCTAAAATTGTTTGGTCAGGATTTTAGAATTTAGATGGCAGCTTAATTTCTAAATTCAAAATCCCAAATTTGTTAACTACATCGATCGCGACTGCCCGCTAAAAACCCGTTCCAACTGTTTGTTTTCCAATACTCGACCAGTTCCCAAAACCACGCAGGATAGGGGATCTGCTGCAACGTGAGTTACAATTCCTGTTTCGTGACTGATCAGAGTATCTAAGCCTTTCATCAGCGCCCCGCCACCAGCTAGCATAATTCCCCTGTCAATAATATCTGCTGCTAATTCCGGAGGCGTGCGCTCCAAAGTACGCTTGACGGCTTCCACGATTACTGAAAGCGGTTCCGACATACTTTCGCGAATTTCTGGGCCTTTAATCGTCACAGTTCGTGGCAGACCGGAGAGCAAGTGCAACCCACGCACTTCCATCATCACGTCGTCATCCTGTGGAGTTGGATATGCTGAACCTAGCTGAATTTTAATTTCTTCAGCAGTGCGTTCGCCAATTACCAAATTATGAACTTTTTTCATGTATTGGACGATCGATTCATTGAGTTCGTCGCCGGCAACTCGAACTGACTCGCTGATCACGGTACCTTGCAAACTCAAAACTGCAACTTCTGTCGTACCCCCACCAATATCTATAATCATATTGCCAGTTGCTTCCGCAACAGGCAGTCCAGCTCCGATCGCAGCCGCAATAGGTTCATCAATTAATCGAACTTCTCTAGCACCGGCTTGAGTGGCCGCTTCAATCACCGCCCGCCTCTCTACTCCGGTGACACCGCTGGGGATGCCAATAATAATCCGTGGCGACACCAAGCTTTTACCTTCGTGAACTCTACGAATAAACGTCTTGAGCATGAGTTCCGCCGTGTCGAAGTCTGCAATCACCCCATCGCGAAGTGGTCGCACCGCTATCACATTTCCCGGCGTGCGGCCGAGCATTTTTTTAGCATCTTCTCCAACAGCGAGCGGTATTTTTAGGTCTTGGTCGATCGCAACTACAGAAGGTTCTTGTAGAACAATACCTTTGCCGGATACATAAACGAGCGTGTTAGCAGTACCGAGGTCGATACCCATATCTCTAGATAAGGAAAATCGATTGAGAAGACCCACTGATTTGTACCCCCCCAAAACTAAAATACTAATGTGTGCAATAATGGTGTTACAAAAGTGTAACCGAGGTGGATTCTATTACGTTTTTCATCCTGAGTCTAGTCAGAACTGTATATTGTTGAGTTTAGACTCACCAACGATCCACAATCATTATGTTCTGGCAAGTAGGTGTAAAATCAGGATGAAGCCCCCAAAAGTGCCGTTACAAATGCGGTTTAGATGCAAATGCGCGGCCCTGAGGGTTTAACTACACCACCGATCGACCACATTCCTAAAGAAGTTTATGAGTCTTAACATTGTGACTTTAGTAGGCCGCGTCGGCGGCGACCCGGATGTCAAATATTTTGAGTCCGGTACAGTTAAGTGTAAGTTGACGCTGGCAGTGAGAAGGCGATCGCGCAACACAGACGAACCGGACTGGTTTACTCTGGAAATCTGGGGCAAGACAGCTCAAATTGCTGCTGACTACGTTCGCAAGGGCGCTCAAATAGGGGTGACAGGCTCTTTGAAGTTCGATCGCTGGCAAGACCGCAGTACCGGAGCAAATCGATCGATGCCAGTGATTAAAGTTGACCAGTTAGATTTGCTAGGCTCGAAACGAGATGGTAACAGCAATCATGAGGAATTCTAAAAACACCCAACTAATTTAAGATTTACTTAAAAAGTTGCACAAATTAATCGTCAGGATTTTTGAATTGGGTGGGGACTGGTGACTTCAGAAAAGTTAGAAATTGTTCAAACACAGTACCAAGCAGGCAAAGTTGCTTTTGAGGGTGGCCAGTATGCCAAAGCAGTGAAGAGTTTAGAAGCTGCTAGTGCTTTGGTCGATCGCGCTTCTCGTTTGGGCGGGGAGGTGCAAATCTGGCTGGTAACAGCTTATCAGGCCAGTGGCAATACAGAAGGGGCGATCGCGCTTTGCCGCCAACTCACCCGCCATCCCAGCCTGGAAACCCGCAAGCAAGCTAAGCGGTTAATTTTTATTTTGGAAGCCCCCCAACTAACTATCCCGCCTGAATGGATGGTGAAAATCCCCGATTTAACAGCTTTAGATGAAAATGAATCTACGAGTTTTCAAGCCAGTCCCAACGCCGATATCAAGTATGCTAAACCCAAGCCGACAGTACCGGAACCCGTAGATTTAAGTCAGGTGAATACAAAGGATAATCGGTTTATTTGGGCAGCTTTAGTTGCCACAATTATAACTTTTTGTTGCTTAGTGTGGCTGAGCTAGATTTTATCAAAACTATAATAGTAAAAGAATCAAAAGGCAGGAAACCCGTCTAGTCAATAACTAGAATTTCAAGTTGAAATCTTGTTCGGATAGAGGGTGGTTCTGAGGGATCGATCGAACCAATTACATTTTTACACCAACGGACTATAACTTGTCCCAAACTTAGGTGCAAATAAAGATTTGTAGCAACAAGTCAGTAACTTAACACCTAAAAACCCCATTTTAGCAGAAGAATGGGGAAATTCTATTTTGAAAATCATTCAGATCGATCGTACTAATCAAACCGAAAAATATGAGGAGCGCTCAAAAATGGTATTTATCATAGGCACTGCAGACATCGACTTACTTGTAGGAACCGCAAATCCAGACACGATTGCGGGACTTGCCGCACCAGACAAAATATCGGGGCTTGGAGGTAGCGACCTGATCTTCGGAGGTTTCGGAAACGACATAATCTACGGCAACAAAGGGGAAGACACCATTTACGGCGAGAGTAATGACGATATTATTTACGGAGGCAGAGGTAAAGACAGCATCTTCGGCGGTAAAGGCAACGATTTTCTAGTTGGCGAAGAAGAATCCGATACCCTGACAGGTGGCGCGGGCAACGATATATTTGTGGTCGGTAGGGGCGACGGCTTTAACGTGCGAGGAAGTTCTGCGATCTCTGGTGTAGACTTGATCACAGATTTTACTCAAAGTCAAGATAAAATCGCCTTAGTAGACGGACAAACAGCTTTTGATGTAGCCGCTGTGACTGTTAACCTCAACGGCAGCGCAGCAACAGCAATTCAGGAACTCTCCAGCGGGAATTATTTAGTAGTGCTGCCTGGTTTAGTCAACTTCACAGGCGCAGACTTTATCCAATTACAGGTTGCCGAGGGCTTCATTACCATTCCGCCACAAGGTGCAACCGGCCCGACAGGACCAGCAGGTCCGACAGGTGCAACGGGATTACCGGGTCTCCCAGGCCAACCAGGTCGGACAGGTGCCACAGGCCCCGTAGGTCCCACAGGTGCACCGGGATTACCAGGTATCCCAGGTCAACCAGGTGCACCGGGATTACCAGGTATCCCAGGTCAACCAGGTCCGACAGGTGCCACAGGCCCCATGAGGTCCCACAGGTGCAACGGGATTACCGGGTGTCCCAGGCCCAGCAGGTCCCACAGGTGCCACAGGCCCAGCAGGTCTCACAGGTGCGACGGGATTACCGGGTGCCACAGGTGCTACAGGTGCCACAGGTGCCACAGGTCCGGCGGGATTACCGGGCGCGACAGGGCCAGCCGGACCAACAGGTGCAACGGGTGCCACAGGCCCGACTGGCCCAGCAGGCCCGATAGGTCCAACTGGTCCTGGCGGTGGTGAAACGGGCCCAGCAGGCCCGACAGGTGCCACAGGCCCAGCAGGTCCGACAGGGGCGCAAGGTGTGACGGGTGCAACTGGTCCAGCAGGCCCAGCAGGCCCGACAGGGGCGCAAGGTGTAACAGGTGCAACTGGTCCAGCAGGTCCAACCGGGCCAGCAGGTGCGACAGGCGCAACTGGTCCGACAGGGCCAGTCGGCTTCGGTGGTTTGGGGCTAAATTACATCATTGCCCTTCAGGGTACATTTCCATCACCAAACGAGGGTGGTGTAGACAATACTTTTATAGGAGAAGTGAAGCTGTTTGCTGGCAACTTTGCCCCTAGAGGGTTTGCGTTTGCTGCGGGGCAACCGTTGTCAATCACTCAAAATACGGCTTTGTTCGCCGTGATAGGAACTACCTATGGTGGCGACGGACGGATTAATTTTGCTTTGCCTGATTTGCGAGGCAGGACTCCTGTCGGTACAGGTGGAAGTGTCAACCTCGGACAGCGACTGCCTTAACTGCTTTTGAGGCGAGAAGTTTCACCTGGTTTAGACAGGATGCCCCCACGCCAATCTCTGATTCAGTGGCGCCAGGAATGCCACGCTAATGTGCGGTGCGGTAGTTGAATCATGTTCGACGTGAGAAACTACTAGCACTGCACTAACTTAAAATACTATTATCAGAAAAGTGGGTTTAAAACCCCGTCCTTCCAGGACGGCTTGACAAAGATTTTACATTGAGGCAGTGCAATATTACAATCGAAGTGTTAAACTGAAAGCATGACACTAAAAGCCTTCAGCTATCGATTTTACCCAACGCCGGAACAAGAGAGTTTGTTGCGACGAACGATGGGTTGCGTGCGCTTGGTCTACAATCGCGCTTTAGCTGTCAGAACAGAGGCTTGGTATCAAGAACAAAAACGAGTAGGCGGTACCGAAACCTCTTCAATGCTCACTTCATGGAAGAAAACTGAGGAATTAAATTTCCTCAATGAAGTTTCTTCTGTACCCCTTCAACAGTGCTTGCGCCACCTACAAACAGCTTACACCAACTTTTTTGACGGGCGGGCCAAATATCCCAACTTCAAGAAGAAGCGAAACGGCGGCAGTGCAGAATTCACCAAGTCGGCATTTAGGTTCAAGTACGGGCAAGTTTACCTAGCAAAGTGTGCTGCCCCACTGCCAATTCGGTGGAGTAGAACGCTGCCCGAGGGTGCTACCCCATCAACTATCACGGTGAAGCTTGCACCATCGGGTAGGTGGTCGGTTTCTTTGTTAGTGGATGTTGAAATTGAAGCACTGCCTCAAACAGATAGTCAAATCGGTATCGACTTGGGAATTACCAGTTTGCTGGCATTGAGCACTGGCGAAAAGATTGCCAATCCCAAAGGATTCACAGCAAAATATCGCAAGTTGAGAAGAGCGCAGAAAGCTTTAAGTCGGAAACAAAAAGGGTCAAACAACCGCCACAAAGCACGGCTTAAAGTAGCGAAAGTGCATCAATCCATTGCCGATGCAAGGAAAGATAACCTTCACAAACTAACAACGCGGTTGGTGCGCGAAAATCAAACCATCGCCGTCGAAGATTTGGCTGTGAAGAATCTGGTTAAGAACCGGAGACTGGCCCTAGCTATAAGTGATGCAAGTTGGGGTGAATTGGTCAGACAGCTTGAGTACAAGTGTGACTGGTACGGTCGCACTTTAATTAAGATTGACCGATGGTTTCCGAGTTCAAAACGGTGTGGCAATTGCGGTCACATTGTTGACGAACTGCCGTTGAATGTCAGGGAATGGGATTGCCCCAATTGTGGGTCACACCACGACAGAGATCTCAACGCAGCAAAAAATATTTTGGCGGCAGGGCTTGCCGTTTCCGTCTGTGGAGCGACTGTAAGACCAGAACAGAGTAAATCTGTTAGGGCGGGTGCGAAAACCCTTAAAAGGAAGAAGCAGAAACCTAAGTAGCGATGCTTGGGAATCCTCGCCGTAGAACGGCGGGGTGGATGTCAACATTAAGGGGTATCAAACCCCGATTTGATATTACTTCCTAAGTTGCGAAGTCGCGTTTCACGAGCGTTTTGATAAAGTTGTTCGGCTAATTTTGCTCCTTCTGCATCTCCCTGGCGAAGTAAAGCATATTTCAGAACGTCATAAGGTTTTTCGTATTGTGCTTCTGGGTATTGAAATCCCATGCGTTGAATGGCTTTGCCGTAGCCTTGATGTTTGCCCATCGCGATCGACAAATGAGCCCAATGAATCGCTTGAGAGTTCAAACCTGCATAGTAAGACGCATAGGCTGCCAACCAAGCTAATTCGGCAATTCCCGCGTGTTTTGTCAAACCTTTTGCACAGGCATTTATTGCTTCGCGATCATCTTCTAAAGCCAGCCAGCATTCCGCTTCTCGATAGCAAGCCCAAGCTGCTTCTTCGTCCCAACCGTTCAGATTTGCACAGTCTCGATAAGCAATTATTGCTTGTTTGAAATCGCCTAAATTCTTCCAAGTTTCTCCTAAGTAAAACAACCAGCGCGTATGAGTTGGTTCTTTCTTGACAAGTCGATCGAGTATTTCTAAATCTCGGTTAAATTTAGCTGTACTAGCCACAGCAGTTTTGGGAACTTCGGAAAATGCGATCGCCTCCATAAAAGTCCGAACCTCGTTGCTACAATCGAAGTATTCGTGAGTCGCACCGATATATTTTCCAGTTGTGGGGATTCTAAATAATTTCTCCTTGCAGTAACTTCTATTAGTTTCGTAAACTAGAAAAACATCGCCTGCGAGACTGGCGATCGCACCTCGAATATTACTTGATTGTAAATGAATTCGCTCGTCTGTGTCGAGGATAATTGCCCGATCGGCACCTATTTCTTTGGCAACTTCCAAGCCAAAATTGCGAGCAGCAGCAAAGTCTGATACCCACTCAAATTTACGCTCTACGTATTTCTCTCCAGCAACGGCTGAGGCAATGGCTAAACTTTCGTCAGTAACGCCCGTATCAATTACAATACAAGCATCAACCCAATCGGCGACACTAGCTAAAGCAGCTTCTATTAAGTCGGCATTATTGCCGGTGAGGGTAACAGAGACAATTTTCATGCGAAACAATCGCTAAAATTAAAAAAGACCAACCAAAAAGGCGATTATTATCGTGAGCGATTCCACCGTAGACCAGATTTTAAAATTAGCCCGCCAGCGTGCGGATGCCGCTGAAGTATATTATCTGTCCAGCCAAGACACGCCGATCGAATTTGAAAACAATCGCCTCAAATCCCTCCAAACCAAAGCCCTCCGAGGCGTAGCACTCCGACTGATTTATCAAGGTAAAATCGGTTTTGCTAGTTCCACCGATTTAACGCGGATAGACGATTTAGTCGATGCAGCCATTCAAACTGCCGAAATCGGAGACGCCGCCGAATTTGAACTTGCCTCCAACTTCCACCTAACCACCCCGGAAACCACCTACATTCCGCCCACAACCGCTGAATTAGTCGAAAACGGCAAAAACCTCATCGAGCAAGTTCACGCCTACAATCCCGATATTATGGTAGATGTGGGCTTCCACGTCCGCAGCGGCCGCGTCAAAATTGCCACTACGCAAGACGTGTATGCCGAAAGATGCAGCCAAATAGTCAGCGGCACGATCGCAGGCAACCTGGTACTAGGAGAAGATTTTATGCAAGCATACAGTTACGATGTCGCGCGCGATCGACCCTTAGACACTGACAGCATCCTGCAACAACTCATCGAAAAATACCGCAGCGCCGAAAATTCTGCCACCATCACCAGCGGTTCCTACCCAGTATTGTTCACCCCCAATGCCGCCGCCAGTACCCTCGGCGGCCTATTTGATACCATCCTTTCGGGCCAAGCCGTCGTTCAAAAAGCATCTCCCCTCGCCGACAAAATCGGCGAAACCTTATTTGACGAACGCTTTAGCTTTTTTGAAGATCCGACTTTGGGCCCTTCGGCTTGTCCTTTCGACGACGAAGGCACCCCCACAACTCGCAAAGTTTTAATTGACAAAGGTACTGTCACTGGATTTTATTGGGACAGAAGGTGGGCTGCTCGCGGAGGTGTAGAATCTACAGGCAATGGTTTTCGTGGCGGATTGTCTCGCCCTGGCCCGAATTTGACTAACTTTTGCATTTCCCCAGGAAACACTCCTACTCAAGAATTGATTGCTAGCATGGACGAAGGCTTAATAGTAGAGCAGGTTCTAGGTGCCGGTCAATCCAATCAATTAGCTGGCGAATTTTCGGTCAATTTGGCTTTAGGCTATAAGGTAGAAAAAGGTAAAATTGTCGGTCGCGTCAAGAATACAATGGTGGCCGGCAGCATTTTTGAAGCCTTTAAAAATTTGGTAGATTTGAGTAGCGAATCTCAATGGGTTGGTGGCGGGGCATATTTACCCAGTATGCTGTTTCAACAGTTGGGTGTAGCCTCAAGGCAGTCAGGAACCCCATAGCTAAAGCTAGGGGCTTGTAGACTGTCCGGCTCTTCGAGCGGGATAGAACAAGCCGAACTTGACCAGGCTAAGTCCTTTGAGGACTCCGTTTTTTGAGTCATGACACCAACGAATGCGTAGCCAGTTCGTTGCTCTGTCGCTAAAAGTTAAACAGTTCTAACGGGTTAAGACAGTGCTTTTAGCCGAACAAGCTCATTAAACATTGCCGAGGCTAACATTACACGCAAGTAGAAGAGACGCAAAAATGTCTAACTTTATTTTCGTTTGTGACACTCTCATGCGACCGCTATCACCCTGTAAACCAGGAGTAGGAAGGTCATTGCTGAAAGCAGGTAAAGCATCCGTCTTCAGGCGGTTTCCCTTCACAATTATATTGAACAAAGAGGTTGATGCAACTCCTGAACCGTTAGAACTCAAACTCGATCCAGGTTCTAAAACTACGGGTATTGCTATACAGCAGGGCGACAAGATAATCTTTGGAGCCGAACTACAACATCGAGGACAACAAATTAAACAAGCACTGCTGTCTCGTCGTCAGCTCAGGCGAGGCAGACGCAATCGCCAAACTCGGTACCGTCAGGCGCGATTCCTCAATCGCACCCGTCCCGATGGTTGGCTAGCTCCATCCTTACAACATCGAGTAGAAACAACCCTCACATGGGTTCGCAAGTTGATGCGATTTGCACCCATTACCAGCATTATTCAAGAGCTAGTGCGGTTCGATTTGCAACTAATACAAAACCTTGAAATTTCAGGCGTTTTGTATCAACAAGGAGAATTGCAGGGTTACGAAGTCCGCGAGTATCTCTTAACAAAATGGAATCGACAGTGCGCTTACTGCTCGGTTGAAAATGTACCGTTTGAAATAGAGCACATTCAACCCAAGTCAAGGGGTGGCTCGGACAGGGTTTCTAACTTAACGCTTGCCTGTCACGGCTGCAATCAAAAGAAAGGCAATCAGGATGTTCGGGCATTTCTAGCAACTCAACCCGATCTGCTAAACCGCATTCTCAAACAGGCAAAACTACCGCTCAAAGATGCGACAGCAGTCAACTCAACCCGATGGGCATTGTTCAACGCACTTAAAGAGACGGGATTGCCCGTCACTACTGGCACTGGCGGGCAAACGAAATTCAATCGCAATCGATTAGGGTTGCCCAAATCGCACTGGCTTGATGCTGCGTGTGTGGGTAAGTTTGAGGCGCTCGCAGTCTTGACTTCAAAGCCGTTACTGATTGCAGCTTCAGGGCATGGAACCCGACAGATGTGTGGTACAAACAAGTATGGCTTTCCGAATCGGCACAAGTCCAGAGTGCAAATTCACAAAGGGTTTCAAACTGGCGATATTGTCAGTGCAACTGTTACCGCAGGCAAGAAAGTCGGCTCTTATATAGGGCGGGTTCTCTGTCGTGCTTCAGGTAGTTTTGATATCGTAACCAAGTCTGGGAGAGTGGCAGGTATTAGCCATAAATATTGCAGTCCAATTCACAAAAAAGATGGTTATAGCTACGCATTTTGAAGGAAGAAATTTCAAGGCGACTGAAGTCGCAGCCGCTTTCCTCCCCATGTCTAAAGCCAGGGGCTTCTCGCTCGTATTTTGGTGAACAGTTGACAGTTGACAGCGAGGTTTTTAGGATGGGGATTTACTCGTTACCAGGCTCTGCCTGGTAATGCAAATCCAGAGGCTCTGCCTCGAATTTTCATGAAAGCTGGCGAGGCAGAGCCTCTAGACATGGGTTAAGAGGCTCTTCCTAGGAACCAGTTACTTCAAACAGGGACAAACAGGAAAAAAGGTAAAATGAAGCAGGAAATTGTTAACGATATAACTGGGAAAAAGAAACAGCACTTTTTGTTTCTTTTACCTTTTGTCTTGTGCCTTTTAACTCTAGTTACTGGCTGCGTTCAATACGATGTCGGAGTAAACTTTGACAGTCAAACTCGCGGCGAAATCGTGCAGCATATTAAACTGGGGGAAAAGCTGACGAGCTTCAGTAGCGAAATTGTTGGAGACTGGTTGAAAAGTGTAGAACGTCGGGTGAGGTCGCTGGATGGGAAAACTAAACGGTTATCCGATCGAGAAATTTTAGTGAGGATTCCATTCAATAATGGAGCTGAGTTAGAATCAAAGTTTAACCAGTTTTACGAGCCGACGACGATCGAAAAAACCAAAAAATCTCAGGCTACAAGTCCGCTAGAAACGGATTTGCCGAAGTTCAAATCTCACCTGAGTGTCAAACAGAATAATTTGTTACTGGCACTGCGAAATCGGTTGGTTTTGGAGTTGGATTTGCGCTCTCTCTCCCTGCTTTCCTCCAACGACAGTCTGCTGCTGAGTCCAGGGGGACTTTTGGAGCTAGACTTTAGTTTGAATACGCCTTGGGGGGCCCGAAATATTGAAACTGTCACTGGTACGATCGTCCCTAAAAGCGATCGAGATGGAAAGCAGTTAGTTTGGAAGCTGAAACCAGGGGAAATTAACAATTTAGAGGCTGTATTCTGGATGCCCAGTCCGGTAGGAATTGGTGCACTGATTATTGCCTTATTTGTGGCTGCTGGCAGTTCTTTGAAATATCAATTGTTGCCTGCACTAGGAATCGGCAAAAAAACGCAGAAAATCCCGCAAACCTAAAGCAGTTGACGAGTTGGAAAGCGCAGTCCCATGACTCCAAATTGGCTTGTGGGACTGCCAACGATCGAGCAGGCGATCGAATATTTTAACAAAAATTCAGAGAAAAAACCCAAATCAGCAGAACTTCAGAAGAGCGTAATTACTCAGGCAAAAAAAACTGAAAAAAGAGCCTGGTTAAGTGAAGTATCTAATATCCCTTTCCCGAAGATATACTCAGTTGTTTAGAAGCGGTAAATCTAGAATCCAAAATCTAAAATCCAAAATCTAAAATCGAATGGCTGTTTCCAAAGACCAAGATGGTTTAGAAACGATTTCCGAAGGGATCGCAATTTTAATTGACTTAGCAGAACGAGGAGAAATCAATCCTTGGGACGTTAAGGTAATTGAAGTGTTCGATCGATGTTTGAGCAAGTTGACTTCAGCTCGTGATGCCGATCCGAGTAAAGATTTTTCGGATTTGTCTCACTCGGGTCAAGCATTTTTGTACGCTTCGATGCTGGTATTGCTCAAAGCAGAAAGTATTGTCCTCTCAGAATCCCCGGAGAATTCCGACTTACCAGAGGAGGACTCACTCGAAGAAGGAGAACACTCAGGAGGGCGACGGCTACCACAAAATTTAGAACGGCAACTTCGTCGTCGCGGTGTAGCCCAACTACCCCAAAAACGCCCGGTGACTCTCCCAGAACTGATTGAGCAGTTGCAGCTAATGAAAGCAGCAATGGAGCAGACAGCTACTCCTCGCCGTCGCCCTACGTCAAAAATGCGTTCCCAAGCAGCGCAGGCTATCGTTGAGCTAGCTCACCAAGAAAATTTACTGGAAACTGCTGGTGAACTCGAACGGTTTCTGCTCGAACGCGGAGCCGAAATTGATGAGGGTTGGCTCGATTTGGAGAAACTGCTGGAGTTGTTACCTCACGCCGATTTGCACTCGCTTGTTGATTCAGAACTCCCGGCCTCAAGCGACGCAGTTTCCTTACCAAAGAAAGACCGGGCTGGCATTTTTTGGGCGCTGTTGCTGCTGTCGGCTCAGTCTAAAGTAGAGTTGGTTCAAGAGGAGTTTTACCGAGACCTCAAAATCCGGGCACTCTGAATTTGAAGGGAATCAGGGTTTTCGAGCCGAAATTAATAACTTGGCTGCTGCGTCGGTTAGAATTCGAGGCGGAACATCGTCGGCATACTCCGGCTGAGTCTGCAAGACTGCGAGTAGAGGTGCTAACTGATTCCTGGTTTCTTAAATCTAGCAAATTGGGAATAAACTATCGCTCGCCTGGTACGATGTCGCCTATAAACAGGTCAGGATTTTGTTGCGATCGATCGATTCGCTCGATTCGATCGCAATCGCTAGCATCTAAATTATTGTTGAGTTGATATCAATTAACAGAGGGTTGAGGAAGTTAATAATGAAAGCCATGATTCTGGCCGCCGGTAAAGGCACTCGCGTCCGTCCTATTACTCAGACAATACCCAAACCAATGATTCCCATCCTGCAAAAGCCAGTGATGGAGTTTTTAGTTGAATTGCTCCGACAGCATGGTTTTGACCAGATTATGGTCAATGTTTCTCACCTAGCTGACGTGATTGAAAACTACTTCCGCGACGGTCAAAAGTTTGGGGTACAAATCGGCTATTCTTTTGAAGGGCGAATTGAAGAAGGAGAAATGATTGGAGAGGCTCTGGGTTCTGCTGGCGGGATGAGGCGAATTCAGGACTTTTCGCCCTTTTTTGACGATACTTTTGTGGTATTGTGCGGAGATGCTTTGATTGACTTAGACTTGACTGCTGCTGTGAAGTGGCACCGGGAAAAAGGGGCGATCGCTACTATTGTGATGAAATCTGTTCCCCGTGAAGAAGTTTCGAGTTACGGAGTTGTCGTAACTGACGATTCGGGCAAAATTGAAGCATTCCAAGAAAAACCCTCTGTAGAGGCAGCTCTGAGTACCGATATCAACACTGGTATTTACATTTTTGAACCCGAAATATTCAATTATATTCCCTCTGGTAAAGAGTATGACATCGGTTCGGACTTATTTCCCCACCTGGTAGACATAGGCGCTCCTTTTTACGGGATTAGCATGGACTTTGAGTGGGTGGATATCGGTAAAGTTCCTGACTATTGGCGAGCAATTCGCAGCGTGCTGTTGGGAGAAGTTAAAAATGTTTCGATTCCCGGAATTGAAGTTGCTCCGGGCATTTATACTGGTTTGAACGTGGCGGTGAACTGGGATAAAGTGGATATAACCGGGCCTGTTTACATTGGTGGTATGACTAGAATTGAGGATGGAGCAAAAATTGTCGGCCCGACGATGATTGGTTCAAATTGTTGGGTGTGCAATGGTGCAACTGTGGAGAATAGCGTGATTTTTGAATATTCTCGTTTGGGGCCGGAAGTGCGGTTGGTTGACAAATTGGTGTTCGGCCGTTACTGCGTTGATAAAACTGGGGCTGCGATCGATTTGCAAGCAGCGGCTCTCGATTGGTTGATTACTGACGCCCGCCAAGTTTTACCGCCTCAACAGGGAGAAGAAAGCCGAGCGATCGCAGAAATTCTCCGCATTTCTGAATAATTGATAATTGGTAATTGGTAATTGGTAATTGGTAATTGCTCAAAATAAGATGCGTCATCAGCACCCAGCCCTATCTAGCGTGTTGAAGAAGCCCCTCAAAGGCTGGAAATCTCTTAGTGGGCGATCGTTATCCCAATTGCCAATTCCCAATTATTTCTGTACTTCTGTTAACAATGGCAACTGTAGATTTGCACATACTAATTCTGCACAATTCCACACTCTCAGATATTCATCAACTCCAGAAATAGCCGTAGCTGCTGCATCTAAATCCCCAGCTTGACATCCATGATAATGTGCTCTCATCAGCGGCTTAATATCCTCAATATCTTGCCATTCCGATTCGGGTTTCAGGGGAATGCCGATAAAATAGTGGTAAGCTTGGCGGTGTGCAGTGCGAAAATTTTCGGGATTTTGATGCAACAGTCGATCGCCCTTTTCGCGCACTAACGGATGCAATTGATAAGATGAGTGGTCACAGTCATAATACAGCAATTGTCGGCGTTTGAGAGCGAGGATAATATTTTCTTTGAGTTCGTACTTGCTAACTTCCGGCATTTGAGCGGCTATCCCTGCAAAAATCAGCGGATATTCAGCGGTTTGATAGACAGAAATTCGGCTCAAGCAAGTTCGCTCTATGTCGCTGAGGCGGGCGATCGTTTCATCGAGCATACTCTCAATCGATCGAGTTAGCAACCAGTCTCGATCGTGCAAGAATTTGCTGACATTGCCTTGATATTCGCTGTCATCGCGAATCAATGAGGCTACCAGTTGCAATGCTTCGGGATGTCCTTGATAGCGCTGGGCAAGTTCGGTCAATTCTTCAATTGTAGCGATTAAATTAAATGATGTTAATAGCTCAACAGCGGCAGCGGCTGTCAGTCCATCGAGCGTAATTTCGCGGGTAATTGTTGGCGGCAATTCTGCTATGGTTTCGCGACTGATAAATATAATTTTACTTTGATGTGCTGTTTCTATAAGTAGTTTGAATAACCAAGCGTATTCGGATTGGGTTTCACAAAAATATCCGGCTGTTTCGGCTCGCCCAAATTGCAAAA
>JAAUPI010000124.1 GCA_012035135.1 Microcoleus sp. CSU_2_2
CAAAATAAGAGGTTACTGGGATAGCAACAATAAATTTTACGAAGAGATTGCTTTGACTAATCCGATCTATGCGGAGTTAATCGGTCGATCGCTCGGCACAAATATCACTAACAATCATCCGACTTCTCACTGGATTAAACTTAAATTTTTACTCAAAGCCGATCGAACTGTTGGAGAAAATACAGCTTTTTTCAAGTATGTGAGGTACACAAAAAAGGTAAGGACACGGCAGTGCCGTGTCCCTACGGGGTTGTTGAATGTACCTCATAAATCTGCAATCTGCTGTAACTTAGTTAGCGATGATGGAGATGATGAAATTGGCGAACTAACTCTGATTTTAGATGCCAACCTCAAAGTGATTGATGAAAACTGGTCGATCGACCTCGAATCTCCTTTTGTTATTGGCAAAATCCAGCCGGATTTACAGCATTCTGATTAAAGCGCGAGATCCCTTCCCTCACCAAAGCCCGATCGCTCCCAATATAATGCTACAATCGCGTAAAACTAATCCACAGCGCGATTAAAGCTCATGGAAAAACTAGAGCATTCCGACATACAAACCCAGCATTCATTAGAAGAAATATTTTTAGAACTTGCAGAAAAATGGCGTCACGATACAGAAATGCTCTCCTCACCCACCAAAAAATTAAATCATCCTGCTTACCAAAAAATTATTAGCATTGGTAAACCCGTTCTCCCCTTAATTCTGCGCGAACTTGAACGACAACCAGATCATTGGTTTATGGCCCTTAGTGCGATCGCAAAACAAGATCCTGTTGGCCCTGAAGATAACTTTAAACAGGCCGTTGAAGCTTGGTTGCAATTTCGTAAAAAACCCGGTTTCTTGGGCGGAGTGCGTCCAAGACGGTCTCTAATCTTTGTTAGCATAGGTTCGATCGCCTTCAACCATCATCACAAATCACCGCTGAGATTGTCGAGAAACTATACCGAAAATCAAAGCATCTTTAAATGCCAAGTAAATCAACAATACGTGCAGCAAAAATTGCTGAGTTGCCAAAATCGGATCTAGCCGCCATCCCTGAAACCATAAAATAAAACCACAGAGTGGCAAAATAACAATTACCATTAATCCTTGAATGATGTAAAGAGTTATCCCCAAACCGCCAATGAGTCGCGATCGCATTCCCGCATTCAATATCGCTGTAACTAGATATGCGATCGCCAAAGCAAGATCGACAATAGCGAGGATTGACATGAAATTGAATCCAACATTTACCATCGATCGACCTCCTGATATCTCAATTTAATAAATCTTAATTCTTGAAAATCTGCTCTTGGGGCTGGGGAGTAGGTCTTTTTGGCCTCGCAACCACAATCCCGATCGCACTTTCCACTCTACTAATATACCTGTGCAAATCACGAGCAACTGTTACCTCTCCAGCCGGCGAAGCGTGAATCAAACCAATATTCCCGTCCCCAGTGCGATAAACAAAACCTGTGTGCGTTACATCCAATCCTTTGATATCAGTAGCTACCGCAATAATATCCCCTGGTTGTAACTGAGAATAAGCACTTTTGATCCGACTTGTTGGCAAGTAATTAACACTGACTCTTGCTAAATCTGCTTCCACATCAACAATGCATTGATAGGTCGATTCATGATTCGCCATTTGCGGGTAACTGCTGCGGTGACTGGTCATGAAATTCAGCTTTTTCTCCATCGGTACGCCGCCCAATTTAGCCGTGATATTTTCTACAATTAGCTTTTTTTGATTGTCATTTATCCATTCCGAAAAATAGTGCAAGCGGCTGCAATAACCGTTCATTTTACCGTTGAAGTAGCGCTGTGATTCGAGCCGATCGACAAAATTTTGGTAGTCGTAATCTTTGACTGCGATGCCACGGGATATCGCCAACACAGTTTCCACAAACAAAACGCAATCAAAACCGTTCAAAGTGACAACCAATTTCTCTGCGCCGGATTTGTCCAACAAACCTTCAGCGTAGGGTTTGCCGAGAAAATTGTCGGCGATCGCCTCTATAATTTCTCCTAGAGGGCGAGCGTGCAAATTTTGTTGTTTTGCATACTGCATAACTCTTTCAAAACGTGCTAAATCTCCGGGTTGTGTCACATTAGTCTGTGCAACTGTGTCGCGATTTCCGGTTTCTCGATCGACCAAAGCGCGATCGACTACAGCCCCAGCAGCTATAGATTGAGGCTGAGATACCGAAAATGGGAACATCAAAGAATGATTAACGCTAGCGATGGCCACTCCCAAAACAGCCAGCCCCAAAAAATTTCTCATACATTTACTGATTTTGCTTCAACTGAGTGCTATCCTGAAATTTTTCTCCTGATTAGAAGCATCAATCTGCCCAGTAGACAATAAAACTGGCAAAAGCGGATTCGATCGGCACAGTTGTCATTTAGACGCCGCCTTATTATAAACTGATCGTGCGATTTTGATACCACAGCACTAAGCATGGAAATAGACAACCGACGCCGCCAGATACGCAGCGAGATACGCAGCCAGATACATCCCCGACGACGCCAGATACACCCCCAAGACCAAAACCAGCGACGGCCAGTCAAATCCCGTCGCCGAGTGAGGACAAAATTCCCTCGATTAAAATACCGTAACATTCTGTGCTTAATTGCTGGGGCGATCGCGATCGGTTGGATCGTCACAATACCATTCAGAACTCGCCGTCCGACCGAACCACCCATCATCTCTCCTCAAGAAACGATCGCGCCACCAACAACTGAAACAGCCGAAACTTTGGTTGCGTCCCAAGATGATCCTACTTTTACTTACAACATCAAAACACCTCCCAATCCAATTTACTCTCAAGAATTACAAGCCATTGTTAACGAAACTGTCAATATTGCCAGTGGCAAAGAATTGCCAGTAGACAAGCTATCAATTAGTTTAATTGATGTTAGCAATCCCCAACAGCATACCTTCGCTGGCTATCAAAATCAATCCCTGAGATTTCCCGCCAGCGTTGCCAAATTATTTTGGATGGTTGCCTTTTACTCAGCCTTAGAAAAAAGCCTGATTACCCAAAAAGAATTGACATTTACTTCCGACTTAGAGCAAATGATCCGTTTCTCAAATAATGACGCAGCCAGCCGTATTTTAGATAAAATTACAGATACAAAATCCGGCGGACAGCTAGTAGGAACAGAGTTAGAAACCTGGCTGACAAAGCGTCGTCAAATTAATAGTTTTTTCCAAGTGGCAGGCTACACAAACATTATGCTTTCCACTAAAAACTATCCAATACGTTATTTAAGGCAAGAACAACCAATCGGTCGCGACTTGCAATTGCGAGGCGATCCTTCCCAGCCCCTTCGCAATCAAGTAACTACCGATCAATCCGCCAGATTAATTTACGAAATTTATACAAGACAAGCTGTTTCAAGCATCGCCAGCCGAAAAATGGCATACTTGTTGACTAGAGACTTAGACCCGAAAGTCTGGAAAGAAGATCCTACCAACCCCATCAAAGGATTTCTCGGTGAATCTTTACCACCTAATATTTATTTTGGTTCCAAAGTAGGTTATACTTCCAAGTCCCGCAGCGAAGCAGCATTTGTCAGAACTTTGGATGACAAAGCGATTTATATCTTAGTAGTTTTCGCCGACGATCCAGCTTATGCCAAGGACGACGGGATATTTCCTGAGATGTCCAGGTACGTTTTTGAGCGACTAAATTCTCGCAACTCAAATGGCAATTAATCGGCTAATCTCGATCGACCCGCCCCGATGCAGTATCAAGTGAGGTTCGATCTACCCCAACAAATCTAGCAACCCCAAATTGCTACCGGATTAGGGCTCAAAGTACCCGATATCAACTAAAGTAGACACAAATTATTATTGGCGGTGATTTGAGTGATCGAGACTTTAGCAATAGGAGTCGCAGCAGCCGGTTCGCTGCTGGCATTGGGCGGGTTGGGCCTAGAGTTGAACTATCGCCTCCTTCCCCGTGGAAATAAACTAGAACTCACAGCCGGAGAGTGGCACTTAGCCGTCTCTGAATCCAACCGCTATCTTTTAGTGGGGGAAATGGAGTTCCGGAACCTGACACAACGGTTTGAGATTATGTTGCCAGAAGTGCAGGCACTGGTGAAACTGCTATCAGATGGAAGTTTAGATGATGTGACTTCCAAAACAAAGGTGATTCCTTGTCACAAAGACGCATCAGCTAGATCCGACGATTACTGGTTCGGCTATATCGTGAAAGCCCAAAAAAACACGAAAATTAAAGTCTCTGTAGAGATTCACGGGCAAGATTTAACCAAGTTGCAGTCAGCTTGGGTGCAAGTACATTACGTCACCTATGGCCCTGGCGGCCGCATCCCGAAAGTGCGCCACGTAGTAGTGCCGCTGCAATTTCCCAACTCGGATACGGTGCCGAGGGCCCGAAATGTTGAAGTGGCAGAAGTCTTACCGATTCGCACCCACATTCTGACGGAATTGGACAATCCCGTCGAAATTGTCAAGCGTTACGTGCTTCCCCGCGCCCAGAAAGGCGATATTGTCGCCCTAGCAGAGACTCCCTTAGCTTTGATGCAGGCACGCTACCGCCATCCTAGCGAAGTCAAACCCGGATGGGCCGCGAAGCGAGTTTGCTTGTTTTTCTTGCCCATGTCGAGTTTGGCAACAGCTTGCGGAATGCAGACTTTAGTGGATGTAGTTGGGCCTTGGCGGGTAGTCACAGCATTTGCAATCGGCGCAATTGCCAAAATATTTGGTAAACCGGGAGTCTTTTATCAACTAGCCGGGGAACAAGCAAGGCTGATCGACGACGTTACCGGGACGCTGCCTCCCTTCGACCAATTTATCGTGCTCGGGCCAGAAAATCCTCAGCAAGTTGTAGAGGAAATTCAACGAGAAACCGGACTTGCGGCGGCGATCGTAGACGCTAATGACTTAAAAGCAGTTAAGATATTAGCAGCGACCTCCGACTTATCGGTAACATTTTTAGAGCAAGCCTTGCGCAGCAACCCCGCAGGGAATGCAGATGAGCGAACACCGGTGGTTGTAATTCGACCTCTGCCAAAAAACTCTTGAGTTAAAAATTCAAAATTCAAAAGGTGATTCGGAATTTTGAATTCTTAATTAAGGAAGAAGGGGAAGGAACAGAAAAGTTTTAAGTTTTGAATTAATCACTCAAAATTGACAGCTCAACATTCATAACTCCCCTAATATCAAGTCAGATCGATCGCTTATAATTATTCACAAATACGAGCGTCCCGCTCGCACTGAAATGATAACTGATTAACCGGACATGATATAACTCTTCCTTTTTGGAAATTTTGGATTTTTAACTGATAGTTTTCCAATCCCCACTTCCTTGCTATGACTTCATTCCCTTCCCAAAACCAGAATCAGATTGCGATCCGCCCGTTTCAATATCGCGACATCGAGGCGATGGAACAATTGTGTGCGGAAACAGCCGAGGAACCCGAAAACCGCAAGGGTGCAAGCTGCGACTTGGTACTGGGCAGAAAGTTGCAGCAAATTCGCCGTTGGTACGGATTGTTAAAGATTTTTAGCTTGTTTCCGAACCCTTGCCAGTATCTCTTCCGAGCTCACGTTGCTGAAGAAGAGGGCAAAGTTAAGGGCATAATTCAAATTTCTCCTTTCAACCGCACCCGCAGCACTTGGCGGATCGATCGCATTGGAGTAGACTCGGAAGCCCGCAGCAAAGGTATTGGTTCTATGCTGCTGCGGCACTGCTTTGAGGCGGTTTGGGAGGCGCGGACTTGGCTGTTGGAGGTGAATGTCGGCGACAAATCGGCGCTGGCTTTGTACCGCCAAAACGGGTTTCAACCTTTGGCGCAAATGACTTATTGGTCTATAGCCCCAGAAAAGCTGCAAGAAATGGCCTCCGCTATGCCAGATTTGCCCAACCTGTTGCCTGTTAGCAACGCGGATGCTCAGTTGCTATACCAACTGGATACTGCATCTATGCCACCTCTAGTGCGCCAAGTATTCGATCGCCACATCCAAGATTTCAAAACCAGTTTTTTGGGTGCTTTGATCGAAGGTATCGGACAATGGCTGCGCAAAACTGAGGTAGTCAGCGCCTACGTGTTTGAACCACAGCGGAAAGCCGCGATCGGCTATTTTCAAGTACAGCTATCCCGCAACGGCGATCGGCCTCACGTTGCCCAGTTGACGGTACACCCAGCTTACACTTGGCTGTACCCGGAACTGCTGTCCCAAATGGCCCGCCTCGTTCAAGATTTCCCAGTTCAAAGCCTGCACCTGGCTTCGGCTGACTATCAGCCGGAACGAGAAGCTTATCTGGAGCAGTTTGGAGCCGGGCGCCAATCGCACAGTTTGCTAATGTCTCGATCGGTATGGCACAAATTGCGGGAGTCTAAGTTGGTCTCTCTCGACGGACTCCAACTCTCTGAAGTGTTGCAAAGTTTCCAGCCAACTCGCAAGCCCGTACCAGGTAGAATGTCCTGGCTCGGCCCGATGGCTGGGGAACCGACAGCGGTAACCGCACCTGGGTCTGAGGTTAAACCTCTTTTGGCTGACGCGACCAACGGGCCGATTGATCGGGTTAACCCGCTAAGCTGTCAAAATTCCGAATCAGCAGCAACAGATGGTAGCAGCATTTTGCCTCTAAAATTACCAGAATTGCCGATCGACGGTGGCGAGTTAGGATAACGATGACTGACGAGAAATTCTGGATTTCAGCGCTGGGATTGGATATCGGTCTGAAACGGGTCGGCATCGCTGGCTGTGACGGTACTGGTTTAATTGCTACGGGTATTACTACTCTAAGACGATCGTCCTTCGATCGAGACGTAGCTTGCCTGCGAGATCTCGTCCGAGAGCGCGGAGTGCAAATTTTGGTGGCGGGCTTGCCTTACTCTATGAGCGGAGATTTGGGCGCTCAAGCTCGACAGGTACAGAAATATGCCACCCGCATCGCCTCCGCCTTAGCTCTCCCTTTAGAATACGTGGACGAGCGCCTGACTTCGGTTCAGGCAGAGGAATTGCTCAAAGCAGAAGGGATTTCGCCTTCGCAAAACAAGGGTGCGATCGATCGAAAAGCGGCGGCCCTGATTTTGCAGAAGTGGTTGGACGAACGAAGACAAGAGAGTTGACAGTGGTGAAATCCTGATCAATTGTTCCCTCGAAGCTTTATCCTTACACCACCTTTCGTTAATCTTTGTTCGATCGGGCTGATGATTAAAATGCTTGCAGCCTTTGAGAATTCAAATGGGTTCTATATCATTCCGGCGCAGCCGGAATTGATATCACTCCCCCACTCCTACTCCCACTCCCCCACTCCCCACTCCCCACTCCCCATTCCCCTTCGCCTTCTTTTGCAACAGAGCGTGATATCCTAGTTGTGCAAGTTTGCTAGGCACACCTGTATTAGTGAATTATTGACGGAAAATATAAGATACACGCGATGTCATCATCCCCATACCGCAAAGAGAATGGCAATGCCGACGAAGTTTCCGTCACCCTGACGGATGAATTTGGGCGATCGCTGACTTGCAACATAGAACACTCTATGGAAGTAGAAGGTCAAGAATACGCTTTGCTACTGCCGATCGACTCGCCAGTAGAAATCTTTACTTGGCACGGAGACGACGCAGACGAATCAGCAATTCCTGTAGAAGATGAGGCAGAAATTGACAAAATTTTTGATACTGCTAGAGTTGTCCTGCAAGAGCAGAACCTGACGCTCCGGCGCACGGCGGTGACGCTGACTGTGATTGGCGAATTACCGGAATTTCCCGAAGAGGATTTGGCTCCCGATGCCGATTCCGATGAGGAATCGGAGTTCGAGGAACTGATGTGGCTGACCAGCTTCTACCACGAAAAACAGGAATATGCTATTTATACTCCTCTCGACCCGTTCTTTATCTTGGCTCGAATCAATGATGACGGCAAGCCAGAATTGCTCTCGGAAGAAGAGTTTCAAAGGCTGGAACCGCTGTTACCAATGCTGGAAGACCAGTTTTTTGATGAGCTCGAATAGATATTAATTTAAGGTAGAAGCGAGAAGGCATGAGATAAAAGGCAAAGTTGTTTACGGCTTTATCAAAACATCAAATGCCTGAGAGATCGAAATTTTTGAGCTTGTGCCTTCTGCCTCCATAATTGGCTCTTTGAATTAATCCTTTGAAAGGGCTTTTATCCGCAATTTTTCGGTCAACAATCTCAGGTCATTGGTCATTAGTCGTTAGTTAAAAGCGAATCGAGGACAACTGAACAATGAATAAAGAACAACTGACAAAAAGCAGCGCGCGCGAGAGCCGAAAAGGTACTCGGCAGGTCTCTAAATGGTTGTTTTATCTGGCGTTGCTGCCGGTAATTTGGGGGGTGTGCGCTTGGCAGGGCTGGGCTTGGTGGAGCTGGGCTTCTGCGCCACCTAAAACTGTTGCTGAGTCAACTACCCCGGTAGAAGAAGCTGCTGTTTCTATCCAAATCCCGGAAGGTACTTCGAGTCAAAAAATCGGGCGGGATTTGGAGGCGGCGGGCTTGATTCGATCGGCCTCGGCATGGAATATGTGGGCGCGCTGGCTGACTATGCAAGACCGTCAGGGAGGATTTAAAGCGGGGACTTACCAATTGTCCCCAACTCAGCCTCTAAGTACGGTTGCTGACAAAATTTGGAAGGGTGAAGTCGTACAGCAAAGTTTCACGATTCCAGAAGGGTGGTCATTGCAACAAATGAGCGCTTATTTTGAAAAGCAAGGTTTTTTCCCAGCCCAGGAATTTATGGCGGCCGCTAGTCAAGTTCCTTACGCTGAGTACCCTTGGCTGCCTAGCGGGCTGCCTCATTTGGAAGGATTTTTGTACCCGGATACTTATCAGCTAGACGGCGACAGAATTACTCCAAAAGCTGCCATCGAACAAATGCTCGGTCGTTTCGAGCAGTTGGCTTTGCCGGTCTATCAAAAAAGTCAGCAGAATACTAAGCTGAGTTTGAAAGAGTGGGTGACGCTGGCGAGTATTGTGGAAAAAGAGGCTGTAGTTGCTTCGGAACGCAATCGCATTTCTGGGGTGTTCAACAACCGTTTGAAAAAAAGTATGCCGTTGGGTTCTGACCCGACAGTTGAATATGCTCTCGGCATCAGGCAAACTAAGGAGAAACCTCTGACTTTTAAGCAGGTGGAAACGCCTTCTCCCTACAATACTTATATAAATGTAGGATTACCGCCAACTCCGATCGCAGCTCCGGGAATAGCAAGTTTGGAAGCGACTCTCACTCCTGAAAATACAGAATACTTGTATTTTATGGCGCGATACGACGGCACTCATATTTTCAGCCGGACGCAGGCCGAACACGATGCTGCTGTGGCTCAAGTTGACCAAAAAGTGCGATCGGGTCAATAGCTCGGTAATGACTAATCTCAAAGTAAAAAGTCAAAAGCGATCGAGCAAAAGCCAGAGGAAAAATTATGCACTTTTGACTTTTTACTTTCTCAATCTGTAAATTCCAATTGCTTATTTCTCAATCTAAAATCTAAACTCTAAAATCTAAAATCATTATGTCTTGGGGTAAACTATTACAGCCTGACTTAGTTCTAGGCAATTCGGTGGTGAATCTAACGCCCGATATTCTTGAGAAATATGAGATTAAAGGATTAGTGTTGGATGTGGACGAAACTCTCGTTCCAATCACGGCAACTAATGCTTCTCCCGAACTCGGTGTGTGGGTGAAAGAGATTAAACCTGTGGTAGCGCTATGGTTGGCAAGCAATAATTTAAGTCAGAATCGGATCGGTCGGATTGCTGAGTCTTTGAATTTACCTTACATCACGGGTGCTGCTAAACCGTCGCGCCGCAAGTTGCGAAAGGCTGTGGCCGGGATGAATTTGCCGGTGGAACAGGTGGCGATGGTGGGCGATCGACTTTTTACTGATGTTTTGGCAGGTAATCGTTTGGGTATGTTTACTATCTTAGTGGAACCAATGGTCGATGTTGGGAAGGCGGTTCGGAAGTATCCGGTGCGCTCTTTTGAAGTTTGGGTATCTCAAGCTTTGGGGGCTTCTCTGAAAACGAAAGATTAGGCAGTTGACAGTTGACAGTTGATAGTTGACAGTTGACAGTTGTAAGGTGCGTCGCTGATCGATTGTCTATTGTTTGAGAGAGTTAAGGGTGGCGACGCACCCTACAACGTCGGACTAATGACTAATGACTAATGACTAATGACTAAAACTATTGTTATTAAAATAGGAACTTCAACGCTGACTCGATCGACTACGGGGAACTTAGCTCTTTCAACTATTGCTGCATTAGTCGAAATTCTGGCAAGTTTGCGACACCAAGGCCATCGAGTAGTTTTGGTTTCTTCTGGGGCAGTTGGGGTTGGCTGTGCGCGTTTGGGTTTGACAGAACGCCCGCGAAATATTGCTCTCAAACAAGCTGTAGCGGCTGTCGGGCAAGGGCGACTGATGCGGGTGTACGACGACTTATTTACTACTTTACAACAGCCGATCGCTCAAGTTTTGCTCACACGGGGCGATTTAGTGCAGCGGAACGGTTATGTTAACGCTTACAATACCTTTCAACAACTACTACGATTGGGCGTTATTCCGATCGTCAATGAGAACGATACTGTAGCAGTAGATGAACTTAAATTTGGCGATAACGATACTCTTTCAGCATTAGTAGCTAGCTTAGTAGAAGCAGATTGGTTGTTCGTACTTACAGATGTTGATCGATTGTATTCGGCCGATCCGCGCAGCAATCCCGACGCCGAACCAATTGTATTAGTACAAAGTATGGCACAGCTAACAGAATTTCAGGTGCAAACAGGAGACTCCCGCAGCGGTTGGGGAACCGGCGGGATGGTGACAAAAATTGAGGCGGCGAGAATAGCAACTGCATCGGGAGTTCGCACAGTCATCACCGACGGCCGTTTTCCTGGTAATATAGAGAAAATACTCAATGGAGAGTCGATCGGCACTCAATTTGAGCCTCAACAGCGCCCTGTAAATGCTCGCAGACATTGGATAGCTAACGTGCTAATTCCGGCTGGAAAACTTTACTTAGATGCGGGTGCTGTCAAAGCAATTGCCCGAGGCGGAAAATCGCTTTTAGCTGCGGGAATTGCTCGAGTAGAAGGAGACTTTCAAGCTGAGGATGCCGTGCGGTTATGCGACGCAGAAGGCAAGGAAATTGCTAAAGGACTTGTGAATTACAGCAGTTTGGAATTGAGACAAATTCAGGGCTGCCATTCAGATAAAATTGTTGATATTTTAGGCTATGCGGGTGTAGAGACCGTGGTACACAGAGATAATTTAGTTATTGTTTAAGTGGAAGTTTTGCAATTAGTAATATTAGCTTGAACCTAATAGTTTCTCCCGATTAATAATCGGGAGAAATTCCAAATTACTCAACTATCCAAGGAGTTAAACAAGGTGTCCAAGCACTCAATTCTTCCTCTTTGAACCAGAGGCTAATTTCTCCACGGGCAGTTTCTACAGCATCTGAACCATGAATTATATTGCGGCCGACATTAACAGCAAAATCGCCCCTAATTGTCCCCGGTTCTGCATTCAGAGGATTTGTTGCCCCAATTATTTTCCTCGCCGACGCCACAACGCCGTCGCCTTCCCACACCATTGCTACCACAGGGCTAGAAGTAATAAAGTTCACCAGTCCCGCAAAAAAGGGTTTTTCTTTGTGAACATCGTAATGTTGTTCCGCCAGTTCGCGACTCGCCGTCATCAGCTTCATGCCAACTAGCTTAAAGCCCTTGGCTTCAAAACGACCGATAATTTCGCCGACGAGTCCGCGCTGTACACCATCGGGCTTAATCGCTAAAAAAGTGCGTTCCAAGCTCTTCTCCTAGAATTTTATTAACTGATCTAAAAAATAGATTAACTCAGAACGCACCCAAAGGCAATTCTGGGAATTGGAAATTATCAAATGATTTTAGATTTTGGAGGTTCAATTTATGATACGTGCTAATTGATGAACTTGTAGCAAAAATCGTGTTAAATCCAAAATCGGAACCCCAACATCCGGGCATCTAGTGGTTATTTACAAGCATGGCAACAGCAGTAAGTCTAGCTGGGAGCATCTTCGCTCTAAATCTCGGTTCATTTGTGCAGCACAATATGATGTAAATCACAAGTATTAGTGACTACAAACACAATTATTTATGATGTGAAATACAAGATATATATGACAAGAAACACAATTATCTCTCCTGAAAAACACGGATAATTAATGAAGGCGCAAATAGCCTAATGAAATAAGTGAGTGAGGGGAAGGCTATGAAAGAAGTTATAGCATTTATAGATCGTAAAGAACAAGAATTTGCGCGACTGCCGTTGTTTGAATTTCTGGAAAATAGAAATATTCATCCAAGACAAAGACTAATTTTTGTACCCGTGCTCGATCTTTTAGCTGTGGGTTTAAGCGATTTAAATAAGTACGTCCTCCGAGAATCTTCTAGCACTAACAACATTCAAGAACTGATCAATAGATATACTTACAAAGAGAACTACTACTGGCAAGAGAATCTGGAATACCTAGAGGAACTGAGCAGCAATCAATCAATGAGTTATGGCGACTTCAGACTGCTTTGGGGTGAAGAAACTAAAAAAACGCGATCGCTTTGCTCTGTCCTCGAACGCTACGCTTTTCAAGCTGCTCCTGTTCAGAAACTGGTGTTAGCTGAAGTTCTAGAAGGAACTGCTACATTTTTTTTTGAAAAGGCGCTGGCGGTGGCAATGGAATTACAGAAAATTGTCAAAAAAGAATACGTCTATTTGGGAGGAGGTTACGTGCGTTTAGAAAATCATCATATTTTAAATACGCCAGAGATGTTGGAAGTTCTGGAAGAAATAAAACTTACTGATTCGGAACGTCAACAAGCTTTAGAATTAGCAGCAAGAGTGTTTGAATTATTTACAGAAGTGATGAACGAGCTGCTGGGACACGCTAAAACAAATTCTTGCAATACTTTGGTGCAAATAGGCTGAAGGAAGGCAGTTGGCAGTTGGTAGTTGGTCGATCGTATATATAGCTAACCTAAATCATTTGTGTAATTCTTGTAGGGGCCTTGTGGCCCCGTGGTTGCCCCTATTTGAAGTTAACTTTACACAACTTTTATAATAAAATATAAAACCTAGGCTTTTTAACCGCAGAAAATGGTTCAAAAAATGGGACGATATTTGCACATCATAAAACTGTTCTGGAGTGTGGCGATCGCGGCGGAACTAGAATACCGAATCAACTTTCTCCTGGCAGCCCTCAGCAGCATTGGAAATCTTGCTGGCAGCTTGTTCGGGCTATTTCTCTTCTACCGCACCGGCTACACGTTTTCTGGCTGGAAATGGGAAGAAGCCTTAGTTGTACTCGGTATTTTTACCATATTACAGGGCTTTTCGTCAACTTTTTTAGCCCCCAACCTCAACCGCATTGTCGATCGAGTTCAGCAAGGAACCCTCGATTTCGTACTCCTAAAACCAATTAGTTCTCAATTCTGGCTGTCTGCGAACAAGGTTTCTCCTTGGGGAATGCCCGATTTAATCTTCGGTACAGTATTGCTGGTTTATGCTGCTAACAAACTTGGAGTCCAAATTAGCAACTATTTCTTAACAGCAATACCGCTATTATTTGGCATGGTGAGTCTTTACAGCATCTGGTTTATGTTAGGTGCTATGAGTATTTGGTTTGTCAAAATTTACAATGTTACTGAAGTTCTGAGAGGATTACTAGAAGCAGGTAGATTTCCAATGGCAGCTTATCCCGCAGCTTACCGATTTTTCTTCACATTCGTAGTTCCCGTTGCTTTCTTCACCACCGTACCGGCAGAAGCAATGCTGGGGAGAGGTGATATAGTTTGGATAGCAGGGGCTGGGATGTTGGCGATCGCACTTTTGTGTGCTTCCCGCTACTTCTGGGAATTTGCACTCCGATTTTACACCAGCGCTTCGAGTTAGTTATATAATTTAATTTGTTGACGGTTGACAGTTGACAGTTGATTGTTATAGTGTAAGACTACATATTTTTAAATAACGATAGCAATCTAAAGTACAAATTACGAAGAAAACCAGGGCAAATCAATGAAAAAGAAACAACTCGGAAACACTAACTTTACTATCAGCGCAATTGGTTTGGGAGGAATGCCAATGTCCTTAAGTGGCAGGCCTCCAGAATCGCAAGCAATAGCAGTAATCCACCGCGCTCTCGATTTGGGTGTGACACTAATTGATACGGCAGATTCATACTGCCAAGATCAATCCGACAAACACCATAACGAGGAACTGATTGCCAAAGCTTTACAACAGTATACGGGAGATATTAGAGCTGTCACCGTCGCCACTAAAGGTGGCTTAATGCGGCCTCAAGGTTCTTGGACGCGCAACGGCAACCCGCACCATTTGCGCAAGACAATTCGGGAAAGTTTTGAAGCATTGGGCGGGCAGAAACCGATCGATCTTTGGCAATATCATTCGCCAGATCCCAGTTATACGATCGAGGAATCGCTAACACCTGCAAAAGAAGCGGTAGAAGCAGGAATGATTCGATTTGTTGGAGTTTCCAACTTTTCTGTAGAACAAATCAAACGTGCCCGCGATACAGTAGAAATTGTCTCGGTTCAGAATCAATACAATCCTTGGCACCGACAGCCAGAATCAGATGGCGTGCTGGAATATTGCGAAACAGAAAAACTGACATTTTTCCCTTGGAGTCCTCTAGGAGGAAGCCGTCGCGCTACCAGCTTGCAAGACATACCTGCGATCGCCAAATTAGCAACCGAAAAAAATGTCTCGGTTTACTGTATAGTATTAGCTTGGTTGATGGCAAAATCGCCCTGCATCGTTCCGATTCCCGGTGCAACCAAAGTATCGAGTATTGAAGACTCTGTGCAGGCGATCGAGGTTAAATTGACTTCTGAAGAATTGCAACAAATCTCAGCAAGTTAGATCGATCGATACCACCAGAGATTTAATTATAGTCCTGAACGCACAGACTCTACTTGTAGGGTCTGTGTAAAATAGAAGGAATGCAGCGTAAGTCGTGAATTAGTAAATTTGATATTGTTTGAGGAATTGGATTTAATGGAAGCTAATCAAGTGAATGCCGATCGAGATTTACCGATCGAACATCAAAACGTACCTGTAGCCCATGAGGGATTGCACAACTTTTTATACAGTTCCGATCAAGAACATAGCGCAGTTGCTGCAATTGCTGCATTAGAAAATGATGGGACGCAAATAATGCCGATCGCGGCGTGGCGCGATTTGGCAACTAACGCAAAAGTCGCCGGTGTTTATGCTGTAATCGACACTTTTCATCAAACTCAGTATGTAGGTTATTCGCGAAATATCCTGCTTTCTATCAACAGTCACATTGCCCAAAATGGCAGCAAAAGTTGTGCATTTATGCGGGTGCAAACTTTCAAATTTCCGAAGCGGGAAGAAATGGAAAACTTGCGCGATGCTTGGATTGCAGAAATTGGCAGCATTCCGCCTGGAAACGGCGCCGACAGTGAAATGTGGGCGAGTACGGTAGGTGAAGCAGCGCGCGCTGCTATGTCTGCTGACGAACAAAAAGCTTATGAAGAAAAAAAGCTAAAATTGCGCAAAGCAATGGCTGATTCAACTCTTACCAAAGAGTTAGAAACAACAGCAAAAAGTGATGGCGAACGCGCTAAGGATTTGGAAGCTGCTGTTAATAATGATGACTGGAGTGCCGTGATTCGATCGCAAACTCAGGAAACAAAATCTGGTGAATAACATTCGTTGGAAGAAGTCATTAGTCATTAGTCATTAGTCTTCGGGTGCGTCGCCACCTTGAATCCCTCAAAAAATCGACAATCAATCAGCGACGCACCTTACCATTAGTCTTCGGGTGCGTCGCCACCTTGAATCCCTCAAAAAATCGACAATCAATCAGCGACGCACCTTACCATTAGT
>JAAUPI010000125.1 GCA_012035135.1 Microcoleus sp. CSU_2_2
TTACCCCTTTTATAATCTCGTAAATGTAGTAAATGTAGGGTGCGTCGCTACGAACAACTCTCGTTGCTATTGGCAGATCTCATAGCGACGCACCATACCAATTATAACGGGGATGGGAAACCCGGATTTGGTGTAATTGGCTGTGCGGCTAGATCTGAACTGCAAGAGCGATCGCCTTTCCAATGCCGCTTTAAAATTTCTTTTACTGACTTCTTCCCCTAAAGCTTCGGAAAGCAGCTTCCATGAAGTTTCCTGAGATTTACTTAGTTAAACTAAGATTTCCTGAGATTTACTTAGTTAAACTAAGATTTACTCAGTATTTTTTGGTTCTCTTTAAGTTTAAGAACTAATTTAATCATATAGACACTACAACAACAACTCGCTACTGTATAAATATCAGTTGAAACAAATGGTCTGAAGCAAAATCAATCGTTTACAAAACTTACCTAGAGGTAAATTATGACTGTTAATCATAACGTTCCGTATTTCAGTCAAGAGGATAACGAAATTCAACCTTGGCGCACTTGCGGTGCTACAAGTTCAGCAATGTGTCTGAAATACTTTCAAGTTGCAGATTTAGGTCCCTTTGCCCAGTACGAGGATGATGTTAAAAAACGTTTCGATCGGCTGGGAATAGATCACGGTTCTCCAGATGGCATCAAAAGATTGTTAGACGGTTTAGGGTTGAGAGATAATTTGACATTGAGGGGAAAACTTTCAGATATCACTCGGTCTCTCGATTCTGGCGAGATCTGTATATTGCATGGCTATTGGACTCGGCCTGGTCACATTTTAGTTATTCGCGGTTACAACAACAATGGTGACTTTTTTGTGAACGATCCAGCCGGAGAATGGTTCTACTCAGGCTATCGAAAAAATTCCCAATTTTCACCAGATAACAAGGGCGAAAACAAGTTATACAGTCGTAAATTGATATCCTCCGCTGGCAATGCCTTTAGTTGGCGTGAAGCTTTATCTTTTTATGACTCTTGGGACAGTAACAAGATCGAATCCACTGCAACAATGTGGCTGCATCGAATTTCTAAATAACTCTGAAAAGTTCCTGGGTTTGCAATTGAGATCGCGTCCGGTGAATTCTGTCGAATAAAAAAGGTTTGTAGTGAGAACTTTAGTCCGCATTGTTCCCAAATCTGCAACAAAGGACAGAAGTCTTTACTACAAACATATAGTCGTTATATAACCGGACACGATCTGACATTCTGCTCGCTGGCGCGAGTCCAGAGAAATTCATTATTACTACTTGGAGATCTGAATATGGCGATTGAAAAAGTTGAGTTACAAATCAATGACGGGATTATTGATACCCCTCACCTGATTGATGATGTCGAAATCCTGCAAAAACGCTTGAAAGATTGGGGATTATTACCAAAAGATGCCAAAATTGACGGACTTTTTGGGCCTGTAACTAAGGCAGCAGTTGAGCAATTTCAACGGATGCGCCCCGCCGATCGCAGCAAATTTGTCCCCGGTGGATTAAAGGTAACAGGTAAAGTCGATCGCAATACCTGGGCTGAGTTGCTGAAGGTGAAGCCAGAAGAAATCACAATAGTTAGTCGCACGCCCAAGACTTGGGATATGCCACCTGGTTTCTCTAGCGTTGATAATATTTTAGATATTGCTCAATGCCCATCGGAAATTCGCCCCTTTGCTAAGAAAAATTTGCCTCTTATCCTGAATCAATGTCTCAAGGATGGAGTTGTCGATCGAGGGCAAATTGCCTATGTTTTTGCAACAGCAGAACATGAATCCCATTTTGGGCGATTCATGATGGAATTAGCTGATGGGTGGGATTATGAAGGTCGCGAAGATTTAGGGAATACTGAACCCGGTGATGGTCCTCGCTTCAAAGGCAGAGGTTTCGTCCAAATTACGGGTCGTCGGAACTATCGAATTTGGAGTGACAAACTCGGAATTAATTTGATCGATCGTCCCGAAAAAGCCGCTCTCCCTGAAATTGCTGCGATGATTCTGGTTCGGGGAATGCGCGATGGTAGCTTTACGGGTGTAGGTTTGAGTGATTTCATTGTTGGTGCCGATCGAGATTTCTTCAACGCTAGGACAATAGTGAATGGACGAGACAAGGCCGACCAAATCGCGCAGTTCGCTGAGTCTTATTTCAAAGCCATCGCCTAAAAATCAAACAATTTGTAGTCATTTTAGGAGGTTAATCACATGATACCAAATCCCAGCTATTCATCCTGTTGATGATGCGGCATGGTGCGTCGCTAATGTATAGTTGCGAATAGCCAAAATTGTCGTAGCGATGCACCATTCTTTTACTGATTATTATTTCAAATTACTAATGAATCATGACTACTTTCCGAAAAGCACCTTGTAAATTAGCATTTCTCAACTTACCACCTCCCAAATAAGCATCCTCCAACCAAGCGCTTTCTAGATTAGTTCCTTCGAGATTTGTCCCTCCCAGATTGCTACTTATCAGGTAAACACTCGTCAAATTTGCTTTTTTTAAGTTAGCATTTACTAAATTGGTACTCCACAAATTAGCACCTTGGAGGTTGGCATTTTCTAAATTGACGCCTTCCATAAAAACACCGCTCAAATTAGCCCCTGAGAGATTGCACTTCCGACATTCTCTCGCTACTAGCAAATGTTTTACTCGCTGCTTGACTGACCAACTGTTCGCTGCGAAAATCAAAAAGCTTGTAGCTGCTAAGGCGCTGCTGAAAGTTGCCAGTCCGATCGCACTGACAATCTTTTTCTGTTTGAGACTTCCAAAAACCTCTTCTAAAACTCTCATAGTAGCGCCTAAAAAATTGCCTAAAAATTTCTAGAATTTCTCGTATTTACATCGGATTTTTTCCCTACCCGAACTCTTATGAAAAAACGGTTAAAATTTAAATTACTGGCGATCGCCCTAATTTTCAGCTTAGCAACAATCGGTATCGGGTGCGATCGCGCTTTCCAAAAATCCTTTAAACTAGCCTCATCAGCAAAACAAGAACCCTGGCCAGTTCAAGTCGGGCTGCGAGTAAACATCCTGCGCGACAACATACCAATTGTTAACCGCGTAGTTATCGTACCAGACGAAGCCACATTCTTAGCAGCGATCGCCAAATGGAACCTCAAAGGGCATTGGCCAATTCTGATTGACGATGACAAATATACGCCCATGTTTTTGCAGCGCTTTCAACCCGCTGAAATAGTCCGTTTACCGAGGATCAAACAGCAACTCCCAAAAGGTCAAAAACTTCAACAATTAATGCTGAATGCCTCAGCAGCAGCCTGGAATGCTACGGATTCTCAAAGCTTAAAAGCCAAATGGATCGAACTCGGTTGGGAACCACCAGGAGTAGTTATAACATCCGAAAATGACTCCGCAAGGATGGCAGCAGTTGCTTTGGCAGCCGCCCGCGGTCAACCCTTAGTATTTTTAGAAAGCAACTTCGGAAAGCCTAACGATTCTCTTAACAGCAAACAGTGGGAAAATTTGCAAACAGCAGTTAAAACAGCCGTCGAATCCACCGGATATTTTTACTCTCAACTCGGAGATGCGATCGACACTTTAACCATTGTACGCCAACTAGCTGTCAAATATCAATCCCCTGAAAAACCAGACGAACAATTAGCAGTCACCGACGGTTTGGGACGACACCCCAACGGAACTCGCTGGGCCGCGATCGGCTGGATTTACGGTTCCGAGGCGCGATCGCTCTATCAAGCAATGTCTGCCATATTTCTCGATACGCAAACAGCCATGCTTTACGACAGTTACCCAAAACAAGGAGCGTGGAAAGAATATGAAATGAATGCAGCAGCTAGCAAGCTAAAAACATTAGGTTTTGATGTCAAAGTAGTGGAAAAACCGGAAGCCAGCCTAGAAACCTGGCGCAAGTTAGCATCAACAGCATGGGCGTTCGATCTAGTATTGATGAATTCAAAAGGATATCCAAAATCATTTCAAGTTGGCAATGGCGACGCCTCAGTAGAGGATCTACCAAAACTCAAATTTCCCGCAGTCGTTCACGCGATTCACAGTTGGTCTGCTGCTGCGCCAGATGACAAAAATACTGTTGCGGGACGGTGGTTAGAAAATGGCGCTTATGCCTATGTTGGGAGTGTCAACGAACCTTTGCTATCTGCATTTATTCCGCCCAAATTAATGGTCGATCGACTGTTGCGATCGGCCCCATTTTTAATCGCAACCCGCCAGCTAGAATCCCGTCCCTGGAAAATTACCACTATTGGCGATCCGCTAATGTCGATCGGCAAACCCAAAGCCAGAATTCCGCCAACGGAGAAATCTCAAATCTAAAATCTAAAATCTAAAATCGGATGAGTACGCAAATATACTCAATCAGCATTCTTGGCGAATTCCTGAAAGATTAAATGTAACTTGGCATACAATTTCCAACCTCTAATTTACCGACCCTCCGTTAAGTCCGTTCCTAGCCCAGCAGCCCACCAAAAAAATCTCCCTAAAATCCACCTTAATTAAGTTGTCAATTCTCTCCAAATCACTCAAAATTAAAATAAGAAATAAAATGTAATATTATCTAAATTCTCACAGAAGAATTAATCCCTCAATGAGAGCCACCCCTCCTGTGGAACTGCTGTCGCCCGGCCCGCCAGCAAAACCTCCCCATGCTTCCCCGCTGAGTCCGCTGTTCAACCGCCTGCATCCTAGTCCAGAAACCCTTCTGCTCATCCTCTCCCTGATCATCGGCGGAGTCACTGGTGCAGGCGTCATTACCTTCCACTATTTAATCCACTTCATCCATACCCTGATGCTGGAAGACTTCATGGGGGTAATCGCCAAAGCAGGCCCTTGGACGCTAGCCAGCATTCCCACCCTTGGCGGAGTCGTCATCGGCTTAATGCGCTGGCGGTTTCGGGATTTTGGCCCCAATATGTCTTCCCTAATCGCAGCCACTCGCGGCTTGCAAGAACTCTCCCCCCTCAAACCCATCACTAAAATGGTGGCCGCCTCAGTTTCCCTAGGCACCGGCGCCTCCCTCGGCCCAGAAGCCCCCAGCGTGGAAATCGGCGCCAACTTCGGAATGCTGCTGGCTCAAGTTTTGCGACTCTCTCCAGAAAGGCAGCATTTACTTCTTGGCGCCGGTGCGGCTGCTGGCTTATCTGCCGGATTTAATGCTCCCATCGCCGGAGTGTTTTTTGCCTTAGAAGTTGTTCTCGGTAGCACTTTCGCCACCTCATCAGTCAGTGTTGTTTTGCTAGCAGCCGTAGTTTCGGCACTTCTAGCTCAAATTTGTTTGGGAGCCCAGCCGGCTTTTGCCCTACCAGTCTACGACGTGCGCGGCCCTTTAGAATTGCCTTTTTACATGGGATTGGGGCTTTTGGCTAGCGTAGTTTCCCTCGCCTACACCGAAGCAATTCAACTGGCAGAACGCTTGTTTCAGGGTAAAGTCCGAGGATTTACTTGGGTGGGACGACTGCCGCGACCGGTTCACCCCATAATCGGCGGGGCCTGTGTCGGTTTAGTCGCTTTGCTGTTACCCCAAGTTTTGGGCGTCGGCTACGAAACAGTCGAAGCCATGCTTCAAGATGTTGAGTTTTCTTTGCCATTACTCCTGCTGTTATTGTTTGTGAAATTGGCAGTGACAGCACTTAGTCTCGGCAGCGGTTTAGTAGGTGGTATTTTTGCACCGGCGATGTTTTTGGGTGCTTCCCTGGGTTCAGCTTATGGCATCTTTTTGGCAATGGTACCGGCTTTGGGAGATCATGTTGCGGGCCCTCCTGCCTATGCAATGGTAGGAATGGCCGCCGTGCTTGCTGGTAGTGCCAGAGCACCGCTGACAGCAATTTTGTTAATGTTTGAATTGACTAGAGATTACCGAATTGTTTTACCTTTGATGGCGGCAGTTGGATTGAGTGTTTGGTTGGTGGAGTGCGTCAACCGTCGATCGACCGCCCACAGTCTCAACCTTCAACAAATGGGTGTAGACGTGGCTGTCAATGAGCCGGTCAAAGCCAGAGAACAATTGCAGGATTGGGAAGATGCTCTGGGCGATCGTATCGTCACAGAATTGATTTCTTGCCAAATTCCGATCGATGAGGAACAGATGCCGGAGGAGCCAGTGTTGGCCATCGCCACCGCACATTTGCCAGAAAATATCAAGCCATTATCTGAACAAAATCATCACTCTAACTGAGAGTTTGCGATCGGCTATAGCGAATTCCTCTCTTCATCTTTAACGGAAGTAAATTTATGATATTTATCAACCCGAAAACCGATTACGCCTTCAAAAAAATATTCGGTTCCTCAGAAAGCAAAGATATTCTAATTAGCTTTCTCAACGCCTTGATTTATGAAGGCAATCCCACCATCCAAGACTTAGAAATTATCAACCCAAATTTACCACCCAAAATTGAAGGGTTAAAAGATAGCTATCTCGATGTGAAAGCGCAACTCAGCGATGGCAGATTAGTAATTATTGAGATGCAAGTGCTTAACGTACAGTCTTTTGGCAAGCGAGTTTTGTACAATGCAGCGAAAACCTATGCTTTTCAATTAGAAGCAGCACAAGGCTATCGATTGCTGAAGCCAGTGATTGCTCTGACAATTACTGATTTTGAGATGTTTACTGATACGGAAGAATTTATTTCGAGATTTGTGTACAAAGAAGTCAATAAAAACTTTACCTATCCCGAAAATGATCTGGATTTAGTGTTTGTAGAGTTGCCGAAATTTACCAAAGAACTGGATCAACTAGAGACGCTGGCAGATCGATGGATTTATTTCATGAAAAATGCCAGAAGTCTGACATCAGTTCCCGAAACAATGGATAGCATACCGGAAATACATCAAGCGTTTGAGATTGCAAATCAAGCCAAGTTAAGCCGAGAAGAAGTCGAAGATTTGGACAGAAGAGAACAGTTTATTTATGACCAACAAGGAGCGATTCTGAAAGCTGCTGAGGAAGCACGCGAGGAAGGAATAGAACAAGGTATAGAACAAGGAAAGCGAGAGGAGAAGTTGACGATCGCCCGACAATTACTGGCGCGGCTAGACGATGAAACGATTAGCCAAATTACAGGGCTTAGCCTTGAGGATGTACGGAATTTGCGATCGATCGATTCCTAATACTTCCTAATAGACCAACCTAAAAAACAAAACACCCAGATACCCGACTTCTTATAAAAGTCGGGTATCTAAAAGCATCATCGACGATCGCCAACATTTTTGAAACATCAAACCGGACTATTTATTGCCTCAGCAACAATAGTCCGGTGTCTGGGAGTATTGCAAGTTATTGTCGGCTGTGCAAAACCAGAATCTACCAAAGCTTGCTCGATATCTAACCCAAAATACTGATCCAAATAAGGCTCTGTACTCTTGAGCAATGTCAAAATATAAGGAGGCATTTTGGCATAAATTTCCGATTTTGGATTCATATCCATAATTGCCAAATGTCCGCCATCGCGCAGCAAACGCCTCGCTTCCCGGAATATTTCAATAGTTGCTTTTTGGGGCAATTCGTGACAAACTAGAAAGATAGAAACTAAATCGAAAGCATTCCCAGGCAAACCAGTAGATTCAGCAGCAGCGTGAATCCAAGTCGGAGATTTTTGGTTTGACAATTCAGATTGTTTCTGTTGAGAACGGTATTGAGCAACTGCTAAAAAATAAGGCGACAAATCCACGCCGACAGTATTCGCTTGGGGGTAAAGATCCTGAAGTGCAAAGGTACTCATTCCCACGCTGCATCCCAAATCCACAATATCTTGCGGTGCTTTAGCAATTTGAGATTTGACTATTTCGTGATAGCTTTCGCGAAGTTTAGCATCGCCTTCTGCACCCGCTTCCGGCCAAATTCCGGCATGAACAGCGCGGGCGGCAACTTCAACTTCTGTCGCGGCTTCCCAACTCATATTGCCTTTTTCGTAGGCGTGGAAAGAAGTTAGATAATATTTCGGATAAATAAGATTGGGGTTTTGGACGCTGAGTAATTCTGCATCCCAATTCCGGGCTAAAAGTGCTTGGGCTTCTTGTCGCCAAGGTACTCCTATTTTTTCGGCTCTTTTAATCATCATTTCCCGCGCTTGGTGTTTGGCTAAATCGGCTAAAGGCTTGATGGAGAGTACACCATTTACTAAGCGCGATGCTAATCCTGGAGATGTGTTAACTGCAACAGTCATATTTTATGTTCTTTTTTTTTGCGCCACTCATTGTAACATATCCTGAAAATTTATGTCGCTCTATATAATGAAACTTAACTTGTGATAGTGAGTGATAGCAGTTGACTGTTGACCGTTATTTTACGGGCATCAAAATCGGGAATGGGGTTTGTCGAAGTTGGAGTATTTGATAGAACACTTTTAAATCTGCTATTGGGGAGTTTGTGATGAGCAAATCTATCGTAGAATTGGTTGACAATTTGCCGTCAAGTGGCGTCACTGTGATGATGTTGAAATCTCTCGATTTTGTGGTTCCGGGCGAGTGGAATAATTTTACAAGTTTTGATAATACTATTCAATCTATTACAGGAGAAACAGGTCGCAAAAAAGTTGAAAAAATTCGCGATCGGGCGATCGCACTGTACGCAGATCCCAACGAACCATATCAAGCCACACTCCGACTTTACCAGTTGGCGGACAGTGCCGACTCTGCCTTAGGTGCAACGGCTATCGCCAATAAAATCGGCGAAAACATCGGCTTTCTCTCCTTCCTGAACCGCCTGACTCCCAAAGCTGACACAACTCAAACTATTGACTTGTGCCTCAAAATTGTTGTCGAGTTAATAGCGTTCTGCAAACTCAACAAAATTTCCATTGATAACATTGGAAGTTTTGCTAACTCTTTATCTCATTACCAAGATGAATCGGTGATGCGGATGGCTGCTTTAGTTTGCATTGACGGTTTAATTCCCCTCGGCCCTGATTTTGTGAGAGTAGCGCAAAATACCTTAGGCGGATTGAATATTTCCACATTGCAGCAAAACTCAACATTCAAAAATATCAGCAACCTAATTCCCGGTGGCAGCAGTTCAGACAAGCTCAAATTCGTGACCGCAACTTTCGCTTCTGCACAAGGTTGGATGAACAATTTAGTGGTATCTCGTGGCTTAACTCCACAATTAGTTTTGGGGAATCTCAAACAGTATATTGATGTTACTGACGATAAATTGGATTACGTGGCAGCTTTTTTAGACATGACTACCAACTATTACGAACACACCGGAATTCAAACGGTTGCCCGCCGATTAATTGAGCGATCGTCTGCGGAGATAATTTAGCCTCATTTAAGCTTATGCTTTCATGGTTTGGCTTGAGCCAAGGATTTGAAAATGCTCAAATCCTGGTGATCGTAACTGTTAAAATAGGCGATCGGAGCGTCGGATTTTAGATTTTAGATTTTGGGTTTTAGATTACCCATACGTGCTACAGTGATAGTAGTGTTTACTAAAACTATTGCTGATAGTAAATGCAATTATGATGGGCATCAAACCCTCCTAGCCTCAAAAAAATCTCTATTATCTATCTTTAGATATATGTCCAGCGACTTGCAACTCAGCCTTTTTGACAGCGCTCAAAGTGCCTCTATCCAGACAGACTCAATACCGACAAATGCCAAAATTCCCATTCCTCCCGGCACTTATCAAAATATTGAGCAAATAACCGAACACTGCAACCGCTGTCACCGCTGCGAATTAGGTAACAGCCGCACTCATGCCGTCATCGGGCGGGGTAATCCTCAAGCAAAAATCTTGATTGTTGGAGAAGCGCCGGGACAAAATGAAGACGAAACCGGATTGCCATTTGTCGGGCGATCGGGCCAACTTTTAGATAAGATTTTAGAATCAGTAGGACTCAATACAGAAACAGACGTATTCATTGCTAACGTCATCAAATGTCGCCCACCCAACAATCGCCCTCCGACAGCAAAAGAAATAGAAGCTTGTAAACCTTACTTGCTGGAACAAATTCGCATTTTAGATCCCAAAATTATTTTATTAACCGGTGCAACAGCCCTCAAAGGTTTGATTAACGACAAGCGACAGATTAGCAAAATTAGAGGTCAGTGGATTGAATGGGAAAATCGCCTGTGTATGCCGATTTTCCACCCGTCGTACTTGCTACGAAATCCTTCCAAGGAACCCGAAAGTCCGAAATGGTATATGTGGCAAGATATGCAAGCAATTAAAGCAAAATTTGACGAATTGAAAGAAGATTTGTCATAAATTTTTATGGGTGATTGGTAGGGGCGGGTTTCACCAACAATCTCTGATTTTCACCCACAATCTACAAAACCCGCCCCACCCAAGCGAAAATTCGATCGCCCATTTCCAAAAATTACAAGTTTCACAAATTTTGCCAGTAGATTTTTCAGTCGGTTAAAAACCGACTTGAGCTTTGAGACAGGGGTTTTTAACCCCTGGCGGGCCTGCGGGAAAACCTACCTGATATCTTTTGCATTACAATCTCGCAACCACAAACGAATCGCTTCAGCAATTGCACTTTTATCGCTATCTTGCTCTAATAAAGGACGAGTATCCGCCACAGTACCAAATCTAGAAATAATTTTTGCCAACTCCCACCCATTCGCAGTTTTAGTGAAAAACAACCAATGATATTGCTGAATTTCTACTCGTTTTCCGCCGCGATACTGCCGTTCTAAAGTAGTCACAAAAACTTGAATGGAATTTTCAGGAATTGCATCCCATGAATTTAAAGGTAACGGTTCAAACTCTGGCAGACCAGCTAAAATTATTTGAGGCAGCACGTAACCGGGTGGTGTGTTAGTATTAGGAGAAAAGTGCGATCGCACAATTATGCGATTAGCATAACTCGGCAAATCTTGCAACAGGCGATCGACCAAAGTTTTCAAATCGGCAGGACAGGGCGATCGAGCTAACAAACTATACCAACTATCATTCATACTGTTAGCATGAATTGTCACAAAATTAACCGCTAGAGTCGGAGTCGCGATCGCAGATATCAGCAGATAAACACAGAGGAACGCAGATGAAATTTTATCTGCGTTCATCTGCGTTAATCTAGCCTTCATCTGCGGTAAAAAAACATTCAAATTATTATTCCAACTCTTCGCAAATCCGCACAAAAGCCGTCACCGGATCGTCAGAAGCAGTAATCGGCCGCCCAATTACCAAATAATCGGCACCAGCTTTTAAAGCAGCCTTCGGAGTCATCGATCTTTTTTGATCGCCCCCATCAGCCCATTTCGGACGCACGCCCGGACAAACTAACAGAAAATCATCCCCGCAACTCATCCGCAATTGTTCCACTTCTTGCGGAGAACAAACAGCACCAGCTAAACCAGTTTCCTTAGCTAACAATGCCATGTGCAAAGCATACTCCGGCAACTCCAAAGGTATTTTCAACTCAAAAGCCAATTGTCGCGAATTCAAACTCGTTAACAGCGTAATTGCAATCAATTTAGGAGTCGGTTTATCAACCGCTGCCGCCCCTTCCACCAAAGCCAATTGTGCCGCTTTCAGAGCATCTTTACCACAAGTAGAATGGATAGTCAATAAATCCACATTATACTTAGCAGCAGCCCGACAAGCACCAGCAACAGTATTAGGAATGTCGTGAAACTTCAAATCCAGAAAAATCCGTTTTTGCCGCTCTTTCAAAATCTCAATAATTACCGGGCCACAGCTCACAAATAGCTCCAAACCTACTTTCCAGAAAGATACATCGGGGAGTTTATCCAGAAGTGCGATCGCCTCTTTTTGACTCGCAACATCCAAAGCAACAATAATTCGATTATCAGCGTTCATCAGCGTTCATCTGCGGTTAAAAAAGAAATTCAAGATACCAAACGCACAAACTTATTTTTCCCAACTTGCAAAACCTTACCTTCCAATTCAACAGGTGATTCAAAAGTGAGGTTAACATCAGAAACTTTATTGCCCTCCAACTTCACCCCACCACCCTGCATCAACTTCCGACCATCACCACTACTTTTACACAAACCACTAGCACTCAAAATATAAAACAACTTAGCCGGAAACTGCACATTTGCCAAAGAAAACTCCGGCACTGCATCAGCTTCTCCAGGATCGCCTTTAACCACCAGCGCAATTGCATTTAACTGAGCTTGATGTGCAGCCTCCTTGCCGTGATATTGACTCACAATATCCAAAGCCAAAAGCTTCTGTTTTTCTCGCGGATTTTCCGGCAGCGCATCCAGAGGCAAATCTGTCAATAGTTCAAAATATTGGGCGATCGAACTATCGGCAATTTTCTCCAACTTAGAATACATCGTCAGCGGATCTTCTGACAAACCGACATAATTATTCAAAGACTTCGACATCTTCTGCACCCCGTCAGTCCCGATTAAAATCGGCATCAGCAAACCAAACTGCGGCTTGATTCCGAAATGCCGCTGCAAATCTCTTCCGACAGCAATATTAAACTTTTGGTCAGTTCCCCCCAACTCCACATCCGCCTCCAGGGCAACCGAATCGTAACCCTGCATCAGCGGATACAGAAACTCGTGCAAATAAATCGCATTCTCCTGTTCGATCCGATTATCAAACCCTTCCTTAGCCAACATCTGCTGCACCGTCATCGTCCCCAGCAGTTCCAAAATCTTTGGCAAATCCAATTTCGACAGCCACTCCGAGTTATAGCGAATTTCTAGCCTTCCGGGCGTGTCAAAATCTAAAATCGGTCGCACTTGGTCTAAATAAGTCCGGGCATTGGCAGCCACTTGTTCGGCAGTCAACTGAGTCCGGGTCTCAGATTTTCCAGTCGGATCGCCAATTCTTGCGGTAAAATCGCCGATAAGTAGTACAGCGGTGTGACCCGCATCCTGAAAAGCTCGCAACTTGCGGACGCAAATACTGTGTCCCAAGTGAATGTCCGCCCCTGTCGGGTCAATTCCCAGCTTGATTCGCAAAGGTCGATCGGTTTTTGCCAAAAGTTGGGCTAAATTTTCCTCAGGGTTTTCAGAATCAGCTCTTGCGGGAAAGATTTCATTGACGCCACGATAAAGCCCAGAAAGGTTAGGAGTAATCATCAGAGTTAAGAGTAATCATTAGAGAGCGATCGTCCATCATCAATATTTTGCCAAAGTGCAGCAGAATTACTTAAACTCAGTGGTTGACGTATAAAAACACAATTATCTAAGAATCCATCTGCATTTATGAGGAGTACGTCAACAAGCTAGCATAGTTCCAAAGCTCACGAGCCAACATTTCTGGTGGCAATTGTCCCATTCCGCATCTAAAATTAAAAGTCTTAAGCCCCAAATAGAGTGAGGAAGTGAAATCCACGTGTCAACCAACGCAGTCCGCAAAAACACGGAAAACTCAGCCCCCGTATTCGAGTTTGTTCAGTCAGTCAGCAAAGTGACCGCTGGAACCATACTCAGCATGACAATGCTTGCCAGTTCGGTAGTCGCTGGCGGACTGGTTGGCTTAGCGATCAGTTTTCGCAATTTGCCAGACGTTCGCATCTTGCAAACCTACTCTCCTACAGAAACCACTCACATTTACGACATCAACGGTAGACCTCTGGCTAGCATCCACGACGAAGCCAACCGAGATGTCGTACCCCTCGACAAAATCTCCCCGAACCTGAAGCGAGCTGTTCTGGCGATCGAAGACAGCAGCTTTTTTACCCACAAAGGCATCAACCCAGGCGGGATAGCCCGAGCCCTGATAGTCAACCTCGAAAAAGGTCGCACCGTTGAAGGTGGCTCGACCATGACTATGCAGCTAGTCAAGAACTTATTTCTGTCTCCCAAGTCGCAATTCAGTCGCAAAGTAGCTGAAGCGGTAATGTCTATCCGTTTGGAGCAAATTCTCAACAAAGACCAGATTTTGCAGTTGTATCTGAATCAAATTTATTTAGGTCACAACTTATACGGGGTTGAAACAGCATCAAGAAGCTATTTCAACAAATCAGCAGAAAATTTGAGCCTGTCGGAAGCAGCCATGCTGGCCGGCATAATTTCCGCCCCCGAAGAGTACAGTCCTTTCGTCAATTACAAGTTATCTAAAGAGCGCCAAGAAATCGTTTTAAACCGGATGAAGGAGCTCAAATGGATTACGCCGGCTGAAGAAGCTACCGCTCGCAAACAAAAAATTAAGCTCGGTAAAATTACCTCCTTTGGTGGCTCTCAAGTGCCCTACGTGACAGAAGCAGTAGTTCAGGAATTGAGCAGACGTTTTGGGCGAGATGCCGTGGTCAAAGGAGGAATGCGCGTTCAAACAACTATCGACCTCAAAATGCAGCGGATGGCCGAAGAAACCGTCAAAGCATGGCACGATCGACTTTACTACCAAGGACTGTTTTACGATCGCGATCAAGGTCAAATTGCCTTAGCCGCAGTCGATCCCCGCACCCACTTCGTCAAAGCAATGGTTGGCGGCGTCGATTACCAAAAGAGTCAGTTCAACCGCGCCATTCAATCTCGGCGACAGCCCGGATCTTCTTTTAAGCCTTTCATATATTATGCTGCCTTTGCTAGTGGCAAATACAGCCCCGATTCGGTTGTCTACGACTCTCCGGTGGGCTATCGCGACGGCGACGGCTACTACTACCCTCAAAACTACGGTGGTGGCTTCTCCGGTGCCGTCAGCATTCGCCGAGCTTTGGAAGTATCGCTCAACATTCCCGCCGTCAAGCTCGGCCAAGAGGTGGGATTGAATAAAGTGATTGAAATTTGCCGGGTACTCGGCATCAGAAGTCCGATGGAACCCGTCGTTTCTTTACCCTTGGGTGCAGTTGACCTGACCCCTTTAGAAATGGCAGGGGCTTTTGCCACCTTCGCGAACAATGGCTGGCATTCTGACACCACGTTTATCGTGCAAGTGACTGACAGCAGTGGCAATGTCTTGCTGGACAATACCCCCAAACCCAAACTCGTACTCGATGCGTGGGCCGCAGCTTCTGTCAACAGCGCCCTACAAGGCGTAATCTATAACGGTACTGCCAAGGCTGCCCAGCTTGGCCGACCGGCTGCTGGAAAAACTGGTACAACTTCCTCAGAACGGGATATCTGGTTTGTGGGTTACGTGCCACAGTTGTCGGTGGCTGTTTGGATTGGGAATGATGATTACACGCCGATGAGCTACGGTGCCACTGGCGGTACTATTGTCGCCCCTGTTTGGCGCGATTTTATGAGCCAAGCTTTACAAGGAGTTCCTGAACAAGATTTCAAACCTGCTTCATCTTTTGAACGACCTTAGTTTGTTGACAGGAAAGCAGTTGACTGCTAACCTATGGTTGCTTTTCCAGTTCAGCTTTCATCCGTTCCAGCGTTGAGTTCATTTGGTCAAACATTTGCTGGGGCGTAATCCCAAATTGATTGAGCTGCGTTTTTAACTGCTCGACAGTCATCTGAGCCATGAAATCCTCGGAAAGCTCGAAGCGCTTCATGAAAATTCGGTAACGCTCCATCATTGCTTCCATCTGAGCGATGAACATTTTCTTGCCTTCTCTATCGAACTTGCCGTAACTCCCACCTAGTTTGATCAAGGATTGATAGTCCTCAAACAACAGCTTGGCTTCTTGTTGAACAATTTCTGAATCAAAAAATCCCATAGCTTTCCTAATTTTTTAATATTGAACTAATTTTCATCTAAGCGGGAAGTCCCACTGCTTATGACACTATTTTATCAGTTGGCGGAGGAAGTCCCTACCCTTCAAGGCCTAAGAATTAGTAGCAATGTCCGTACAAGGGGAGTGGGAGAGGGGGGAGATGGGGAGAGCCAGAGATGGGGAGAGTGGGAGATGGGCATTAGACATCTCCTAAAAAGAATCTTAAGCCATTCGATCGATGTAGGGGTGAAGCATTTGGGCGATAGTCTGTGTCCCCAACCCTCTTAGTTTGTGTCCAAATGCTTCACCCTCCCCCGCAGATCG